>SBGQ01000073.1 GCA_006226965.1 bacterium | reverse complement strand
TTAAATATATTTAACTAAGTGTAAGGTTTTTAAAGTTGATGCGTCTTTTTGGTGTATAAGGATATTTAAAAGGCTTAAAATGAACCAACTTAATATTGAATTAGTAGATAAATGGCTTGCAGAATCGGCAACCCCTAAGGAATTAGATCAACTTTGGGCATTGGCATTAACTGATAGTGAACTGTTTGAATACATGAAAACGGTTGCTGGTGTTAAAAAAGTTATGCTGGAGCGCGAAATGAGAGATACTAAACCAGCTAAAGAAAAAGTTACACGATTGAGCTATTGGATTTCTGCTGCTGCAATCGTTTTGCTGAGCATTAGTGGTGGTTTATTAATTAAAATCAACCGAGATGCACACCAAGTTAGTTTATTGAAAATTGATTTGATGGATTTAGAAGGAGCAAATATTACTCGTTCATCAGGAAAGTATTTTAGTGAAGAAGATTCACTCTTAACATTGGGTATTAAAGCAATAATAGATGGAAAAAAATCTAAGGCAAAAGAGTTGTTAAGTGAACTGATTCAAAAATCTCCTGAATCCTCAAAAGCAGGTTTGGCATATTACAACTTGGGGATTTTATCATATAACGACGGTAAATTTGAGCAATCTTTAGAACAGTTTGAAAAATCAAAATCTCTGGTTTCTGATGATGAATATGTTGTTGAAAAGGCAATGTGGTTTATAGCGCATAATCAAATTAATTTGAATCAGCTTGAAAAAGCCAGAGAAACAGCAATACAAATGTATTCAATGAACTTAGCAATGAGAAAAAGAGCATTTATTTTAATTAAAGAGCTAGATCAAAAGTTAAAATTCCACACATTTGATGATGATTTTGAATATGAAGAAAATTAGTCTCAAAAAAATGCATACTATCCACCCATCTATAAATTTAACCAAATAGCTTGGGTTCAATAAGCTCAAAATTATACATCACCATTTTTTTACTTGTAATTGCTACTTCAACAATTACGTATAATTATTATTTGCTAAACACATTAAGAGATAAAGAAAAAAGCAGTATTGAATTATGGGCGAAAGCAATTGAATATAATGGTATCCCTCAGCATGTAGAAATTAGGGAAGATCTACAATCTATATACAGTGAACTTGAGGCTAACAATCAATTAAATCGAGCTGAAAAAACGAGATGGATACGTAGTTTACAACGAGTTGATGCTGAGTTGGCAAATTCGGCATTAGATTTTGTAGCGACAGAAATAATCATAAAAAACCGATTTGAAGTACCTTCTTTGGTTACGGACTCAACCGGAAATATTCTTTATACTAGAAATATAGAGGGCGGTAAAATTAATGAGGAGTTGGTTGTTGAATTCAGTGAGTTAAATCAACCCATAAAAATTAAAGTTGGAAACGAGTCTAGTAGCGAAGTACAATACGTTTATTATGGTGAGAGCGATACAATAAAGCTACTCAAATATTTCCCGTTTATACAGTTGTCGTTTTTGGCATTATTAATAGGAATGGCTTATTACAGTTGGTCTACCGCCAAAGCAAACGAGCAATCGAACTTATGGGTTGGTATGGCTAAAGAAGCAGCACATCAACTAGGGACACCACTTTCAAGTTTATATGGTTGGATTACACTACTAAAAGAGACGGAATTGAGTAAAGAGCAGGCGCAGGAAATAATGTTTGAGTTAAATAAAGACACGGATAGAATTCAAAAAGTAGCAGATAGATTTAATAAAATTGGTTCTTTGCCTGAATTAAAAGAGCAACGCTTAGAACCCATCATTCATCAGGTTTTGGATTATTTAGAGCCAAGAATTCCGAGACTTAATAAAGGTGTTAAACTAATTCGTGAGATTGATACAAGCACAAAACTCCCGTTAAATGCAGAGTTATTTGAATGGGCTTTGGAAAACATTGTAAAAAATGCAATTGATGCAATAGTACCCAATCAAGACGGTTCATATGTAAAGGTAACAAGCAAACAGATTGAAAAAGACGTTTACATTAGTATTGAAGACACTGGTAAGGGTATCGAAAAGAGAAATTTAGATCAGATTTTTAAACCCGGATTTAGTACCAAAAAACGTGGTTGGGGGTTAGGTTTGAGTTTAACAAGGAGAATTGTTGAGGAATATCACGAAGGAAAAGTACAATTAAAATGGTCTGAGTTTGGAAAGGGGAGTGAATTTCAGATTGTTTTAAAATGTAGTTAGTGTTCAGGAATACCCTCGTTTCATAGCATAATCTTGAAGTATCGATCGAAGTAAACTTCTTCCACGGTGTAATCGACTTCGTATTGTTCCAATCGGGACATCAAGCATGTTAGCCGTTTCCTCGTATGTGAATCCGTCAATATCACAAAGGACAACCACTGTTCTGAAATCTTCTGGAAGTTTTTTTAAAGCTAAACTAACTTCATCGCCAAGTTGCTCTCGAAAAAGAATTTCCTGATAATCTGTAGTATCGGATTGCTCACTTCTAATTGTTTCATAAAAAGAAGCTATTTCATCATAATCGACCTGGTCAGGACTTTTTGATGCTTTCCTATATCTGTTTATGAATGAATTTTTGAGAATCCTAAAAAGCCATGCTTTCGCGTAAGTTCCTTTTTCATAACTATCAAAAAAACGATAGGCTTTGACGAGGGTGTCTTGAATCAAGTCTTCAGACTCGTGGTGGTCATTGGTGAGTCGTAATGCGAAATTATAAAGTGAATCTAAATGAGGTAATATTTCATTTTTGAAATCAACTTGTTTCTTTTTTTCAAATTCACTTAAAATTTGCATGTAATTTTTGGTAGCTTTTTTAGAGCGCTTATGAAATTAGAAGATACTAACTAGCTGATTGATATCAAATTGATGGATTTAAAACATATCCTAAGAATACTCACTTTTACTTTTGGGATAAGCATTCAGGTTTTTCTTACGAATCAGCTTCTGGCGCAATCAAACGATACCACTAAAAATACAGAACCCAAACCGGATTCTTTAATAATCAATAAAGTTGATTCGTCTGCAATTAGAAATGATTCAATGATATTTATATCAAATGAAAGTTTTCTATTGGATTCATTAATCCAGGATTCGTTGTACAGAGCGAGGAAAGATTCATTAAGGAGAGATAGTTTGATGAAAGCTGCCCCAAGGGCAGCTATAAATGTATCAGCGAGAAAGCGTGTATTCGTCCCTCTTCCCGATGGTATGACGTTAACAGTGACAGATTCGGCATTGGTAAATTCGAATCACTATTTAGCAATCGAAAAATATTTCAAAACAACATTTAAGCAATTGCAAAAAAAATCAATTATGTCTGTTCAAATAGGTCCCCGAAATTATAGAACAGAAGTATATGTTAGGTCATTGCCGTTACTACAGGCAGAATTTCTCGAACAAAAAGAACAACGTTTTATTAGTGAATCGGAAATTGATGCCTACCAGAAGAGGCAGAAAGAATATTTTTCCAAAACAATAGAGGTTGTGGTTGATGTTCGATCACTATATATCGCATCAACAGAATTATCAGAAGAAATGTTCTCCATAAAATTAAGTTCCAACGAAATTATTGTTGAACCATTAGAAATTCAGCTACAACCCCTATATTCAATGATAACCGAGTTTGTTCCATGGTACCAAAGGCGAGTCACTTTAAAATTTCCCCGGAAAGTAAATAATGTTGACATTTGGGAAAATCGGACACTTGTTTTACTGATTAATTTGAAAGATTTAAGAACATTTACAGACCCAACCTATCAGGTTGACTTTAGATTTGATTTAAACCCGGAGAATAAAATTGACCCTGAAAAAGTACTCTTAGAAAGAAATTAGAAACAAAAAATTAAGTTATAGTAAGTTAATTTTGATTTTGTCAGAAATAACTTAATTTTGGCTTTTTAAGTAAACTAATTACTTGATAAGGAACATTTTCGGCTAATCATAATCCAAGTTAGTTTTCACCTTGGCATATGCTTTGATTAATATGTTGAATTACACAAGAATAAGTTTTCATTTGATGAAGCATTCAATTACAGTAGTCCTGTTAGCATTTTTAGTAGTTTCTTCAAGCCTTGACGCTTATGCGCAAGGTTATTGGGATGATGCCGAATTACAGATTCGATTAGGAATCAATTCATTTCATGGAGATTTTGATACAGGTTTAAACGGCGAGGCAGATTTACAGGGTGTTCCTTTTCCTGTTAATGGTTTTCATGTAGGGGTTGGATTTAATAAGCCAATCGCATCATTAAGAGGGGCAGATTATAAAGTGCGATACATGTTTGGGATAGAGTTAATTAAGCATTATTCCAATGCATTGACCAATCCAAATGCAATAGCAACAAATGGTGGGCTAGGGAATAACCAAGGTCTAGTTCCAATAAATGTGAATAATACTGCATTCGGCGCATACTTAGGTGCGTCTTTTGAATACATGATATCTCAAAGCACCTCATTTGAACCATTTTTTGTAGTCTCGGGTTATTTTCATAATCCAGAAACAGATGGTTTTATTGATGGTGTTGGTACAATTAGGGATGCTGTTGGAGAAAGTAAACCATATTATTTAGTTGATTTAACGTTTACTCGGAATGCTAGTGAAGCTAGCGCATATTCAAATTTTATTTTTGCAGGAAAAGCAGGTGTAAGATATTCTACGGCCTTTTCTGGGAATAACAGATTCTTTTTAGAATACAGTTACATGTATTTCTTAAATGATTATTTTGATAATACTTCCGAGGCGGTGAATAATGGGGCCGCACAAAATGACGCCATGACAATGTTAACTTTTGGGTTGCAATATCCATTGAATAATGATGCTGCAAGTTCAATGGAAACCGAAAGAAGAATTGTAAAGGTTGATAGAAAAACAGTTGCAAAAATCGAAAGAATTCAAAATATCGCAAACTTAGTTACAAGTGACGAAGATCTTAGAGAATTGCAGCGCATTATGAGTGATAAGATACTTCTCTATGATACCCCGGGTGTGCGTTTTAATGAATTGGCCTCCAAAACGATTCAGCGTAGAGTGCGTTTAGCCGATAGCGACTTAGAGACGGATATGGTGGAAGTTCCTGGTGGAAGCTATATTATTGGTTTAACATCTGTCGATGAATTAAATATTCAAGTTCAGGGTAGAAAACGAATTACAATAAACCCATTTATGGTTGATAAGTATGAAGTTACTAATGAACAGTACAGAACATTTTTGATTGCTATGGGTGCAATGCAGGCCCCTCCGCAAACTAACCCAGCTATACCTGTTCCTAGTTATGGAACAAGACCAACTATTTCAGAATTGCTCATAAAAGCAGGTTTAGAGAATCTATCTGATTATGTAAGTGCACCTGCTATTACAACCGTTGATGACTTGATGCCAGATAGTTTAGCGTGGGTAAAAATGGGACTCGATGAGGTAGTGCCTTGGAATATTTACTTTTATGATCCGTTCTATAATGATCGGCCTGTTGTTTGTGTAAGTTGGTTTCAGGCAAAATTATTTGCTGCTTGGGCAGGTAAAAGACTACTTACAGAATCTGAGTGGGAGTATGCAGCACGTAGTGGTGTTAGTGGTAGAGTATATCCTTGGGATGGATTAGATGTTCAGACAAAAACTGGAAAGTATAGAGCCAATTTTAAACAAGAGCGAGGTGTTTATGATGCCGACGGTTATCCAATTATGGCTCCTGTTGATTCTTATCAACCAAATGATTTTGGCTTGCACAACGTTTCCGGTAATATTAGCGAGTGGGTTTTAGACTCATGGAATCCAAGTTATGTTGTACTTCAAAATGTTGGAACTGCAAACTTTGTTTCACCATCATATAGTAATATTAGAGAGCCGAGAAGAATTCACCGAGGTGGGTCTTGGCAATCTACTGCTTTCTTTATTGGTGTTGGAGTTAGGAACTTTCAGGATGCATCAGTAGGTACACCATTTGTAGGATTTCGCTGTGCTAAGAGTGTAACGAAAAGATTTCGTTAAACTTTAGCTTAAGCATTGACTCTTTGCACTCGAATTCTTTATTTAGCCACTAAATTTATAAACAATTTAACCGATTAAGCCTAGGGAGTCGAACCATGAGTTCAAGCTTAGAAAGCAAATACCGTCCAAAGAATCTTCCGATTTATTTTACATACCGCAAATTCAAACTAGACTCATTTTTTGTTGGTTTGTTTGGTGCAGCGGCAGTATTTGGAGTGTTATTAAAAATTTGGAAGAAACCTTTCTGGGGAATGGTAAGCCCAGAAACAGGTGTGGCTTTATATGATATATTCATGCCAATCGGGTTCTTGGGTGAGGCAATTGTATTTATAATCATGGGTTTTATGAAAGGAGATGCTTTTATTGAAGTTTATCCTGATGAACAAGATCAAGCTGAAGGCGAAGAAGAAACTGCTCATGAGCATGGTGGAATTGTTGTTAATATGCAACTTCCTGATTCATTAAAAGATTTAATTGAAGAGAAAGTAGCATCACAACTTGATGACAAAATGAGTGAGCTTTCAAAACTGTTAGTTTCTGATGTTGAAAAAACAAGAAACTTGTTAAGCGAAACAAATACAGTTAATTCAAAAATTTTAGACGTTGCTTCTTCATTGTCAGATTTAAGTGGAAAAATTAAATCAATGAATGATACTTTTGGAGCATTAGAGAAATTGAATGCGGCTGGTTTGTCTGATAATGCATCCTCAGTTTCAGAACGACTGGCTAGTGCAAATAATGAACTAAAAACATTTGAAGAAGAAATGAAGAAGTTGGCTTCTCGTTTCAAAAACTTTAATTCGGTTACGAATTAACCAAAACCAATTAACCATTAACATTTAAAAGAAATTAGATTATGGCAGGTGGTGGCGGTGGAGCCGTAGGAATGCGTCTTAATATTATGACGGCTCTATATTTACCAATTTTAGGTTACGCAATGTCAACTTTTGACATTAATCCAGATGCGTTGGTAATTAAATCGGATAATTTAGAGGCTTATGCTGTCGCAAAAAATAAGACGGTACCTCTAGGTGATAGATTTGAAGCAAATATTTTATATGAACTTAAGCCTTCTGAAGAACAAAAAGCGGCGTTAGAAGCTATAAAAGAAGGTGAACATGCTGGTGGCGAAAAAGCAGAAGAAGATCATAATGCAAAAATGATGTTCAAACCACATGTGCTTATCGATGAATCTAACTCGGTAAAAGGTATTTATTACGACACGTTAGAGGCAAAATTCTTTTTAGATACAGAAGTTTTACGTGCTCAAATGGGAACAGAAATGACAAAAACATTTTCGTTCAAGGCCAAGGTAAGTGCGAAGACAATTGGTGGAAAAGGTTTTGAAAAAGATATAGAAGAGTCATTTACTGTTTTTAAACCTTTTGTTGAGGTACAGTCAAATTCGGTTCCTTCATTAATTGCTGAGTGTGAAAATTCTCTACGCTTCAATGCAATTGGATACGATCCGACGCAGTTGGTTCTTTCAGATAGATCTTCCGGATTAAATGTAAATGGTAATACAATTACATGGTCACCAAAGGGTGATACAACAGTAATAACCGTTAGTGCAAGAACACCAGATGGACAGGTAAGAGAAATTGACAAAAAAGGTTTTAGAATTAAACCAACACCATCTCCTGTAGCTGGTATTAGATTAGAAAACAATACACAATTTCTAAGTTCTTCAGATTTATTAGGCTATCAAGAATACTTTGAATTAGTAATTCGACCAGATGAATCTTTTGTGAAAGATTTCCCAAAAGATGCAAGATATCGTTTAGATGAAGTAACTATTGAAATTGGTAAAAGAGGATTAGCACCAGAGCAAACAACATTAGATTCCCAAACATTGAAAGAGTTTTTCAATACAAAAGGTAGAGCCAAAAATGAAGATATCTACATTTTTTCAGCTCTAGATGCAATGGGAAGAAATATGATTGCAGCTCAAATCCAAATTCGTATTGATAAAATCAACCGTATAAATTTCCAAAACAAGGCTATTCCAGTTGATGTAAATACGTTTAAATCAAGTTTTGTTTACAATGCAAGATAACATTTTGATTTTGTTGAAAAGACTATTTCTTTTGAATGCGCTCATGCTAGTAATTAGCATAAGCGCATTTGCACAAATTGAACGTCCTGATCAAGATGGGGTTATGTGGAGAAAAACCTTACGAGTACAAGGTTTGATTACTCGAATGGATCCATTCAACGAAACATCACTCTATAAACTATCAGAAAAGAAAACCGACTCAATTAAAATTGACAGAAATGCCATTCAATTTGAAATGGTTGCCAGTAAGTTTTGGGAGGCCTTAAAAGACTCAATCATTCAAGCAGTAAAAAGAAATAGACTTGATGTATACTTAGTAAAAGAAGACCCGTTAAGGCCAGAGATTTTTATTAAAGGCACAAAAATTACTTCATATAATGTTTTATTAGACGAACTATTCTTAGGGTATCAAAAAGCAATTGACGCAAGTGATCAAAGGAATACGAAAGCTGTTTACATCTTAGATAAAATTAAACCAGATGTATTACAAGAAAGAACGGTAACACGTTCTACAATAAAACAAAAAGAAGACATTATACAACTGCTGACATTATTTCAACTAGAAATGATATTAAGTGTTGATGAAACGGGTTTTAAAATTGAACCGTTAAGCTTATTAATTGGCTCTGCTCACTTTAATAGTTTGCCAATAATGGAGCCAGAACAAGATTATGCGATTCTTGATGGTTATTTTAATCAGTTTAGAGCCGGGTTTGGAATATTTGTTGATTTAACTGCTCAAAACACCTATAACTTTTTAGTTGAAACAGGGGTTCAGTTTAGCGGTGAAGGTAATATTATTCCATTCTTTGACTTAATAACAATGTTTCATTATCCATATCAATTTTACTCAGAGTCTGATTTCGTTGTGGCCGGTAGAAATGATCAAGATGAAATTAAGCGATTAATGATGAATCGTTACAACGAAACAACGTTTAATTACCTTTATGGTCAGCCTCCACAATGGTGGGAATCGTACAATAAGGGAAATTTAATGAACGGGATTTTTAAAGTCGATTCAACAAAAGCAACTGGTAACTAATTAATACTATCATTTGCTAAGAGTGTATAACACGAGTTCATGTTGTGCCATTGGATTAAATTCAATGGCATTTTTTATGGCTTCAGTAATTTTAATCGCATTCTCAGTTGTTCTGTCTGTAACCCTAGCTAATATTGAGCGATTAGTTGTAGTGTTAATTATTTGAACAATTGTACCAAATGGAAGTGTTTGATGTGCTAGAGTGTATTCTTGGTTAGAAATGAGTTCACCGGATGTTCCTACATTACCAGACTCAGTAGATGAATAGATGAATGTTGGAATTACAGATACCACATCATTCTTAGCTGTTGTTACTAAATATGGGTTAGCATATACGATTCTAGATGCTTGTATAACATTTATTGTTTGACCTTCTATCAGTTTAGATAAATCAATATCCTGATTAAGAGCTTGGAGCTCGGATTTTTCTAATGAATAAATATCTAAAATATCTTGAAGGCTCTCATCAGATTTTACAATATGCCTGTTAAAACTTTCAAGGTTTAAAAATTCAGATTGTTGAGAAGTTAGTAAATCTTTTGACTCAGGTATATTAATTACTAGCTTTTGACCAATTGCTAAGCTATTTGATTTTAAATCGTTTATACGTTTAATATCAGCGACTGAAATTGAATATTTTTTTGAAATTGAGAATAAGCTCTCCCCCTTCTTCACAATATGGTATTCAGCACTGGCCTTTATCTCTTCAAAAATCTCAGTTTCTTTTGTTTTGACAAAAGGATCTGAAACAACTAATACTTGACCAATTGCTAAATCATTAGATTTTAAACGATTCCATTTTTTTACTTGATCAACGGTTATCGAATATTTTCTTGAAATGCTATATAAGGTTTCTTTTGCTTTTACTGTATGCTTAGATTGTGCTTTGCACAATACTGGTGATACTATCGCAAAAGTTAGTACGGAAATAGTTTTAAGATTCAATTTCATCACTTAATAGATTTAATTCTGCTAATGTCTTAAAGTCAACGAGCTTCTCCGCTAATAGTTTAGCTTGCTCAATAACATGCTGAGCTTTTGAAAATTGTTCCACTTTTATCCAAATAACAGCTAGTTGATAATAGGCTGCTAAGTACTGATTATCAAATGAAATGCACATTTCGAGATGTTTAATTGCATTATCATATTGCTCTAGATTTAAAAACTCTAATGCTAACGCATATCTTGAAAAAACATCTTTTTCATTTAACGACAAAAAGTATTCAAGACGCTCAATTCTAGACATTTTAATATTCACTATGATTTATTCTCCACCCTAAATCTAATGCAACCTGAGTAAGGCGATATAGGGTAACAAAATTTATCTTATTCTGCGCATCAATAACACGATTTGAGTATGGAGACTTGTCTCCTGATAAGCTATAAAAGTGTCTAGCATCAAATGGGTTTCCTGAATATGTCGTATCAATAGTAGCTTCAATTTTTGGACGTTTAACTACGCTAAATGGAAGTTTTTTTAATGAAAAAGCAGGCGATTCAACATGTACAATTGCGTGTGTAAGGTCTTCTTCAGCAGTTGTGTAGCCTAATGATTCTAATTGAATCCAAGGATTAGATTTGATCAAAGAATATTCAGGTAATGTTTTTAAATGATTTAACCCACTTGAATTTCTTCGGCTACCATTTATCGCGATAATAACAATGGGATATTTAGGCTTTTTTTGAAACTCAAGTAGAACTCTACTTATTTCTAAAAGCGAAACAATTGCACTTGCGTTAGTATTCGCACCTAAGTATGGTGTGCCATTAAATGAATTTGCTCCTTCCTGATCTAGTGCACCAACAAAGACCGTAGCTTTATCAAGCCTGTTACTTTCTCCCGGAATCATACCAATAATATTTGATGCTGCTGTTGTTTGCTTAACAGTAAAATCAGATGAAATTTCGATTGGTTTATCAATAAATGTTTTTAATTGATCTCCAACTTCTTTATTAGCAAAAAGTATCGGAATGGGAATAGACTCAATGTTTAAAAAAGGTTGACTAGTATTCGTGATGTTTTTTTCACTTAGCAGTGGAATCTCAACAAAATCTTCGAAACGATATAGATTCACACCATCTTTGTAGTTAGAATTCCAAACTAAAACTATTCCAATAGCTCCTTTTTTATAAACATCCTTTGATTGATTATATAATTTAGTGAAAGTATTTTCGTCGAACCCGAAACTAGTATCGATGTCAACAAGTGCAATTTTTTGAAACAAATCACTACTTGAAGCAAGAACAATTGCCCCATGTACAGTAGTTGCTTTTCCCCAAATAGAAGGGCTTATTTTGGGTGATTGAAATGAAAATTTTGACTCACCAAAATGGATGAAATTTTGTCTGCCAAGTTCATAATTCTTGATAGTAAATTCGTGTTCAAATGAATCATAATTGGTAAGTGGTACTAACCCAATTTCTTGAAATTTAAACTTTATCCAATTAGTAGCTTTTTGATTACCAATTGTTCCCAGTTCTCTTCCTTCAAATGCAGGCGATGCAAAATCACGTATTTCATCGATCATACGCTCTGGCTTAACACCTTTTATCAGATTGACTTCAATATCACTATCCGTAGCTTCAGCATTGTCTTGAGCGTTGCCAAGATTGAAAAAACAAAAACAAATTACAATTGGGATTAAAATAGTTCGAATCATAAAGCATTAAATCGATTTTTCATCTCTGAAATAGAATCGCCGCCAATCTTATCAATGAGGGCATTTGCAATCACAGGCGCAATAACATTTTCTAAAACAACTATTGCCCTTGGTAATGCACAAACATCACTTCGCTCATATCGAGTAGGTTGGGAAGTCTTTGAAACAATATCGACTGTTCCTAAAGGATTAAGCATAGTAGGAATGGGTTTCATTATACCGCGAATAATTAAGGGCATTCCTGTTGTCATTCCACCCTCGAAACCACCGGAACGGTTTGTAGCTCTGGAAAATGAATTATTGTTAAGAATAATCTCATCATGAACACGATTTCCCATTAAATAACCAGACTCAAAACCTTGTCCAAATTCAACGCCTTTCATGGCTTGAGTTCCTAGTACAGCATGAGCAATTAAGCCGTCTAGCTTTTTATCCCAATGTGTAAATGAGCCTAGTCCAGCTGGAACTCCTGTAATAACAATTTCCCAATGTCCGCCTAAGCTTAACCCTTCTTTTCTGCAAATTTTGATTTCATCAACCATTTGAGCGCTTAATGATTCATCAATACATCTTACTTCAGAATCATCAGCTTTTGCGCCAAGAACGTTTGCGCCATTTGTTGCATGAACATCTGCTGCGGCTCTAATTTCATCGTAGTTATTATATCCAATAGAACCGATTCTAGTAACGTGTCCGCCAATATGAATGCCAAACTCTTCTAAAAATCTGCGCGCAATTGCACCACATGCAACTCTAGTTGTTGTTTCTCTGGCACTAGAGCGTTCAATAACCGGACGTATATCATCAAATCCATATTTCAAAGCACCAACTAAATCAGCATGTCCCGGTCTAGGAAGGGTAATTTTTTCAAACTCTTCATCAACAGGAATTTTGGACATTACCATTGGCCAATTTGCTTTATCAGTAACAAAGGCCCGGTTTTCAACAGTAAATGCAATAGGACCACCCATTGTTAAACCGTGTCTTAAGCCGGAAGTTATAGTAGCTTGATCTTTTTCAAAAGCCATGCGCCCACCACGCCCATAACCTTCTTGCCTTCTTGCTAATTGATGCGCAATGTATTCTTCTGATAAAGGGAGTCCGGCAGGAATTCCATCCACAATACCTGTTAATTGTGGTCCATGAGATTCGCCGGCTGTTAAATATCTAATCATGCTAAAAACGGGTTGATATACTTAATAATAATTGGTTGCCTAAACTACTATATGATACACGTGAAAAATCAATCATAAAACGAGAAATACGTAATCCAAGTCCAAAACTAGAACCTGAAAAATCTAATCTTGAATTAGTAGAAATTTCATCAGCAGCAAATTTATTTAAGCCAAATCTGAAAATGAAACTTTGAGAAAACAAGAATTCGCCGCCGAAACTTAAATGTCTGAGTAGGTCAGTACCGATATCAGGCCTTTTTGTATCATAAATGGTTTCTAATGGCCACTTTTGCAAATTGTGTGCAGTTATTGTAAAACGAAATGGAACGTATTTCAAGCGTTTAGTCAGGCCCAAATTAATCTGATATTTAATGTTTTCGCGAGTACCATTATAGGAGTCAAATTGCGTTCCAATGTCTTGTATAGTAAAGCCTAAACTTAAGTCTTCAGTTGGAATAAAATAGTAAAGCCCCATCGTTAGTGTAGCTCCATGAGACTGAAAATGCTGAATACTGGAACGAATAAAGTTCACGGAAGAACCGGCGAACAAATTCTTTATAATTTCTCTCGACAATGAAACGGAGAGCGCTAAATCATAAACATTAAACTCAGATACTACATTGCCTAATTCATCATAACCGGAAAACTCGCCATAATTCATATATCTTAGATGAGTAGTAAGCAAACCGATATTTTCGATAGCATAACCATAAGCTAAAGACGACATACCGGCATCAGCTAAATGATTGAAATAAACGAATTGAGCTTGATTATGAAAAGATGAATCGTAATATGCAGGATTTGAGAGTGTGCTGAAAAGATCACCTTGCTGAAAAGAGACGGACTTCCCGCCTATAGCTGATAATCGGGGTGATGTCTGTAGTTGCAAGAACTGAAAAACAGAATTATTCTCTTGTGCAAATAGCTGCAATGGAAACAGTAAACTAATACTTAGTACTAACAATTTAGTTATCTTCGGCATAGTGAGGAAAATACAGGAATTATCTTTTTATCCATCAATTTATAGCGAGAAAGTACACGATAAATGACCTTGTTTACCTATTTCGGAAAGTATTGCTTATTGCTCTACCAAGCATTGAGATCGTTTACCGAAATTAAAACATACAGGAGTAACTTTATTCAAGAGCTGATTAAAACGGGATACGATTCAATTCCGATTATATTGCTGGTTGGGGCGTTTACCGGTGCAGTAATGTCCATCCAAACGGCATACCAGTTATCCAATATTTTTATTCCAAGAAGTACAATTGGTTCCATAGTTTCGCGCTCATTAGTAATTGAATTAGGAATGGGGATTGGAAGTCTGGTTCTCGCAGGTCGCATTGGAGCAAGAATTGCAACGGAGTTAGGCTCAATGAGAGTGAGCGAGCAAATTGATGCCCTTGACTCTATGGGGTTCAATTCTATCTCATTTTTAGTAGTTCCACGTGTATTGGCTGGTATTATAAGCTTTCCGGTGCTTTATTTAATTGTAGTTTCAGTCGGAATTTTTGGAGGATTGTTAGCCGGAGAGTTGACCAACGGAGTAACCGCTGCTGATTATATGCTAGGCGCAAGAGGTGATTTTTATGAAAGTGATGTGGTTTTTGGAATTATAAAGGCTACCGTTTTTGGATTTGTAATTACTTCTGTTTCTTGTTTTAAAGGATATTATGCAACCGGTGGTGCTGAAGGCGTTGGTAGAGTTACAACTCAGGCCGCAGTGTTGAGTTGTGTCTACATCTTGTTATCAGATTTAATCTTAGCGACAATTCTGCTCTAATGATCGAGATTAAAAACCTTAAGAAAACGTTTGGTCCAAATCTTATCTGGGAAAATGTGACATGCACTATTCCTGATGATAAAGTTATTGCAATTATAGGTCGCTCAGGCTGCGGTAAATCTGTATTACTTAAACACCTAAATGCCTTATTGTTGCCTGATGAAGGCGAGGTTCTCATTGATGGAGTTGATATCTTTAAACTTGGATTTGTTGAACTAAGAAAAGTACGACAATTGTTCGGTGTGCTTTTTCAGGGGGCAGCTTTGTTTGATTCCATCTCAGCATATGAAAATGTAGCATTCCCGCTCAGATACTTTTCAGATTTTACAGAAAAACAAATTCACGAGCGTGTTATGCAATGTTTGGATTTAGTAAATCTTGCAAATATTGGTAACAAAGGTACCTCTGAATTATCTGGTGGAATGCGAAAGCGAGTTGGCTTGGCAAGAGCAATGGTTCTCCAACCAAAATATTTATTGTATGATGAGCCGACTTCCGGCTTAGACCCGGAAACCTCAGACGAGATAAATGATTTGATTCTTGATATGGGTAATACGCTTAGCGTAACTTCCGTAGTAATTACACATGATATGCATAGTGTCTTAAAAATTGCTGATAAAGCTATCTTTTTGGATAATCAGCAGTTAGCTTGGCAAGGTACTATCGACGAAATGAAAGAAAGTAATAACAAACGTTTAAAAAGCTTCGTACAGGCGGCGGCTTATTCTGTTTAAAGGAGATTTTGTGAAGTTATCCAATGAAATAAAAATAGGAATGACAGTTGTTGGAGCTGTATTAATTGGCGTGATCGGTTTTAGGATCATGCGAAACGTTCCTCTATTTGATAATGGCAGAGTGCTATTCTCCACCTTTGCAAAAGCTGATGGTTTGAGCGAAGGCAAAAAAATTCTTTTTAACGGTGTGGAAATTGGCACAATCAGTACTGTTGAATTACTTCCATCTGATTCTATTGTAGTAAAGATGGCTATTACGAATGATATCCCAATACCGATCGACTCGAAAGCCTTTATCAGAGCTACGGATATTTTGGGCTCAAAAGCTGTAATCATCGAAAAAGGTAAAGAAAAGCAGCTTATACAGGATGGCGGTTATATTCGAGGTGTCTATGATGATGGCGCTATCAGTGAATTGCAAGAAAAGGGCTTAAGTTTAGGTGATAAAGTGGCTGAAATCGGTGAGAACCTTAACAAAGTACTCTTAAATGTAAATACTACTTTAAATGAGCCGACAAAAAAAGAACTACAGAAAAGTGTTGCTCACCTTGAAGGTGTTTTAGAGCTTTCAAAGAATACAATTGCTGAAAATCGTGCTGATATTCAAAAATCAGTTAAAAGTTTATCTGCCACATTAACGGGCTTGGAGTCGATGGTTCAGCAAAATAAGCCGGAAATAAACGAAACTATTAAAGAGTTGAAGTCTCAATTAAAAAACTTAGAGAAACTAAGCTCTACACTTGATAAGACTTCCAAAGAATTAGACATCTTATTAAGCAAAATAAACAGTGGCGAAGGAACTCTCGGTAAATTGGCAAATGACCCATCTTTATATAATCAGATGGATAGTTTAGCTTTAAATTTGCAGCGATTAATTCAAAATATTGATAGAGACCCGAAGAGATATTTACAGCATATTGATATTACTCTGTTCTAAGTGGCTGAAATCGTTGATTTTAAATACTTGCATTGATTCCAACTTGCGTAACTGCTATATTTGCAGGCTTTATTAGCTTCGTCTATTAAACAACAAGACTATTAACCAATTTAATTTTGACCATAGGGGTACCTAATGGGAGTAATGGAAAAATTCAGAGCAAGTACGAAATACATTTTGTGGTTGCTGATAATTTCTTTCGGAGTTTTATGGGCCTTGGCAGATACTCAGGTATTTGATGCCATGAAGGCTGGCCCTCGTTCACTTGGTGAAGTGAATGGAAAAGCTATTAGCTTTGAAGCCTACAATCAAAAAGTTCAATCCTATTCAGAGCGATATCGTTACGAAACAGGCGATGCAGCTACTTCAGAAATGAGAGCTTATTACGAAGATTTAGCCTGGGAAGAACTCGTTAACGAAATCATCATCAAACAAAAAATGGATGATTTGGGTATCACTGTTACTGACGACGAAGTTGTGGAGATGATCACCGGGCCAAATCCGGATCCGTTTATCAGCCAATATTTCAGACGTGAAGACGGTAGTATTGATCAAAACGCACTGCAACAAGCTATTGCTGCGCCTGAGAATACTCAGATTTGGTTAACTATTGAGCAGCAGTTACGTGATAAACGTCGTCGTGAAAAACTAGCTCAGTATTTACAATCATCCATTAAAGTAAGTGACGCTGAAGTTGTAAATGAATTTGTAGCTCGTAACTCTAGTTTATCATTTGAGTACGTTCGTGTACCATTTAGCGACACTCCGGATTCAACCATTTCATTTTCTGAGTCTGAGTTAAAAGATTTCTACAAAAAAGAGATTGATCGTTACCAGCGTAAGAAAACATGGAGATTCAATTACGTTGAATTTGATTTAACTCCAACATCAGAAGATACAGTTAGAACATATAAAGAATTAGAATCTCTAAAAGCTGAGCTATCCGGTGAAGTAAGTGATTCACTTATCTTTTTACAATACGCTTCTCAAACTCCATACACCGTAACTAAAGTTGCAAAAAAAGAGGTTAAAGAGTTATATAAACCTGTTTTAGCTGTTGGTTTAAATGAAGTTACAGATGTAATTGCTGAAGGAAACGGCTTATTACACGTGCTTAAAAAAGTTGCTGAAACCAAATCTGAAGTTTCATTTATTGATTACTCAACTCGTGTAATTGCAGATCCATTAGGAACTGTTGATGAACGCGCAAAAGAAGCTGATGATTTTGCTTATTTCGCTACTGAAGGCTCTTTCTCGGAGGAAGCAAATCGTCGTGGTTATGTAGTTAAAAGTGCTATTGCCACTGATGACACTCCTTTTATTGCCGGTCTTGGTCAATCACGTCAAACGTTGAATTGGTTGAAAGGTGCAAAGGTTGAAGAAGTAACTTCTAACCCAATCGAGCTTCCTAAAGCTTACGTTGTTATACAATTAGTTGAAGTTCAAGAAGCGGGTGCACGTTCATTCGAAGAAGTAAGACCTCAAGTTGAACGTATGTTTAAAACTGAAAAGCGTAAAATTCTTACAGAAAACAAAATTAAAGCTTCAATCGCTGGGAAATCTTCAATCGCTGATGTTGCAAGCGCTTTAGGAAAAGAAGTTCGTAAGGCAGAGAACGTTCGTTATAACGCAGAAGTTATTACGGGTGTTGGTCGTGAGCCATTTTTATTAGGTGCCGCTACAAAGCTTGACAAAGGAACTATTTCTGGTGTTATCAATGGCGAATTTGCATCATTTGTAGTGCTAGTAACAGAGAAAAATGAGGTTTCTACAAATGCAGTAGCAGAAGATGTTAAGCTTCAAATTAAAGGTGAGTTAGAGCAGAAAAGAAATACTGCAATTTCTCAAGTTTGGATTGAAGAATTAAAGGCAGAAGCAAATGTTAAAGACTTCCGTGCTTTAGTATTACGCTCTAGATAATCTTTTATCTACATAGGTAATTGTAAAAGGCTGAGTTCTTCCGAACTCAGCCTTTTTTATTTTTAATTCTTTTGATGTGGATAGATAATCGAAATTACGTTTTTGTTCAAGATAACTAAACGATTAGCTCAGGCAAGAGAGGCTTGGTCTACAATTCTTCTATAAAACTGCTTTACACGGTTTACTTGTAAATCTTCTTCTGTATCAATATCGGTAAGAATCGGAAGTTCGTACCATATTTTTTGTTGATTAATTAACTCATCAAGTAATTCATCAAAAATGGTTTCTGAATCCCAGTTTTTATGATTGAAATATGTAAAACTGACTTCCTTTAAACCTAATAAATAGGTTGTTCCTTTTCTGGTTGACCCAATAATTACATCGTGATCGATTAATTCGTTAAATGCAGAATTAATGATATCAAAAGTAAGTTCAGGGCAATCTCGATGAACCAATACAACTTCTTTGTAACCCATATTAAAGAGGGAATCAAATGCGTGAAGCATCTTTTCTGCTAAAGTATTTCCCGATTGTAACTCATATATAAAATCTTCTTCTGGAAAGAGTTCGTCGTTAACAGTAATGTCATCACTATAAAATATAAAGCGGTCGGCTTTAACACGGGAAAGTTCAACCGAGGTATGTTTTAATAAATCCGTGTACACTTCAATGGCTTTATCATTGCCAATAATTTGAGCAAGTTGTGGCTTTACTAAACCGGAATCAATGTTTTGTACAAAATATATAACCGCTTTATCCATGTTAAAAAGCTTGATTAACGAAACTGTTGTATAATCTACTCCAATAAATTTGAAGAATAAATATCAAAATAGTTCAAGCAAATAAAAAAGGCTACCTAATGGTAGCCTTAAGATTACGCTGCATATTGATAATCTTTTCGTCCGAATCGTTTTAACGTACGATAGTGAGATCGAACAGCTTCAGAAAAGGTGTCGTGTAAATTATAGGGGATGCCATAATCTTTAGCAGTTTGTTCAACGATGAAACTGATCTGAGGATAATGAATACTGCAAACTTGAGGGAATAAGTGATGCTCAATTTGGTAATTTAAACCGCCGATATACCAAGAAAGCACTTTGTTTCGTCGTGCAAAGTTTGAAGTTGTAATCATTTCGTGCACTAACCAATGGTTTTCGATTGTCATTTCATCGTTTGGAAGTGGGTGGTCGGTTTCTTCAACAACGTGAGCTAATTGGAAAATAACACCGAGTATAAGTCCGGCTGTTAGGTGTAATGTTGCGAAGCCAATCAGCCACTGATACCATGTTAAACCTAATACTGTGATAGGTAAATAAATCGTGTATGTGTAATAAATAATCTTGGTAATAATTAACACAACCCACTCTTTTAACGGATGTTTTTTGCCTTCATATGGGCCAAGTCTATGCTTTAGAAAATATTTGTAGTCTTTGATGAATACCCAGAAGAATGTGGCTAGACTATAAGCAAAAAAAGCAAGGATATGTTGAAAACGATGAACCCATTTATATTCAGAGTGAGGCGATAGACGGATAAATTCAGCAACTTCAAGGTCTTCATCATGCCCGTGAATGTTGGTGTAGGTATGGTGAATAATGTTGTGTGTGATTTTCCAGATATAGCCGTTTGCACCCAATAAATCGAATGTTAAGCCAAGAGTTCCGTTAACAAATTTATTGGATGAATATGCACCGTGGAGAGCATCGTGTGAAACAGAAAACCCAATTCCTGCCATTCCTATACCCATCAAAAATGCTAAAAACCACATCTGATTTAACGATAATGGCGCAGTCATTAAAACAGCATAAGAACCGAAATAGACTGTTAAAAGCACAATGGTTTTAATGACCATTTGTGCGTTTGCATGTCTCGAAAGCTTATTGGTTTCGAAATAATCATTAACACGTTTTTTTACTTCAAGACTGAATTCTCTGCACAACTTATTGTTGAACGAGACTTTATGATATGTTGCCATCTTTTTGTTTTAAGAGTTATTTATCCCACTAGTATTTAAGACACTGACAAATGTTAAATAAAAATACGTACATATGCGAAATCAAATTTCGCTATTTCACTAATAGATAATGTAATATGCTTTTAACTGTTTGTATAAAGTTGAGATAATTACATTCATGATTACAATTGTCGGAATTGCAAAAAGCATTCCTATAAATCCGAATAAAATGGAGCCGCCAGATACACCTAAAATTACTACAAGCGGATGGAGGTTAACGGCTTTACCAAGAATTACTGGCGAAAAATATGCGTTATCAAGCAGCTGAACTACTGCGACTGTAATTACGACTGCTACAATTGCATTATCACCACTCAAAAAAGGAATTATTGGGTCTATGTTTTCAACAATAAGAGCATAGCTGACGCCGACCACTAAACCAATAACCGGACCCAAAAATGGTATTGCGTTGGCAATTCCGGCAACAATTCCAATCATTAAAGCGGCTTGTAAGTCAAAACCGACTATTAACAATCCGAGAATAAAGCTTAAACCTACAAGCGTACTTTCTAGTAATGTACCGCGTAAATAACCTCCAATTGCTTTATCAACATTGTCGGCGGTAGTTAATGCCATTTCAAAATAGCGGTTGGGGACTAAATCAAATAAAAATTGTTTAATCTCCCCGTCATCAAAAAGCACAAAAATGAAAACGAAAGGAGTTATTAACCAGTTGGATATAGCTGATAAAAGCGCTGCTATTCTACTGTTTCCGGGCGAGATTCCAAGAGGGTTAAATTGTTTTATCTGAGCTTCATTCTTTTTTTCTGTATTTCCAATATTTGAATAACCCAGTTTTTTAAGCTCATCATACCGCCGAATCGTTGAAGGTTTTATAGGTTTGGCATTATCAGAAGAGTACACACCATATTTAAATAGCTTTGCTTCTTCTTCTTCATTTAGAGATAAAAAGCCTGTAACCGTTGTAAACATGGGTTTTAATTCCTGTCCAAACAGAATGTTAACCATTCCTACCCCGGATTGAGTGCTATCAGATGCCAAAAACTCAGAGAAGTTCTCGTGAATTTTATATTGGATGTTAACTCTAAGCTCTAGTTGTTCCTTTTCATCAGGAAACAATGAAATTACCTGTCGCCCAATTACAAAAACAACAAAAATAAATCCTCCAAACAAAATGGCTACGCCCGCGGCTTTGGGTACACGCTGACGAATTAACCAATTTAATGCAGGCATTGCTATGTATGCAGATATTAAACCAATAATTACAGGAAGAATTAATGCGTTTAATGCCCAAATTAACATGCTGATAATTAAAACAATGAAAACGACCAGCAAACTATAAAAAATGCGTGAACGCTTTAAGCGCTCAGGATTACTCCGATGCTGTGGCATATTCGTCTTCCAGATTAATCAATAAATCATTGGTAGCTTTTAAACGCAAACCGATTACAGTTGCTAAACGCCTCATTACTTTATTTCCTAATTCAGGGTTGTTATCAAAAAGCTTTTCTAAATCTGATCGAAAAATAGCTAATGCTATAGTCTGTTTGGTTACAAATGCCGATGCAGAACGTGGCGATGAATCGAGTAGGGCAAGTTCACCGACAAATTCACCGTTTCCAATAGTAGCTAAAACCAGTTCTTCACCCGATTTACTATTTCTGGTTATTTGAATTTGTCCGTCTTTAATAATAAACATGGCAGCACCGGGTTGACCTGTTTCAAACATGTATTCACCGGCTTCATATGTTCTTTCATAGAGAATTCGAGCAATTATTTTCAGTTCTCGTTTGTTGAGATCCTGAAAAATGGGAATTTTTTTTAGAATTTCAGACTCGCCCTCTTGCTTGGACATGTTTAACATATTGAAAACATTACCCCAAAGCGGAGCTAGTGTTGGTTTAGAATCTTTACTCATAACACATTTGCATAATATTCACCCTGCGACGGAAGTATAGTAGCGAATTTTTTAGAGAAAAGGGTAAATGATTGAGTAAACTTGAAGTAGAATTTTAGAATGAATCAAAAATTTTAAAACTTTCCGGCCCAACTTCGAATAATAAATCAAAGATGCTTAAACCCGGAATGAAACCGCTAAAATGCTGTTTATAGGTTGGATAATCGTGTAAACTTGGCTCAGCCATCTCGTGAATCCATTGAAATTGCTCACCGTTTTCTTCCTGATAAACAGTATTAGGCTTAAATAGGTTAACTAATTCGTATGGATTTAAATAACTGGAAAATGCCTCGCCACACTGTAAAGCGTTCGCATCAATCGAAAATTCGAGATAAGTAAACAGCTGTCGATTCATAAATTGAATAGCATCAAGAAGGAATTCCATTTCAGAAATTTGTTCAAAATCTGACTTTATTTCGAGTTCAAAATGTTCGTAGTAGATGCTGTTTTTATATGCTGAATCTAATGTGCGTTCCCATTTCGTTAACCAAAGTTGATCAGATTGGTGGTCGATTCTAACCTTAGAGATAGGCTTTTTTTTGTCTTCAGTTTTAATCGGGATGGTTAACCAAAGCGTATCATCTTTTGTACGAATTTGAAAACGATGGCTTTTGCCTTTTCTGGACCAAATCGCTTCATTTTGAATTACAATACAATCGGCTTTTTTTAGTGCTGCTAAATAATAGAGATTAGGTGCAAAAGAAGGTTGTAAGCAAGTAAGAATCATTTTACTAAAGATACTTTTTGCACATATCGCTGATTATTCGACTGTATTTGAATTAGATATATTCCGCTTGATAAAATGGAGGCGTCCCATTTAACGCGATGCATTCCTGCCGAAAGCTGATTTAATTGTTGTTGATGAACAAGTTGCCCTAAATAATTAAAAATCGAAATGGATACATTCCCGCTTTTGGGTAGCGTGAAAGATAATGTAGTACTTGGATTAAACGGGTTCGGGTAGGCGGGATAGAGTTCAAAAGACTCTGGAGTAGCAGTGTCTTTGGTTTCATCTGTATTAGATACGCCAACTCTTGTTGGTAATTCCGTATTTAAAACAGGCGAGCGCAGATAAAATGTTTCGTATTCATCTACCTTAACCGAAGAAAAGCTAAACTGTGCAGATGTAACGGCTGTTTTTCTGTTAAATGAAAGAGTTAAAATTGCTCCAGACGGTATAGGTGCAGTGTTTACAATCATAATTTTTAGCTCGTTACCATCTAAGGTATAATCCATTTGTGCCTGACTTAAAAAGCTATCTAATTCAACTTTCATTAATGATAAATTGAGCGTATCTATTGGCATTGTTAATAAAATGGAGTTCGCTAGCTCTTCGGTACTATAATCTAAATTAACTTCCAGTCGTGCATCTACTGTTTTAGCGTCTAATGGTTTTATGAGTACAATTATTGAGTCGGCTTCAGGAGAAATAAAGTGGTTTACATTTGTTCGAAATAAATTTGGCTCAGGCATTAAACCATCTTGATTGTCATCAATGTAAAAGTTAGCATCGACACCATTTAGCACTCGTAGTATTAAGGAGGCATCTAAGCCGGATACGGTGCCATCCCTTGTAATATCACTTACCCAATTATTCAATTCAGGTTGTTGATACGTTGTGAGGTTGTCTTCAATTATTGTACTAATGTCTGTAGTATTTAATTCTCCCGATAAATCGATATCACCCCAAGGAAAAAGTGAAGGGTTAGAATCGGAAATATTCATGATTTTTGCTGAAGCATCTCCATTGTCTGATGATCCTATAAGCACAACAAACATAGTGTCTGTTTGTGACCATTGTTTATCGGTTTTATTCACGTTAAACGACTCGGATTCAATCGAAAAATCAAAGACTTCATTAGCAATATCAGATTTATGCCAAATAAAACCATCGCTTTTAGTTCCGGTACCTTGGACAGCAAGATTTACATATCCGGATGCAGTGCCTTTTGAAATAGTAATGATTTTAAAGGCTAAGCGGTTCAATGAATAGCTGTCAGTGAACTGAGTCATGCTGCCTAAGAGGTTAGCATTTCGCTTGGCAGTCGGATAATTCTCGGCTTCATCAAAGCCAAATCCTGCTTTACTACGAAATCCGGTAAAGAAATGCCATTTAACTAATTTGGGGTATTCTTCTTCTAAGCTTGTACCTTCTTCTTGAAGCTGAGCATCGAGTGCAAGTAAGAAATTAGGTTGTGTCGATCCAATTCTATTCCAGACATCAGTCCAAAAGGTCTCACCGAAAACTTCGTGGAAATACAGGGCAAAGGTTACATCATAATAGCTTCCTGGAATAACAGATAGCTCTGGATTCACAAATAAGGATCCTCCTTTTTCATCTTTTAAATAATAATAATAGTCATTCACCTCGTCGTAATTTACTTCTTCGAGCAAGGTTGCATCCATTTCCGCCCAATTATGGGAATCACCTGAAAATCCATTATATCGATACTGAATGGCGTGTTTAAATTCATGTGCTAAAGTAACTTTTAGAGCACCGATAACATCACCTTCAGGATCATCATTTTTTGGAAACCCATTGAATGTAGAGTTGATGACTATCCGTTTTCCTGTAGATTCAGTGAGCCCGTAATAGATTGATTTTTTAAAAGCTATCGGATAGGGATTAATTCCAGCCAATGGGTCTCTAAAGCCCAATTGCGATACTTGGAACGTCCAAATTTTGTCCATTTCGATTGCGGCGCGTTCAACGTAATCTGGAATTCCAATAGAATCGGCAACGTCAATAGTCCAAACGGAATCTGAACCGGTTGTGTAGTACTCAAATTTAAATTTTCCACTGGGGCTTGTATAAAATGATGCTGTTTGCGGCTGAGACTTTAAAATAGAACTTGTGGTTAAGTCTTCTCCAGATGCTTTTAGGATTTGAAGTAAGGGGCTAGCGCATTTTATAGGAACAGTTAATTCGTTCCCAGTTAAAACTTTTTGAATGGATAAAAGAGCTTGGCTTCTTGAAATTGAATTTGATTCAAAGTCATCAACAATAGCTTGTATCGGCTTGGGGAACAGGTGTCTCTCTTGCGCTTGAGCCTTTAATCCGCCCATCAAAATGGCAACTAATACTAGATATAATCGCATGTCAGCTCAGGTATGTGTCTTAAACAAAGGTTTTGGGCTTAATTTTCCGTAATTTACGGGTCTTTCAACAAAAACAATAACGTACTTACTTTGCAGGTAATTTTACGCTATGTATTCCGTCATTCTCTATTACAAATTTAATAAACTCGAAGAACCTAAAGAGTTTACCAAAGCACATAAAGAACTTTGCCGTTCATTAAACCTCTTCGGAAGAGTCTATGTTTCGGACGAAGGTATCAATGGAACCTTAGCCGGATCGGTACAAGAAATTGAATCGTATAAAGCTCAGCTTACAGCTTTGAGTGGTTTCGAAGGCACTCATTTCAAAGAAGATTCATCTGAAGATATTCCTTTTGCCAAACTGATTGTAAAATATCGCCCGGAAATTGTTTCTCTTCGCGCTGATATTGATATAAAACCGTATGACCGACGCGGCAATCACTTAAGCCCTAAAGAATGGCGAAATGTGATGGAAAACGAGCAGGAGTTTGTGATTATTGATGCTCGTAACAACTACGAAAGTAAAATTGGTCATTTCGAAGGAGCTATTCTTCCCGATTTGAAAAATTTCTACGATTTCCCTAAATGGTTGGAAGAAATTGAAGGCGATATTCCAAAAGAAAAGAAAGTACTCATGTATTGCACGGGTGGAATTCGCTGCGAAAAATTTTCTTTATTGATGGAAGCCAAAGGCTGGAAAGATGTATATCAGTTAGATGGCGGTATTCTGAACTATGGCAAATTGGAAGGCGGGGCACATTTTAAAGGTAAATGTTTTGTATTTGATGATCGCCTAGTAGTTCCTGTAAATCCGGCAGACGAAGATCCTATTGCGTTTTGTGATATTAGTGGACAACCGGCTGATACGTATTTGAATTGTGCAAATATGGATTGCAATAAGTTGTTTGTATGCTGTCCTCAAGCCGCAGATAAATTCAAAGGATGCTGCAGCAAAGAGTGTATGGAAGCAGAGCGTGTGCGTCCGTTCGACCCTGAAAATGCCTTTGCTCCGTTCAGAAAATGGTATCATTATTTTGATGCTGATTTTAAAAGCAAACAGCGTCTGGATTTAGCCTAATTAATAGCCTGATTTATTCAGGCTTTTTATTTTGATATGACTTATCGCAACGTTCGAATTGTAGAGCCTTATTCATTTACCCATCAATTTAGAGTAAAATCAGCTGATTCCGGCTTGGAACTGTTGCCTTTTTTTGCGGAGCGTTTTCCGTTTAAATCCCAAAAACAATGGTCGGAAAAAATAGAAGCTGGTCACATCAAAGTAAACGAAAATCAAGTATCAGATAAGTACAGACTTAAAACCGGAGATTTGGTAAGTCATTTTAATCCGGCTGTTTCGGAACCAAGTGTGCCCGACGAAATTCAGATACTAAAAGAAACGGAGACTTGGTTAGCGGTTTATAAACCTGCACCGATGCCTATGCACTCCGGCGGACGTTATCACAAAAACACACTAAAATCTATTTTAGAAGAAGAATTAGGTTACGAAGTATTCATCACACATCGTTTAGATGCGGTTACATCCGGATTGGTTTTATTGGCTAAAAATGAGCAAATCGCAAATCGGATATCAGAAGCGTTTCGGATGGATAAAGTCGAAAAAGAATATCAGGCTTTGGTTTTGGGCGTACCAACTGTTCAAAAGTGGTTTGTAGAAAAAGGCATTCGCCGAAAAGAAGGTTTTGTTTTTGAATGCTCTGATGAACCTAATGCAAAAGCAGCCTATACTGATTTCGAAGTTATTCAAAGAATACATGAAAACACCTTGGTTCGATGTTTGCCGAAAACAGGACGAACCCATCAGTTGCGATTGCATTTAGCAGAATCCGGATACCCAATTGTTGATGATGAGGTCTATCTGAATTCAAATCCTGAAATCAGAACACAAATTTTGCAAAACAAAGCCATTCGATTGTGTAATACAAAAATTATCATTCCAGAATTAGATATTCGAATAGAATACCCTGTTAAAGAAGATTTCTGGGAAGTTTGAGTCCTATTTTGGAATGGATGAATAGTACCACCACTCAAAAATTCGTACCTTTGGCGGCTCATAAAATGGCAAAAAACCAATAAAAACAAATTAAAATCAATGGCTACACCTGTTCGCGTACGCTTTGCTCCGTCTCCAACCGGAATGCTACATATCGGCGGATTAAGAACTGCTTTATATAACTATTTATTTGCTAAACACCATGGCGGTGAGTTTGTGTTACGAATTGAAGACACCGACCAGAATCGTTACGTAGAAGACGCTGAATCTGATATTACAAAATCAATCCAATGGGCCGGTTTAGATTATAGTGAAGGTCCGGATAGACCGGGTGCTTTTGGCCCCTATCGTCAAAGTGAGCGTTCAGCCATTTATAAGCAATATGCCGATCAACTAATAGAAAATGATTACGCGTATTTTGCATTTGATACCACAGAAGAAATTGAAGAAATGCGTTCCAGATTAGAGAAATCCGGAAACCCTTCGCCAAAGTACGATGCCATTACTCGTATGAGTATGAAAAACAGCTTAACTCTTCCTAAAGATGAAGTTGAACGTCGTTTAGCATCGGGCGACCCATACGTTATTCGTTTAAAAGTTCCGCGACGTGAAACGGTTCGTTTTTTTGATGAAATCCGAGGTTTTGTAAGCTTTGAAACTCAAGGATTAGACGATCAAGTGTTGATGAAATCTGACGGATTACCAACTTATCATTTAGCGAATGTGGTGGATGATCACTTAATGGAAATAACCCACGTAATCCGTGGTGAAGAATGGTTGAGTTCGGCGCCGAAGCATATTTTGTTATACAACTATTTAGGTTGGGAACCGCCAAAAATGGCTCATCTTCCTTTAATTATGTCCCCTGCTGGCGGAAAACTTTCGAAAAGAAATGCAGAATCCTTGGGGATTCCTGTAAATGTTCGTGATTATGTAACGAAACAATATGAACCACAAGCTGTTGTGAACTTCTTGGCATTTTTAGGCTGGAACCCGGGTGATAATCGAGAAGTAATGAGCCTCGACGAACTCGTTGAAAGTTTTAGTCTCGATCGAGTTGTAAAAAGCGGTTCAATTTTCAACTTCAATAAGTTGACCTGGTACAACGAGCAATATTTACGTTCTCGCTCTGAAGCATCTATTTTGGAACAAGTAAAACCGGATTTTGAAGCAGCAGGATGTTCTATATCATCGCAGGAATTTGGTGAAACAGTTATTCGCTTAATTAAAGACCGTGCCAGTTTAATTACTGATTTTGTGGCAGAAGCAGGTTATTTCTTTAATGCGCCTGAATCGTATGATGAAAAAACAGTTGCAAAAGCATGGAAAGCAGATTCAACACCGGCTTTAATTATAGAATTCGCTGAAATTTTACAGAGTTCAGCTGATTTTTCTGCAGAACACTTAAAGCACGAAGCACATTCGTTCCTAGAAGCAAAAGGTCTTGGTTTTGGAAAATTAGGTTTACCGCTTAGATTAGCTATTACAGGAAAAGGCGCCGGCCCTGATTTGTTTGAAGTGATTGCTTTGATAGGGAAAGAAGAAACGGCAAAGCGAATTCAAAAAGCACTAGAAACACTTTAAGAAAATCAGATTTTGCAGCAAAAAAGCCCGATAGCAGTTAAACGCTTCGGGCTTTTTTTGTTAAACAATTAACATCGCATCGCCAAAGCTGAAAAAACGATAGCGTTCTTTTATAGCATGTTTATAAACGCGCATCATTTCATCATAACCCATAAAAGCGGAAACTAGCATTAAAAGAGTGCTTTCAGGAAGGTGAAAGTTGGTAATTAAACTATCAACTCGCTTAAAGGAATAACCCGGAGTAATAAAAATATCGGTATCGCCTTCTAGGCGTTCAGGTTGTTTTTTTGTATTAAAAGATGATTCTAAAACACGTACTGAAGTGGTTCCGACTGCCGTAATATGCTTCGTTTTTGCTAGTCGAGCAGCTACATCAGCTTGAACTATAAAATGCTCGGAATGCATAATGTGTTCGTCGAGATGTTCTGTTTTTACAGGTGCAAAAGTCCCTAAACCAACATGAAGTGTTACTTCTTCAAAAGAATGTCGGTTTTCTTTAAGAGATGAAATGAGTTCATCGGTAAAGTGAAGCCCGGCAGTCGGCGCAGCTTTACTGCCAAGTGGTTTGGCATAAACGGTTTGATATTCTTCGGCCAGACTTTCATCAGCATGAATGTATGGTGGAAACGGTGTTAGTTTAAAGTGGTCTAACTCGGGTGAATCCAAATTCATGTTAAACTCCAAAACCCGAAGTCCATCCGGCTGAATGGCTTGAACTCGCGCTGAAATTCCATCCGCTAAATCAACTGTTGTACCCAATTTAAACTTTTTGCCGGGGCGAACCATAGCTTCTACCGTTTTGTTGTTCATTACCTGAACAACAAATACTTCTTTTTTACCGAACAACATTCGGGCTTTTTCCACTTTGGAATTATTGACAACCAACGTGGTTTCAGGTGGTAAAAACTCATTCAATTTGTAGAAAACCGAATCAGTAATTTCTTTTGTAGCACGATTATACACTAAAAGACGAGCATGGTCGCGCGGATGAGCCGGAGTGTGCGCAATCAGGCTTTCGTCAAACTCGAAGTTGAAATCCTTTAGTGTATAAGTCGTTTTCATCAAAAAAGAAGCAATTAGTTCAGTTTTGCTACAGCTTGTAAATGTAATTTAGAGATTTCATCAGCTGTAATCTGATAATGGGTATTGCAATATTGGCAAACTAATTCCTGATTTTCGTTTTTCATTTCAGCGAGTTCATCTACATGAAGTAAAGTAAGTGCATCAACAAAGCGGTCTTTGCTGCAACGACAATAAAAATGAACAGGAGTACGGTCAATTTCCTGAACTTTTACATCACCCATAGCATTTACCATAATGTCATCAATATAAAGTCCGCGTTCCATCATTAAGCCAAGCGGCGGAAGTTTGAGAACTTGTTGTTGAATATGCTCGAGATTTTTTAAATCAGCTCCTGGTAATGCTTGTACCAATAATCCGGCTGCGGAAGTGACTTCACCTTCATCGTTTAACTGAACATCCAAAGCTAACATTGACGGAATCTGTTCGGACTGTTCGATATAGTGAGCTAAGTCTCCGGTTATGGTTCCGTCTGTAATTTCAACGATTCCTGTTATAGGTTGTGCTTCGTTATACAAGGTTTTCGCAAATTGTAGATTTCCATTTCCAATGGCATCGCTCAATTGAGCCCCTATTGCCCAATCTAAATCTACATTTGGATTTTCTACATAACCGCGAACTTCACCTACATAATTTGCTTCGGCGATAATATCACCAATCGGACCATCTCCGTGAATGGTTAAACGAACACGCTCTTCACCTTTAAGTTGAGCTGCCATGAGCATAGCTCCGGTTAGGGCACGACCTAATAAGACTGTCGCAACCGGACTTAATTGATGATTCTTTCTAGCTGTTTCTACGATTTCAGTGGTTTTTACGACCGTAATACGAATGCTTTTATCTAAGCTTAATCCTTTTACAAAACGGTCTTTCCAGAAAAATTCTTCTTTTGGTGATAGCATAAACAGGTGTTTTCTATGTGTTTTATGATAAAAAAGCATCATGCCGAAACATGATGCTTTAAAAAATTAGAATCTAATTGATGAAGGCTTGAAAATTACTTGGCTTTTTTAGTCTTACCGCCGTTTTTCTGCTTTCCTGTGCCTTCAATCGACTTCATGAGTTTATCATGGTCGATGTTTTTATTAATCAGCATTTGCTGAGCAATTGAAACTACGTTGTAAACGAAGTAATACAAACTTAAACCAGATGCCACGTTGTTAAAGAAAACAAACAATACAATCGGCATCATGTACGGCATAAACTTCATCTGCGGGTTAGATTGTGTTTGGCCGGATGTCTGCATTTGTACAATCATACTTACTGCCATCAAAATCACAAAACCTGCGATATGATCACCGATAAACGGAATACTAAAAGGCAGGTTAAGAATAACGTCAGGAGCAGAAAGGTCACTTGCCCATAAGAATGATTTTTGGCGAATCAGAATGGAGTTCTGAAAATACATCCACAAAGTAACCAGAATAGGCATTTGTAATAAGTTCGGTAAACATCCGCCTAATGGATTTACACCCGCAGTTTTGTAAAGCTTTAAAATAGCTTCTTGCTGTTTTTGCGGATTATCATTGTATTTCTCACGAATTGCCTGCATTTCAGGATTTAACTGACGCATAGCCGCCGCTGACTCAAAGCTCTTTTTGGTAAACGGATACAATACCAATTTGATTACGATACCGAACAGAATAATTACAATACCATAATTGCCAATCCAAGCGCCAAGAAATTCAAAGAATGGGATAATGAGGAATTTTACAAGCGGAACGGAGAAGAAACGCATCCAAGAGTATCCCACGTTTACTAGTTCATCAGTAGAATCAGAGAATTCTGATAAACTGGTTAAACGAACCGGCCCCAAATACATATCAAAGCTTAATGTGTTTGTATCAGGAATAGGCAGAGTTAAACTCGCTGTATGGTAAGTGTGTACCGTTTCTTTTGAAATATCACCAACAACTTCTGCTGTTAAAAGCGCAGCATCGGTCATATCTGCAGGCTTAATTACCTGTGTAAAGAATTTTGATTTTGTGGAAACCCAATCAATTTTTCCTGAAGCAGATAAATCTTTTTTGCCGGCTTCAGTCATTAATAATTTCTCGTGCTCATCACCTGCATATAAATCTGCAGAAGATTCTTTTGCTTCTATAGAACGGTATTTTTCAGTTGTATTTAAGCCACCGATAAATGCGAAATCAACTTTTCTGGAGCTGATGTAGGATGCAATGCCTTCGAAACGAATATCAAGTTTAATGCGATATTCATTACCAAAAAACGTGTACGCATAAACCAATTTGCCTGTTTTTACAGGTAACTCATATTCAAGTGTATATGTATCAGTTCCGTTTACATCTATGTTTTGTACGGAAGATCTTGGTGTAAATACGATTTTTGAAGTTTCAATTTCGTAGTTCTCAGTTGAGATAAAACCGAGCGAATACGCTGACCGAACGGTATCACGAATTAATTGAACAGGTTCATCGTCCCAACGTTTGTAATCTTTCAGAAATACTTCAACCGGACCTGCACCGACGTTTGAAAAGGTAAACGCATATAAATCAGTTTCAATATGTGTTAAAACGGTATCCTGATTAACTGATTCAGCAAAAGAGCCAAGATTTGTCGGCTCAGATTCATTTGAAAAGGAATCATTTTGTGAGGTAATTTCCGGTGCGCTTAATGCTTTTTGTTCTGCAAGTTGAGCCAAACTGTCTCGCATGTCCTTTTCATGTTTCATGCGGTCAATTTCTTCCTGAGATGGTTGCATGGTGTACATCCAACCTAGGAAAATGATAAAAATTAGAGATAAGCCTATTGCTGTATTTCTATCCAAAATAACTCCGATTATGATTTAATTTGATTTTTTTCGGGAACAGGGTCGAAACCACCGGCATGATAAGGGTGGCATTTTGCTATACGTTTAGCAGCTAACCAACTTCCCTTAAAAAAACCAAAACGATTTATGGCTTCATAAGAATAGTGGCTGCAAGTAGGTTCAAAACGACAGCTTGGCGGAAATAGAGGCGAAATAAACCACTGATAAAGACGAATAATAGCCATCAGGATATATTTCATGCTCGTTCCGATAAATGTTTTTTGCAGATTTTCGTTAACAAAAGTTCACAGTCTTTGAAGATATCATGGCTTGTAGCCGATGATGATTGTGCCATAAAGGCGCCGTGAATAGAAAATCCGTTCAAAAGAAGTGGAGATAATTGTGCTTGATGGTTACGGTAAGCTTCTCTCATGAATCGCTTAAACCGGTTTCGAAGCACCGCTTTGCCCAACTTTTTTTTAACTACAAAAGCCATGAGTTGCTGCGGAGCTTCTTCTTTTATCAAGATATACCGGATGCTGCTAACAGCACCATGAACGGTTGTTCCTTTTGAAAACAACTGTTCAAATTTTGTTTTACCCCTCAAGATACCTGATTTAGGCAGTCGAGCGGAGTTAGATAACGCAACTAAATTATTTTGCTCCTCTTTCATCGCTAACGGTCAACTTATGACGACCTTTAGCTCTGCGGCGTTTAACCACTTTACGGCCGTCGAGGGTTTGCATACGCTTTCTGAAGCCGTGAGAATTTTTGCGTTTTCTTTTACTGGGTTGAAAAGTACGTTTCATTGTCTTACTCGGATGTCAACATTCCTGGTTTTTAAACAGACGCGAAAGATACACAAAAAAATATAATCTCAATCTATAAAACTTTAACATTTTGTGGATAATTGGTGGAAAGTCGGTTAAAAAGCCCCTCTTATTTTCAATTTATTACTGAATAAATTGTACCTTTCAGCCTCTTTTTATACAACGTTTTAATACACGTTGCGTTTAAGAGGTCTTTTCGTTCAGTAATCAACCTTATAAATGAGTGTAATAGATAAAGTATTTGCAGGATTTACCAAGCTATTTGGTTCCAAAAGTGAAAGAGATTTAAAAAAAATAAAACCTATTCTCGATCAGATTAAAAGCTACGAACCTGCCCTTTCCGCACTAAGTGACGATCAACTAAAACAAAAAACGCTCGAATTTAAAGATCGAATTAAGCAGGCAACTGTTGAGATTGATAAAGACATCAGTGAGATAAAGAAAAAGCTTTCTACATCGGATGAGACGCTTTCGGTTGATGAACGTAAAGCTTTGGTTGACGAACTTGATGCTTTAGATAAAGAATATTTAGAAACTGTTGAAGCCGTATTGCTCGAAATGATGCCTGAAGCGTTTGCTGTTTTAAAAGAAACATGTAAACGTTTTGTTGGCCAAACATGGATGGTTGCTGGCAACGAAATGACATGGAACATGATTCCATATGATGTTCAGTTAATCGGTGGCATTGTATTACACCAAGGTAAAATTGCAGAAATGAAAACCGGTGAAGGTAAAACACTGGTTGCGATTTTCCCTACCTATTTAAACGCATTAGTTGGTCGTGGTGTGCATGTAATTACTGTAAACCCCTACTTGGCTCAGCGTGATGCTGAATGGAATGCACCGATTTTTGGTTTCCATGGTTTAACCGTTGATTGTATTGATAAATACGAACCAAACGGAGATAAACGTCGTCAGGCTTATCGCGCCGATATCACTTACGGTACAAACAACGAGTTCGGTTTCGATTATTTACGTGATAATATGGTTGTAAACGCCGACGAGTTAGTACAGCGCGGCCACCATTATTCTATAGTGGATGAGGTTGACTCTGTTTTAATTGATGAAGCTCGTACACCGTTGATTATTTCCGGGCCGATTCCGCAGGACAGTCAAACACAAATTTATTCCCTGTTAAAGCCTAGAGTTGCCAATTTAGTTGAAGCACAAAAAAAATTGGTTGCCCATTTAATTATGGAGGGCGAAGAACTCCTGAAAAATGGTCAGGAAGATAAAGCCGGATTGGCTTTCTTACGTGCACAACGCGGTTTTCCAAAGAACAAGAAGTTCCAAAAGCTGATGCAAGAACCACAGTTTCAAAAGTTGGTTCAAAAAACGGAATACTATTATTTGCAGGATAACGCGAAAAATATGCCTGTGGTTGACGAAGAGCTCTATTACTCCGTTGACTACAAGTTAAATTCTATCGAAATGACCGAAAAAGGTCGCGAGTTTATCACAGGAAAAGATGAAGATCCAAACTTCTTTGTTATTCCTGATGTGGGTACTGAAACTGCCATCTTAGAACAAAAAATTAAAGTTCAGGAAGAAACGGAGTTAGCTGAGATTCAACATAATTCGGAATACAGCGATTCCTATAAAGAAGAATTGATTGAGCGTAAAAAGAAAGATTTAGTTCAAGAACGTTCTAATCAATTAAGCGGAATACATCGTTTGTTCAGTGAACGTAGTGAACGTATCCATGCCGTTAACCAATTGCTTAAAGCATATACCTTATTTGAGCGTGATGACGAATACATCGTTCAGGACGGAAAAGTTCAGATTGTTGATGAGCATACAGGTCGTGTGTTATCAGGTCGCCGTTATTCTGATGGTTTACATCAGGCAATTGAAGCGAAAGAAAATGTACGCGTTGAAGCTGCAACACAAACCTATGCTACCATTACGCTGCAAAATTACTTCCGTATGTATCACAAATTAGCAGGTATGACCGGTACCGCTATCACGGAAGAATCAGAATTTTTCGAGATTTATAAATTGGAAGTGGTTGAAATTCCGACCAATAAACCCATCTCCAGAAAAGACGCTGAAGACAAAGTTTACCGAACCAAACGTGAAAAATTTAACGCGGTAATCGATTTTATTAAAGAAAAACATGAGAAAGGCCAACCTATTTTAGTTGGTACAACCAGCGTTGAAGTCTCTGAAATGCTTTCCAGAATGTTACAGCGTACAGGTATTCCTCACAACGTATTGAACGCTAAACAACACGCACGTGAAAGTGAAATTGTAAAAGCTGCAGGTCAAACCGGTGCTGTTACAATCGCAACAAACATGGCAGGTCGTGGTACGGACATCAAATTGGGTTCCGGAATTGAAGAAGTGGGCGGTTTAGCCATTATCGGTACCGAAAGACACGAATCGCGAAGAATTGACTTACAGTTACGTGGTCGTTCAGGTCGCCAAGGAGATAATGGTGAATCTCAGTTCTATGTATCACTCGAAGACGATTTAATGCGCCTTTTTGGTGGTTCTGATAGAATCATGAACCTGATGGACAGAATGAAATTTGAAGAAGGTGAAGTAATTCAGCACCCATGGATTACAAAATCTTTAGAACGTGCTCAAAAACGCGTAGAGCAAAACAACTTCTCGATTCGTAAGCGCCAGCTTGAATATGATGATGTATTGAACAACCAACGTAATGTAATTTACGATCGCCGCAGACATGCTTTAATTGGAGAGCGTTTAACTTCCGACATTTTTGAAATGATGGAAGATGTAATTGCCGGTATTGTTGAACAATATTATGCAGCAGGAGATTACGAAGGATTAAAAGATACTTTCTTAAGAGTATTTGCATTAAATCTTGATGTTGAACCGGAAGTTTGGTCTAAATGGGGACTCGATGCTACAATCGATTACATCATCGAAAAAGCATTGGAAATGTATCGTGCTAAAGAAAAAGCATTGGCAGGCCCGATTTATGAAGTAATGAAGAATATTCCGGCTCCGCAGGAAGGCGAACAACGCCCATCAGCGGTTCAAGTTGTTTTCTCTGATGGATTCCGCTATTTGCGTGTAGTCGCAGACGTTGCCAGAATTATTGAAACTGAAGGCCGCGAAATTATGCGTGCACTCGAACGCACCGCCGTTTTATCTGTAATTGATGATAAATGGATGGAGCATTTGCGTGAATTAGACAGCTTAAAAGAAGGTATTAACTTACGTGCTTACGCTCAAAAAGACCCCTTAATCGAGTATAAGCGTGAAGCGTTTAACATGTTCCGTACCTTGTTGGAAAGCATCAACTCGGAAACGATTAGCTTAATTTGGAAAGCATTCCCAGCTGACCAAGGTAACGGGCAACGCCGTCCGCAACCACAGCAACAAGTTCAGGCTCCAAAACCTAAGGTTGATTTAAGTCGTGCAAAAACACAACACGATTCTGCAACGAATATGGGATTGCAAATGAATGCAGCTCGTAATCAGGAAACGGCGATGAGTCAAGCGGCACACCAAGGCGAAAAACATGAGCCGGTTGTTGTTGGCGATAAAGTTGGCAGAAACGATCCCTGCCCATGCGGATCCGGTAAAAAGTATAAGCAGTGCCACGGTAAAACCGCATAAACACAATGCATGTACTGGGAATTGATTATGTAGGAAATGAAATCCGTGCCGGTTTAGTCGATGTTGAAAAAGGCCGATTAGACAGCACGGAATTTGTTTCGTTTCCGATTATTGAACATACTCCCAGCCGATTTCTTAGCCGAGTTCACGAAATCGTAAAACTATTCAAATGGAAAGGTATTATCGGAGTTGGATTTCCTGCGCCGGTAAAACAAGGTATTATTTTGCGTCCGCCCTATCTAGATGATATGTGGGAGGATATGGATATCCAGTTAATGTTGAGCGAAATGACCGATCTTACGGTTTTTGTGTACAACGGAATGGATTGTATGGCTTGGGCAGAAATGAATTATGGTGCCGGAGCAGATGCCAAAGGAACAACGGTTTTATTATCTGTCGGGCCAATTATTTTATCCTCCATTTTTTTTGATAAAACGTTGTTTCCCAACTCCGAACTGGGCATTATCGAAATGAACGGAGTAACGGCGAACGAGCGTGCATCAAACAAAACCAGAAAAGAAGAAGGGTTAAAAAGAAGAACTTGGGCTAAACGAATTCAGTATGTGTTAGACCATTACGAAGACTTACTAAATCCTGACCATGTAATTTTGTGCGGTGAAGTGTGCCATAAAGCTGATAAAGTAATTCCCTTTATCGAAACCCGATTCGCTGAAATAAAAGAAGCCAGTTTGTTTAAATATTCCGGGATGATAGGTGCCGCCGTTCGAGCTTATCAGGCATCACAAAAAACAACTTAAACCAATCTGTTTTTAAGCGCATATCGAACAGCCGAAGCTCTGGAATTCACGTGAATTTTTCGGTAGATATTTTTGATGTGAGTTTTTACCGTATGCGGACTGATATAAGAATGACTTGCAATATCCGTATATGTCTGCCCGTCAACCAAAAGCTGTAAAATTTCTAGTTCGCGGTCGGAAAGATGTTCGGCGTGCAGATTTTTTGATGGTTTTTCAGCGGTTTTTGGATTGGAATCCAGTTTTTGATTTTTTACAAACTGCATCAAAATGCCGGCAACACTCCCTGAAATCGGCGATCCGCCCTGATGTAATTCGGATATCGATTGCAAAATAAAATCAGGTGAATCTTCTTTTAGAACATAGCCTGTAGCGCCTGACTGAATGGATTGAAAAATCTTTTCTTTTTCCTCGAACATGGTAAGCATCATAATATCCATGTCAGGGAAATCGTGTTTTATTTTTGAACAGGTTTCAATACCTGTAATTCCTCGTAAATGAATGTCCATTAAAATGACTTCCGGCTGAACAGTTGTTTTATGAAGCCATTCTAAAGCTTCTTCGCCGGAATCGCATGCGAACAAAACCTCGACTTCGTCCATCAATTCAAAATAGGCTAGCATTCTTTTTTGATAGGATAAATCGTCTTCAACGAATAAAAGTTTTATTGGTTTTTTATCTGCCATCGTTATAACAACCAATCAATTTCAGTTTGAGTTCCAATACCTATTTCACTGTTTATAAATACCTTAAAGTTTGCTTGTTCCGCTCGTTGTTGCATATTGTTAAGTCCGAATCCCGAGCGTTTTTGGGTTGAATCAAATCCTTTTCCATTATCGGAAACCCGAATGCGAATACGTTTTTGAGCGGAATCAAGTACATCAACAAATAAGGTTATTTCTGTTGCATCTGCATATTTGATGGAATTATTGCAAGCTTCCTGAATAATTCTAAAAGCATGTAAGGCTGTATCCGGCTGAATGATAACTTGTTCAGCTACTGATTGAATGTCATCTTTTAATAGGCGTTTAAACTGCAATTTTGGATGATGTTTAAGCTGAGTTTGAATCATATCCTGAACACGAATCAAAAATTCACTGAACAAAATAGTTCCGGTATGAAGTGTCCAAACCGTTTGTCTGAGCTGTGTTATCGTTGAACGGGTTTCATCTCGCAAGGTGTGTACTAATTCCAAAGCTTTGTCTTGTTTCTCTTTCTTTTGATACGCTTCGGTCAGTTCTAAGCCGGAAACAATTTGAATTAATTGGGTTCCGATGTTATCATGTAATTCTTTGGAGATACGCTCCCGCTCGTGATGCATTTTTTGTTCGACCTCAAGCCTTGAAATTTTTGCAATTAAAGGTTTAATAGAAACAAATCGAGATGCGAAAGCAACACTAACTAAAGCAACTAAGCTGATTAACGCGTAAAACCATGTACTTGCATACCAGCGATCTCTCACAGAAAATGTAAATAAGGCAGCTTCACTTATCGTTAAATCCGGAAACTGTTGGCGCACTTCAAACTGATAATCACCGTGATTTAAGTTGGTGAATTCCGTATAAGATTCCGTGGTAAATGGCGACCATGTTGAATCTAATCCCATCAATCTAAACTGATATTCTACGGACGAATCCAAGCCATAAAACGCGGATGCAAACTCAAAACGAATGGATTTTACCGGCGCTTGGAACGGACTCAAGTGAACTAATGGACTTTCGTAACCGCGAAAAATAGCTTGTGTCCGGTTGGTTGATAGTTGTCTGATAACCGGTTTCTCGTGCAAATCAAAATCCTGTTTTTTACTTAAATCAATTGAAAGAATGTTTTTTACACCTCCAAGAAAGAAGATGGGTTTTTCAGGATGTTTGGCAAACCCGATGGAATTAAAATAATCGGGGATTTTATCGGTTCGGAGTTTTACAATCAGAGAATCATTTTGATAAATACGGGTGAAATACTGATCGTTCAAAATGGTATAAAGAATGGAGTATTCACTTTCTTGAAAAAATCTATGGAAGTGTTCGTTTTCTGATACACCCGAAAATTGAGCGCGGAACGATGAGTTTAGCAAAAGGGTGTCTTGCTGTGCATCAAATTGGTAAAAGTTCACATTGTCATGAATAAACAAGTCTTTATTGAATTCGAAAATGCGGACGATATTTGAAACTAAAGGACTGTTTTCCTGATAACGTTTTATGGTGAAAGCCTCATCGCCTGAAAGGTTTTCATGTAATTCTACGATTCCTGTGTATCTGGTTTGAATCCAAAACACACCTTTATCATCAATAAAAAGGTTTCGAACTTCATCGTTTATGGAACTAAACGGTTTTGCTTTCCAAGAAGAACCGACCCGAAATAGTTCTAATAATCCGTTTGTAGTTCCGGCAAAGTAGCGGTTTGTTTTTGTATCGTGATATAGAGTTAACCACGTGTTTCCTGTTTCGGTTTTAAAAGCGTGTTTAACTGTTTTGCCATTCCATGTAAAAAGCCCGTCGCCGCTGGCAATTAACACAAAATCATCAACGTGTAATAAATCCCAGACATCGGTTTCGATTTCAGGTGTGTAATAAAAACTTCCATCATCTTGTTGAACGGCAAAACCGTCGCGACTGGCAACTAATAAACGATTTTTGTAAAAAAGAAGAGATTCAATAGTACCTGAAAGCTGTTTGCTTTCATCAATAATGCTCATTCCGTGTTTCAGAGAAACGTGTACAATTTCATTGTCGGTTGAAATCCAGATATCACCCATTCGGTCTTCAAAAATGCTCCAATGTGTGTTCGAGGGAAGTCCGTAATCTTTGGTGAGATAATGAATTACATCGCCGTTTTCGGAAAGGATAAAACTTCCGTTTCTTCTGGTTGATAGTGCAAAATTCCCGTTTTTAAGCTGAATTCCGTGATAAATTTGTCCTTCTTTTAAAAGTTTATCAACAGCGGTCGGAATAGGTTTTACAAGAGCATCTTTCCAATAAAAAAGACCATGCGTTTCTGTTGCAATCAGCATTCCCCCGGATGATGTTTTACCAGCAAAGAAATAGGGTTTGTCTAAAAAGAAGGAATCGCCGGGAATGGCTTGGAGTGAATCATTCACCCAAAACGAACAGTGTTTCCCGGGTTCCTGAACAAGCAATTGGTTACCGATTGGAAACGGGAAGTAAAAGAATTTTTCGGGTTTTATGGATGATATTGTTTCCTGATTCCATTTAAAAATGCCCGACAAACTGTAAAAAAAGACATCGTTTTGTATGGTATAAATCTTCCAAATGTCCCGAAAGTTTCGCTCGGTAGAATCAACCAAAGTTGCCAAAGAATGGAACTGCAATTCACCAATTGAGTCGGGTTCTAAATAGCCGAAATCGTTTTGTGCACCGTAATAGATTCGATTGTGAGCAAATTGGAGAGAACGAACTACACTGGTATTCGGCGTTTCATATAAGCGGAATTGAACCCCATCATAGACCAGAACACCATTATTATTTGCAGAATAAATGATTCCCGATGAGTCTTGAACGATTTGCCAGTTTTGAGAATGAGCCTTGTATTCAGTTGGGGAAAAGCGTTGCGTAAAATAGCCGGAACCGTTCCATATCTGACCTTGTGAATCGAGAAATGAAGAAAGTCCAAAACAAAGAGTAACCAAGATTAAATAAAAAAGGCGCACGATAAATCCCTTAATCTGCGCCTAATTTGTATAAAATTAAACTGTTGTCCAAAAGATAAATGCCGAATTAATCCTTTTTTTCATCATCTTTTTTGGGACCTTCGTCCTCAACTATTTTAATAATCTGAGCTTCGGCTTCAACTTCTTTTTTGTTTCCTTCACCGTCACGCTCAATCAAAATGCTGAAATCGTTTGCAAATAAAGCATAAAACGTAATAGCAGGGATAAAAGCACCAAGCACATAAATGGCAGCGCCGAGTCCGGCAACGCCAACGGTTAAGGGGATTTCAATTAAGATTTTGCCTTTTTTGTTTTTTACTACGATGCGGCGAACATTTCCGTCCGAAACAATGCTTTTAATGGTTTCTAACAGCTCTTTTCCAGTAACTGTAATTTCTTCGAAGATAGAGTTTGACATATTGCGCTCCTGTAAGAATTGAGATTTCGGAGTGTCCTGTACTTCAAATAGAAAAAAAAGATACAGGAATATGTTAGCACAAACATTTTGCGCCTCAACGTTTGGAGTAGATGCCCATGTGATTGATGTTGAAATCAATATCGCAGGCGGCTTACCGAAATATTTTTTGGCCGGATTGCCAGACAGAGCCGTTCAAGAAGCCCGAACGCGAATAGAAGCGGCTTTAAAAAACTCAGGTGTAGATTTCCCTCGCGGGCGAGTAACCGTGAATTTGGCTCCGGCTGATTTGCCAAAAGAAGGAAATGCGTTTGATTTACCCATAGCTGTTGGTTTGTTAGCCGCCTCAGGGCAAGTTGAGCATAATCGTTTAAAAGACACCTTAATTTTAGGAGAATTAGCTCTTGATGGATGTATTCGTCCGGTTAAAGGAGCTCTTCCCATTTCCGTTTCAGCGAAAGAACGTGGATTTAAACAGGTTTTGTTGCCCAAAGAAAACGCACTTGAAGCAGCTGTGGTTGATGGAATCGAAGTTTTACCGATTGAACATCTGGGGCAAGCCATTCGCTGGTTAAATAACGAATCGAATTTGGTTAAAGAAACGGTTGATATTCAATCATTATTTGCCTCCGATGAATTTTTATCAACGGTAGATTTTTCTGATGTAAAAGGTCAGGAAAATGTAAAACGCGCGTTGGAAGTTGCAGCAGCCGGCGGACACAATATTATTATGGTTGGGCCTCCGGGTTCAGGTAAAACGATGATGGCGAGACGGTTAACAACGATTTTGCCGCCAATGACTTTAGATGAAGCGCTTGAAACCACCAAAATTCATTCTGTTGCAGGATTATTACCCAAACAAGGCGGATTGGTAACTCAACGCCCATTCAGATCTCCGCATCACACCGTTTCTGATGTTGCACTAGTCGGCGGAGGTAGCAATCCGATGCCGGGCGAAATTTCTTTAGCTCATAATGGCATTTTGTTTCTTGATGAGTTACCAGAGTTTAAAAGAACAGCTTTGGAAGTAATGCGTCAGCCGATTGAAGACGGAATTGTTTCCATTTCAAGAGCGAGACGCTCCGTTACCTATCCTAGCAAAATAATGCTGGTTGCATCAATGAATCCATCACCAACCGGAGATTGGTTCGATCCGCATGATGCTTCGGCTTCGAATATGGTAGCAATGCAACGGTATTTATCAAAAATTAGCGGTCCATTACTAGATAGAATTGATTTGCATGTTGAAGTCAATAAAGTGGGTTTCGACGAACTCAATTCCAAGCAATCCGGAGAAAACTCAAAAACAATTCGAGAGCGAGTTATCGGCGCAAGAAAAATTCAATCTGAGCGATTTAAAGGAATAAAAGGGGTGTATTCAAATGCGCAAATGAGCACAAGAATGGTTCGTTCCATTTGCCAATTAGATGATTCCGGTTCAGCTTTACTAAAAAATGCCATCAATAAACTGAACTTATCGGCAAGAGCTTATGATCGTATTTTGAAAGTAGCAAGAACAATTGCAGACCTCAGCTTTTCCGAAAAAATAAAGACAGAGCATATCGCTGAAGCTATTCAGTACAGGAGTTTAGACAGAGAAGGTTGGTTAGGGTGATGATTTACCCCTAACTTTGGCGCATGAAAAATTATCAGCTTAAAAACGAAGAAGAAAATCCGCAGGTAACCCGCTATCAGTTTGTTGTTCCCGAAGGTCATTCAGAAAATAGCCGTGTAGATGCGTATATCACACAATTTGTGCAAAATGCGACCCGAAATAAAGTTCAGGAAGCTATCAAGGCCGGGCATGTTCGGGTAAATCAGGAATTGGTAAAAGCATCGTACCGTATGCAACCCGGCGATGTAATTGATATAGAATTACCCAAACCGCCGCCGCCTGAAGCAAAAGCGGAAGACATTCCAATCAATATCGTTTTTGAAGATGAATATTTATTGATAGTTAATAAACCGGCAGGAATGGTTGTTCATCCGGCATTTGGTAACTGGACGGGAACCTTAGTAAACGGTTTATTACATCACGTAGATCAGCTTTCTGATGTTGATGATGAAGTGATTCGTCCGGGAATCGTGCACCGTTTAGATAAAAACACAAGTGGTTTATTGGTTGTTGCCAAGAGCGATATCGTTCACGCAAAATTATCGGAGTTGTTTTCAACTCATGATATTGAGCGCAAATACCATGCAATTGTGTGGGGATTATTTCCTGAACAAGAGGGAACGATTACAGGAAATATTGGTCGTTCCAGAAACGACCGAAAAAAAATGGCTGTTGTTGATGATGATTCAGGAAAACACGCAGTTACCCATTATCGGGTTTTGGATGAAATGGAATTGTTGAGTTATGTGGAATTGCAATTGGAAACCGGACGCACGCATCAAATTCGTGTGCATTGTTCCAGTTTAAATCATCCTGTTTTTGGTGATGTTGAATATGGCGGAAGTACTGTGCGTTACGGCTCTAATACCGGCGGACGCAAAGATTTATTTGATAAACTGTTTAAGCGTATGAAACATCAGTGTTTACACGCAAAAACCTTGGGTTTTGTGCACCCTATGACGGGCGAAGAACTCTTTTTTGAGTCAGAATTGCCGAAAGAATTTCAACTGGTTTTGGATGAGTTGCGAGCGTACGCAAATCGCTAAATCAAATACTTAATTCATCAACTTTTGCATTGAAAATCGGGGCGAATTCGGTAATTGGCATGCCGTATTCCCCTGAATTTTTTGCTGATTCGCGTTCCAAAATCATTTCATAAGCGAATCTATCCGTGCGTAAATACCTTTCTTGGTAATACACGATTTTGTTGCCGATGGTGTACGAATTTCTTCTGATGAGCAATAATGGAGAACCAATCGGAACTTCCAAATAATGCGCTAATTCCTCATCGGCAATGGCAGCATCGAAACGTTGACAACCTTTTGAAATAGTAATATTGTATTCGGATTCTAAAATCTGATAGAGAGAATCGAACGTAAGGTCTTTATCATCAACAAGCTGACCATAAAAAACCGGTAACCAAGTTTTATCTAAAGCGAAAGGTTTTTGATCTCCAAATCTCACACGATCAAGCTGATATACTTTCTTGCCCTCATCGGTTCCCAAAATATGCTGAACGTGTTCAGGCGGATTTACAATGCTTTTTGTAATCGTTTTGGATTCAGGTTGAATACCGGCATGTTTTAAATCTTCATCAAAAGAAGTTAAATGAACGAGTTTTTTTCGTTTAACAGGAGCTTTTACAAAGGCTCCCAAACCCTGAGAGCGAAAAATGAGGTTTTCTTGTTCCAAGGTTTGTAAAGCTCTTCGAACAGTTAGGCGGGAAACCTCAAACTGATGCGCTAACTCATTCTCAGAAGGAATTTTATCATCAACCTGAAGAGCTCCGATATTTATTTGCTCTTTTACCCAGTCGGAAATAACCTGATGCAAAGGGGTTTTTGTCATTGTGCTTGTATGTATGAGTGTAGTTGATGATACAAATAATTTGCAACTTGTATTGATAAGTTAGTGTAAAGTAACAAAAGTTGCACAAGTATTTCAGCGTTTGAATTATACTTGGATGAATAAGTTGATTTATAAAAACGCTGATTATTGAATCTATTCGTTAATAATTCTTGTTTATTCTAGAATAGCTAAATGCTGAAGCGATATAAATAAAATTTATAAATCAAATTGTCATCACTTGTATATACAAGTTTGACTAAAAACGGTTATACTTGCTTTGTAAGCAAATTATAGAGAATTCATCTCGATCAGACATTTTTAATTAATCATTCAAACAACGTATCTATGTTTTTCAAACAAATCTTCGAACCCAAGTTAGCACAATACAGCTACCTCATCGGATGCCAAAAAAACGGAACAGCTATCATTATCGATCCTATGCGCGATGTTGATGTGTATTTCGAAATGGCTAAAAAAGAAAATTTGAACTTAATAGCTGCCGCAGATACTCATATTCATGCAGATTATGTTTCCGGTTTACAAGAATTGGCTGAAAAAGGTCTTCATATTTATGCCTCTGATGAAGGCGATGCCGATTGGAAATACAATTGGTTAAAAGCGAACAACAAATACAATGCAACATTTGTAAAAGACGGCGATCGTTTTTCTTTAGGAAATATTCATTTTGATGTATTACACACACCTGGTCATACTCCTGAGCATATTAGCTTTATGGTTACCGACGGTGCGGCAACTCAAGAGCCAATGGGTATTTTATCCGGTGATTTCGTTTTCGTTGGTGATGTTGGCCGTCCTGACTTATTGGAATCTGCTGCAGGTGTACAAGGAATGATGCGTCCTTCTGCTGAGCGTTTATTTAATTCGCTTGAGCAATTCAAAAAAATGCCGGAATACTTAAAAGTATGGCCTGCTCACGGTGCGGGTTCAGCTTGCGGTAAAGCATTAGGCGCGGTTCCGGATTCAACAGTTGGTTATGAAGTACGCTTCAGTTCCCCATTCAAATACATGCATCATGTAGATAATTTCGTTGATTTTATCTTAGATGGTCAGCCTGAGCCTCCGTTATACTTCGCTCGTATGAAAAAAGTAAACCGCGATGGTATAAACGTATTAGGTAACCTGCCAAAACCTGCAAAAATGACTGCTGAAGAAGTTGCTAAAGCAGGCGGTGTTATACTTGATTCACGTACACGTGCTGAGTTTATGGCGGCGCATTTAAAAGGTTCTTACTGTGCTCCTTTTGATAAGGCGTACAACACTGTTGCGGGTTCCTATGTAAGTCCGGAAGAAAAAGTGTATTTAGTAATTGATACACATCAGGTTGAAGCTGCGGTTCGCGATTTAGTACGAGTTGGTGTAGATAACATTATCGGTTATGTAACCATCGCTGAATTCAAAGAATATCTCGAAAAAAATAACGCTGTTAAAACTACCGTGTTAAAATTCGATGACCTAAAAACCTATCAAGAAAACGGTTACGAAGTGTTGGATGTTCGCAAGAAGACTGAGTATGATATTGACCATGCTGAAGGTTCTAAAAACATCGCTCACGTTCGTATTCCGCGCAGAATTGAAGAACTAGATAAGAACAAGAAGTATTTAGTTCATTGTCAAGCGGGCGGTCGTGCTGCTGCAGCTGCAAGCTACCTTGATGCAAAAGGTTTCGATGTAGTTATGATTGACGATGCATTCGAAAACTTTGTGAATGCACACGTTGAACCAACGTTTTAAGTTAAAAATCATGATCACTCCATAAGTTAAAGCCTGACCGGCATCACCGGTCAGGCTTTTTTATTTGATAAACCTGGTATTAGGTATTCTCTTGATGTAAAGGTTAACTAAAAGGTTTATCGGAGTTATGGTAAATCGATAAGTAAACGTACTTCTAGGGGTTTATTTAACGAGAGTCATTTTTCTAGTTAAACTTTGTCCGGCAATATCTAGACGATAGATATACATTCCGCTCGCTAAATTATTCGCATCAAACTGAAATGAATGCGTTCCTTGAGACAGTTGAGTGTTTACAAGTGTTTTAACTTCACGGCCTAACATATCAAATACGGTAAGACGCGCAAATCCAGCCTTGTTTAATGTAAACTCGATTTGTGTACTTGGGTTAAATGGATTCGGATAATTCTGATTAAGTGCAAAACCTACAGGTGATTCAAAATTGATAGATTCATTTGAAGTGATATCCGGGAAATAACGCGGAAGAGAGTTGGGGTAATCTGTAGCGTATTTATTTACCAAAGCTTGTACAAGTATAAAAGAGCCCGGGTTCATAAAATCTTGAGTATATACCAATAAAGAATCAGACATTGAATTAGTGCTCTTATTTATTGATTTTCCTGTGAAGTTTAAGCCTCCAACACCATTTGAAGAGTAATTGTAAACAGAATCAAGGTGAGAGCCGGTCTGATAAGTTTCACTTTTCATCAACTCAAACACCATTTCAGATTCGGGAATAATACTAGCCATATAAATAACAAAGGCGGAAGTTTCGGTGTCATTATACCCTTGTTGTTTTAAAATGGAAGTCCAGCTGTTGCCGGCAATAGCATCAGCTGCTTCTCTGCTGTATATCAAGTATTCAAAAAAAGCTGTGTTCGGTATAGCTTTTGAAATGGTATAATTCATAAAAGCTGAAAAACCCTCTGAATAAGCTGTAGCCTCAATAGGCTCCGATTTTGAACCGGTACGACTGTAAGATTTAGTGATTACAGTGTCGCCGTTAGAAGATGTGGAAGTACAGTTTAGCGACACTAAGTAATATCCGCTTACATCAGTTAAGTAACTACGAGTTACCGAAGAATCTGAATAGTAGAACAGAGAATCTACATTCATCAAATTCATAACCATTTGGTTGCCCGATAGTACCGGAGAAGAGTAGTATTTAACGAGAGCTATTCTTCCTTCTTCATCATACGTAAAAGATTTATTCTCAAAAATGACGCCGTTTACATAACTAACCGTAGAATCGGTCAAAGTAGACTCTGGTGAAGAAAAGAAATCTTCTACTTCTTCAGTACGGGTAAACGTATTACTTTGTGCATCCCATTGGCTTTGGATAGTTTTAGTTCGAATATTTTGGCTAGAATTAAATTCTACAAAAGAGTGGGATTCAGGAATTCGAACACCTTGTTCTACTGTTAATGTCAAACTTTGTGTTGGATTTGCAACCTGAGGATAGTTTCCTTTACCTGCAAAATATTCTTCATTATTTAATACAAGTGTTCCGTTAACATTATAATAGTAATGATTTGAAACTCGAACTTTAGTTTCTTGGGCATTTACTAGTTGCAAACTTGCAGAAAATAAATAGAGAGAAAACAGTATGATGTTTTTCATGTATAAATATGGATTCGTTTTTTGGGGTTGAAAAGCCAAATTGAACCAACATTTATTACTTTAATTCATGTATTGGTTTAGTTATTGAGTAATCGGCGTGTTTTATTGAGTGAACGGCTAAATGCTGAGTGTTTGTTTGTGAACCAATAATTACAACTTTCGTGTTATTTAAAGAGAAGGGCTATTTCTTTAACATGATGTGAATACAACTAACAAAAGCATCATGAAAAAGATTATTACGATTATTTTATTAATAATTGCTGTGCAAAAAGTTTCTGCGCAGAATCCTATTGTGTACGAAGACTTCTATATGGAAGAAAGTCTCGATTTATTTGTAGCAGCAGATAGTTCCAAAAAGGAAACTACCTATTACGGGATGAGTGCGACTTTACGAATTGGTTCACCATTAATATTTGGGGTACTGGGAGATATGTTTTCAGACCAAACTTATTTAAGCATAGGAGATGCTCGTTTAGCAGATGGATATACCGTTGAAGCAGAGTTTTTAATGGGTTATCCGTACATGGTAGGAATGGCTGGATATGCAGAATATGGAATGGGTTTTACAAGGGGTGGTTCTCCTGAAAATTTTGGTATTTTCCTTGGAGCCAGGGCATATTTTCACACATTAGCAGGAATTGGGACTTCTCCAATTATTAGTTTACAGTGGAAAAATACTCAACTAAAATTAGGCGCAACGTTCAGTGAGGTTTATTATATAGTTGAGGGTTCGGAGGCTTATTCCTTAGGGTTACGGTTTTTTAAACCTGATGTGAATATTAATGGAGATCCGTCAAATAAAAATATGTATATCGCTTTTAGCTTCGTAAATCCATTTTAAATAAAAAGGGCTTTGTTTTAGCAAAGCCCTTTTTATTATCCGTCTAATTTATCTTCAATTTTATCTTTTAGTTTTTTAAGCTCCGAAGTATCCACATTGCCCACCCAAACATAATTCGCGATTCCAAAACTGACAAACGTGTCGCCGTATTTGGTAACCGAACAAACATAATAATCATTATAAGAAACCATTTTTGATTTAATCCAGCCGGCCCCTAACAATGCCGCAACAGTGTTGTCTTTAGCTGTCTGTTCCTGAATAGCTTTTTCGTGTTGTTCTTTCTTTGGGTTTAACATGAAAAGCACCAACGCTACAATAACATAAAATGCGAATTTGAATAATTTGAACATAGTGTAACTCCTTTTTGTTACAGAAATCTACCCGTAACAAAGAGATTATTCAACAGATATTTTTACATCAAAGACAAACAATATCATCATTGTTGGATTCTGCTTAATAAAATGAGACGGAATTCAGATTCGAATAATGCGTTGCCAAAGGCTAAGAATTTAGTATTACGAAGGGATGACGTGATTTATTCATCGTCGCCAATTACGGAATCCGGCAATCGTTTGCTAGCTTTAACACCCAATTTTCGGAGAGATTCTGCCTGATTAACCAAATTTCCTCGACCGGAGCTTAGTTTATTAAATGCCTCGTCATACGCTTTTTGAGTAGCACCGATTGATTTCCCGATTTTTTCCAAATCCTCAACAAAACCGACAAATTTATCGAACATGCGTCCACTTTTTTCGGCAATTTCAACAGCATGTTTATTCTGATATTCTTGTTTCCAAACTGAACTCACCGTTGATAGAGTTGCGAGTAAGGTAGTAGGACTCACTAAAATGATGTTCTGATTGAAGGCGTCGTTATACACTTCAGAATCGTGCATCATAGCTACATCAAAAGCCGATTGAATCGGGATAAACATCAGCACAAAATCAGGTGATTTAGCCCCGAATAAGTTTTGATAATTCTTCTCCGCTAATCCTTTGATATGAGATTTTAAAGAAAGTAGATGGGCTTTAATAAATGGTGCTTTTTGTTCATCTGATTCGGCATTTACCCATTGTTCATAAGCGGTTAAGGTTACTTTTGAGTCAATAATCATAAATTTTTCATCCGGCAGATGTACAACCACATCAGGGCGTAGTAAACGGTTATCATCGTTGCGTTCAGAAACCTGCATGTCAAATTCAAACCCTTTTCGAAGCCCGGATTTTTCCAAAATGCGTTCAAGAATAACTTCTCCCCAATTTCCCTGTGTTTTGGAATCACCTTTAAGCGCTTTAGTAAGGTTTTTGGCCTCATCACTCATTCGTTGATTTAATTCCGACATGTGTCTGATTTGCTCTTTCAACGTTGCGCGTTCTTTGTTTTCTTCGCTGTAGGTTTCTTCAACTCGTTTTTTGAATTCATCGATACGAATGCCGAGCGGCTCTAAAATCTGTTTGAGTTGTTGTGAATTTTGCTCGGTGAATTTCTTTGATTTTTCATCCAAAATAGCATTGGAAAGCACTTGCAATTCATGTTTTAACTGCTCTTTGTTTTCATCAAACTGCGATTTTTGTTCTTCTAATTTCCGTTGGAGCCCGTCGTTTCGTTCTTGTTGTGAAGCTAAATTCCGAGCATATTCCTGCAATTTTTCGACCTGTTTTTGATGCGCTTCTTTAAACGAATCTAACTCTAGTTTCAGGTTTATTAATTGTTTTTCCAATTCCTGATTTCGCTCTCTTTGTCCGTAAAAAGACGCCTGAAACTCAGCAACTCGTTCATTTTGCGTGATTAAATCGTTTCTGGTTTTGTCTAACTCTTTTTCCTGTAAAATCGTTTTTTCTTCTAAGCGACTTTTTTGTTCTTGAATAGTGAATCGTTGCTGTTTTTCAGATTCAAGTTCTTGGTGTAATAGTCCTGTTTTTTTGGCTGTTGCTTGTGTAACAAAGAAATAAGCCAATGCAGTTCCGATGAGTAGTGTGGCAAGTGGTAAAATGAAATCCATGTAAACTTGTTTAAGTGTTATAAATAATCGTAATTTACTTATATAGAGTGACAGCATTGGTCATGTTAATCTGACCAAAATAAGATACATGTTAAATTAAACTATTGGAGAAATCATATGGGTACATATCATAAAATGGGAATGTTAATGCTTTTAATCATTGCATTGGTTAATCAAAGTAAAGCGCAATCGGATAGTGTAAAAGAGCAGTTTGTCGGTTTAAGTTATAATGCCTTTTTAGAGTCGTTCAGTTCTGGTGTAGAAGGTGATATTGTTTACGAAAATACTCACTCCATATCATTTAGATATGCAAGACCAAACATGTTTGCAGAATTACGTTGGCAGCAATTTAATATAAAAGACCAACCCATGTGGAAAGACCCGGTTATTATTACTTACGATTCTACATCAGGAAACTATTCTGTTCTTCAGCCTTCTTACCAAAGGGTTAGGCAGTCCAACCAATTTAAGTTGAATTATGTGAGTTTTATAATCGGACCACGATTTGAGCTTTTAAAGCATATCGCCTATGAAATTGGGTCATCTATAGATTATAGATTTAGTGAAAAGATGACCTATGCGAATTTTGAAAACAATCCCTATCGCAAATGGCCAATTGATAATGACTTGTATATTCAAGAATGGAATTTTCGATTTTATAACCGAGTACAAGCATGGGTAAATCTGACTAATAAATTCAGAGCATCGGTTTTTTGGGAAATTAACATCCCGTTAGCTGACGAATTAATACAAGGACAGCAATACGACACAAATGAAGGCAAATCTGTAAAAATTGAACCTGTAAAAAATGGGGTTCAATTCTTTTTAAACGTTATGATTGAATACAAGCTATAGGCAAAACTAATTGATGAAATCATTTATCAATGTATTAGCTATTTGGTCAGCTCCGTTTTCTTTGGTTTGAAAATGAATAGGCATATGTAACAACTCATCGAGTTGAGTAAGCCATTTTCCGGAACTCAAATCTTTATGATGAATCGTTAAACCGCTCATTTGCCTTTTGACAAATGAAACCAAAGGTTCTGTTTCTCTGAAATGATCGCGTGGTACAAAGCCTAATCGTTTCTGTGCATTATGTACTTCCGCAATAGTCGAATAACCCACTTTTGCAATAACAGCATCAGAAATGGCAACTAAATCCGGATGGTAAAAAGAAGAATGGTGTGTTAATACCCGAATGTTGTCTTCAAAATAGATTCGTTCATGAGCTCCTGGAATTATGAACTGAATATGGGAGTACTTTTTAAGTTCATCATAAAAATTAAACTGCATAGGAACTCCACCCATAGTAAGAAGAATCGTTTTTTTTGATGCATCAAGTTGTAGTTCTTTTTGAAGTTGAATTTTTGAAATCTCTTCATCTTTATGATTGATAAGCCAACGAGGTTTTCTAGAAACAGGATTGATTAATTGTGCTGGTGATTTTGTTTCACCACAGACTGGCTCCATTCTAAAATGGAGATGCGCTTTTTTCCAACAACTTTCCAGATAATCATTAATCGGCGCGAAGTCATCAAAATAATCAGCATAAAATTCATATAACCAATTCCATGTGAAATTTTCGATTAGAACGGATGGAATGTGTCTGGAATCGGCATAATGCAAAGCTGCGGGACAAATATCAGAAACTATAAAATCGGGTTTAAACGCTAGAATAGTTTCGTCCCAATAATGAAAACGGGAATGCACATTAAAGTAGAATGCATTCAAATGTTCTAAGGTTGCCGGAATGTCTTCAAAAAAAGCATCCTTTTGAATTAAGCCAACATCGGTTTTGGTTTTAAAAAATGTAAGTGGTAAATCGTTTTGTTCGAAAAACCACTCAGGTATTTCAGATACGATTAAAAATTCAATATCCTTATGGCGCTCATATAAAGCTTCCATAATGGCGGTGCTTCTGGCTGCATGGCCAAATCCGTGAGCGCTGATAAACCAAACAATTTTTTTCATTGAAACCTATGGAAATTCGTTTAGCTGATTATACAAATCCCCAAGACCAAGAATCAATAAAAACCCTGTTAAATGCATATGCAATGGATCCGATGGGTGGAGGGAAAGCATTGGGACAAGCTATACTGAATAAAGTTCTACAGGATATGATTACTTTCCCGGGCGCATTTTCTGTTTTAGCTTTTGTTGATGGAAGCCCGGTAGGTTTGGCGAATTGTTTTACCGGCTACTCAACGTTTAAAGCAGCGCCATTAATCAATATTCATGATTTGGCGGTGTTATCGGAATCTCGTGGAAAACAAATTGGCGCAAAACTAATCGAAAAAGTAGCAGAAGAAGCCCAGAAGCGTGGTTGCTGTAAAATTACACTTGAGGTAAGAGATGATAATCGAGCCAAAAACCTATATCTCCGCGCTGGTTTTGAAGAAGGGAAACCACCAATGGAGTTTCTAACAAAAGAAATATAAAAAAAGCCGCATTGAGCGGCTTTTTTGTTAGATAGAGATTTTTTCAGTTTCAACCTGGTTGACAATAACGTGGTCATGTGTATGATGATGACCTGTGTCATGTTTTAAATATTCCTGCCCGCATCCCACGCAACGAAAACGAGCTACCGGATAAATTGCTGATAAAATTCGGTCACCAGTTCTTCTGTGTTCGCGAATAATCTTCTTTGAACAAGAATTACATGCTTTTGCAGTGGTAAATTTGAAAGAGGTTAACCACTTAAAGAAGGTAATTAAGTCGTAAAAAATAATCCCTAACGCTAAAAATGTACCTGCAATAATCTTAATGTCTTTTGCAAGAAATAAATTGATTTTACCAAAAACAATGTTTTTTAGCTCAACAATAGAGGAGAAAGTAATACCCGAAATAAAATCGACAATTTTAACTGTATTTTGTATGCCAATAGCTAAAGCAAACGCTAGCAAGGCATTTAAAACAAGCAAAATTAATAGTTGACGTCTGTCGTTATTCATTAGTTATGTTAGTTGGCTAAATGGGCTGGTGCTAACATGCTTCCAATCAATTTAGCTAAATTAGTAAAAACCATTCTAGTTTCTAGTACTAAGTATCGGATTTTTACACCTGTCTGTTAAAATTTATTAGACACTTGTAATCAAAAAACATGCCGAAATGTGTGATTCCCGATAAAGAAAGGTGTACAAATACAGTCAAAAAGAAGAATGAGGGAGTCTTTAATTTATATTGAGTCGCATATTCCGTATTTTCGGGTATCAAAAAAAGACTCCCAACTTTAACAAACCAACCTTTTTTAAAATGGCAAAAGAATTTGATGTATGCGTGATTGGCTCAGGCCCCGGCGGTTATGTAGCTGCCATCAGAGCATCACAATTAGGCTTTAAAACCGCAATTATTGAGAAAAAAGACCTTGGCGGTGTGTGTTTGAATATCGGATGTATTCCTACTAAAGCCTTGTTAAAATCAGCTGAAACACTAGAGAATTTAAAACATGCTGATGAATTTGGTTTTACAGTAGGTGAAATCAAAGCAGACTTCGAAAAAATTATTAAGCGTAGCCGCGGCGTTGCCGACAAGCAAAGCAAAGGTATTCAGTTCTTGATGAAGGCCAATAAGATTGAAGTTATTTTTGGTCATGGTTCATTTAATTCAGCAACTGAGTTAGCCGTTAAAGATGATTCTGGTAAAGTAGTAGAAACAGTAAAAGCAAAATACTTTATTGTTGCAACCGGTGCTCGTTCACGTGAATTGCCAAATTTGGTATTTGATGGCGAAACTATCATCAACTCAGAAAAAGCCATGAAAATGGAAAAACAACCAAAACGTATGTTGGTTGTCGGCGCCGGTGCTATCGGTGTTGAATTTGCATATTTCTATCATACACTCGGAACTGAAATTACGATTGTTGAGCTTCAAAAAACTCTTGTGCCTATCGAAGATGAAGACGTTGGTAAGGAATTAGGAAAAATTTACAAACGTGCAGGAATGAATATCCTCTTGGAAAGTACTGTTGAGAAAGTTGAGAAGAAAAACGGTGCTGTCCACGTAACGGTAAAAACTCCAAAAGGAACTGAAATCATCGAAACCGATGTAGTACTTTCAGCAGTTGGTGTTGTTGGTAATATCGAAAACTTAGGTCTTGAAAAAATCGGTGTAAAAACCGAGAGAGGATCTATTGTAGTTAATCGTGATACCTATGAATCATCAGTAAAAAATATTTTTGCTATCGGAGATGTTGCCGGTGCTCCATGGTTAGCTCACAAAGCATCGCACGAAGCATTAATTTGTGTTGAAAAATTAGCAGGATTAGCTCCAAAAGCTATTCGTTACGATAACATCCCTGGTTGTACGTATTGTAAGCCAGAGATTGCTTCTGTAGGTTTATCAGAAAAAGCGGCTAAAGAAAAAGGTTATGATATTATCGTTGGTAAATTCCCATTTATGCCAAACGGTAAAGCTCAGGCATCAGGTCACACTGAAGGTTTTGTTAAAGTTATTTTTGATAAAAAATACGGTGAGTGGTTAGGTTGCCACATGATTGGTTATAGTGTAACCGATATGATTTCTGAGGCTGTTGTAGCTCGTGAATTAGAGACTACAGGTCATGAAATTATTGCTGCTGTTCACCCACACCCAAGTTTATCAGAGGCAGTTATGGAAGCCGTTGCTGAAGCTTACGGTGAAGGTGTGCACTTAGGAACTCCTCCTAAAAAGCACTAATCAGCTTTTAGTAAACTATATTAAAAAAGGCTGCCTGATATCTCAGGCAGCCTTTTTTTGTCTCCTATCAAAATAAATTAACTGGCAGTATCTGCAGTTTCAATAATAGCTTGAACTACATCCGGATCGAGTAATGTACTGGTATCGCCCATATTCCCGAGATCGTTTGACGCTACTTTGCGTAAAATACGTCGCATGATTTTGCCGGAACGTGTTTTCGGTAATCCCGGTACAATCTGAATTTTATCAGGTTTAGCAATTGGACCGATAATGTTTGCAACCGTTAAACGAATTTCATCCTTCAAGTTGGCTTCAGTACGGCCTTCCATATCACAAATGACATAAGCGTAGATACCTTGACCTTTTACGTCGTGAGGATATCCTACAACCGCTGATTCAATAACTTTCGGGTGTTCGTTGATGGCGTTTTCGATTTCAGCAGTACCCATTCGGTGGCCTGAGACGTTGATAACGTCGTCAACCCTTCCCAAGATTCTTATGTAGCCGTCGTGGTCTCGTTTAGCACCGTCTCCGGTAAAGTACATACCTTTGTAAGTAGAGAAATACGTTTGACGGCAACGCTCATGGTCACCCCAAGTTGTTCGTAACATACTTGGCCATGGAAATTTGATACACAGGTTTCCTTCAACATTATTTCCTTTGAGCTCTTTTCCTTCGGCATCAACAATAATGGGTTGAATTCCCGGAAGTGGTAATGATGCAAAAGCCGGTTTTGTGGGTGTAATTCCTGCAATTGCAGAAATCATAATTCCGCCTGTTTCAGTTTGCCACCATGTATCAACTAATGGGCAATTCCCTTTTCCGATATGCGAATGATACCAGTGCCATGCTTCTTCGTTAATGGGTTCACCTACGGAACCGATTACTTTTAAACTGCTTAAATCGAATGGTTCAATAATGTCTAAGCCATATGCTTGCAAAGCACGAATAGCAGTCGGGGCGGTGTAAAACTGGTTAACTTTATATTTATCGATGATTTGCCAAAAGCGATTTGGTTTCGGATAAGTCGGTACACCTTCGAACATTAATGTGGTTGCACCGGCTAAAAGTGGTCCATAAACAATATAAGAGTGACCCGTTACCCAGCCCACATCAGCAGTACACCAGAAAACATCACCCGCAGTATATTGGAACACGTTTAGGAAAGTGTAATATGTGTAAACCATATAACCGCCAACCGTGTGAACAACGCCTTTAGGTTTTCCTGTTGAGCCTGAAGTGTAAAGAATATATAATACATCTTCGGAATCCATGACCTCAGCAGGACATGATAAAGCCTGACCCTCAATCGCATCGTGCCACCACATATCAAGACCGGATTTCATGCTTACATCGGTTCCGGTGCGTTTTAAGACAATTACTTTTTCAACGGTAGTACAACTTTTTAATGCATCATCAACAACAGCTTTTACAGGAATGGCTTTACTGCCACGGAAGTTTCCGTCTGATGTTAAAACCATTTTAGCTTGGCAATCATTAATACGATCAGCTAATGATGTGGCTGAAAATCCAGCAAACACAACAGAGTGAATGGCGCCGATTCTCGCACAAGCTAACATAGCAATTGCTGCTTCGGGAACCATTGGCATATAAATAATTACTCGATCACCTTTGCCAACACCGTTTGCTTTCATGGCGTTGGAGAATTGACATACTTTTTCATAAAGTTCGCGATACGTTAGCTCAACAGTAGCTTCACCCGGTTCGTTCGCTTCCCAAATAATGGCTTTTCTATCGCCGATGGTAAATAAATGGCGGTCTAAAATGTTTTCTGTGATGTTAACTTTTCCGTTTACAAACCATTTTACATCAGGTTTTTCAAAGTCCCACTCCATAACAGAATCCCAATGTTTTTTCCAGTGAAACGATTCTGCAATTCTTCCCCAAAATTCTTCAGGTTGTAACACACTTTTCTGATATTCGTGAATGTATCCGCTTAGAGTTTGAATTTTATTACTCATGGTTTACTATTTAGCCTTTAAGTTGAATGGGATATAAAAAATAAATCTGTCCGTAAAAGCGCTTCCAGATCAGGCTAAATAATGAGTTTTTATTTTCAGAAATTCAAGAGTGCAAAAAGAATTAAATAGAAAATCATACATTAGGCTCTTCAATTTTCAAAAATTCATCAAAAACATGTTCAAAAAAATTACCGTTTCTATAGTGTGTCTGGCTGCGTTTGCTTGTACAAATGAAAAACCTCAAAAAGAGACAAATTCATCAGAAACAATAACTGTACAGCTCAAAGATGTGCAAACACAACTTACGTATTGCTACAGTTGCCATAACCCTAAATCTGAGTCTCATGATGCAATTTTAGCTCCGCCATTTGTGGCAGTAAAAAAGCGCTATATGATGTCTTATGCGGATAAAGAAGCATTTGTAAATGCAGTTAGTTCTTTTGCAAAAAATCCCAATCAAGATAAAGCTTTAATGAGAGGTGCAATTGGGCAATATGGAATGATGGTTCCAGCGCCGTTTACAGAAGAACAATTAAAACAAGTAGCCACTTATTTGTTCGAAAATGAAATTGAAGCTCCGGCTTGGTTTGATGAACATGAAAAACAAATGCACGGACAAATGGGCATGGGACAAGGTAAGCAACAGTCCGGTTCAAATTAATTAAACAAAAAAGGGAAGCTTTAAAGCTT
>SBGQ01000124.1 GCA_006226965.1 bacterium | reverse complement strand
GAAATACCAATCGGGTTGTTCATTTTATCAGCTGCAGTTCCGGTAGTTTTGGTAACAAAATCAGTTTGACCAAATACTGCTTCTGCATCTGCTCCAACTTCTAAAGCAGCCGCTGAACTAAAGCGTAATACACGGTGATTACTGCGGTCAACGATAAATAATTTACCTGTTGTCGGGTCAACGGCAACACCATTTGGACCATTCAAGGAGTTTGCTGTTGTGCCACTCACTTTGGTGACAAAATCAGGCTGTCCTATTACTCCATTTGCATTTGGATTATCTGTTAACTGTGCTGACGAAACCGTTATAGTTAAAGCCAGAATAGCTAACAAATTTCCAATGAATTTTAATTGTTTCATATTGTTGATTTGTTTTAGTTTATAGACGTAGTTTTTCCATGACACAAAAGAACTCTCTTTCGTACCTTAATTAATTATGCTGAATTTTTACAGCTTTATTTCAATGTTTGAAGTTCTGTTTTTGTACTGTATTTATAATTATTCCCTCCTAATTTTTGTAAACAGCCAATTTGATAAATCCGGTTCTAAAAAAGCGTAATCCCATGCATTATGTCCTACATTAGGGTATAAAGTCGCTTTAACACTTCCACCAGATTCCAAAATTTTATCCATCATTCGCAGTGTTAATTCGGGTTTAACAACACCGTCCTTTTCACCGTGAAAAATCCATATCGGAACATATTTTGCATAGTTAGAAACATAGTCTGAACTACCTCCGCCACATACCACCAATGCAGCAGCAAAATCATTCGGTCTGCGATACAATAAATCATATGTACCGATTCCTCCCATAGAAATTCCACCAAGGTAAATTTTGGAAGAATTAATAAAGGGTTTCATTTTCCAATTATCTAACAAGTTCATAACCAAACTCATAGATTTTGTCGGTTCCTCGTTAGGCATAAAAGTAAAATCTAACCCGCCCGGAACCTCTTTTCTGATAACTTTTCCCCAGTAATCATCCGTCGGGCATTGAGGAAATATGACAATGGTATTGCTTTTATTTCTGATTGAATCTTGTGCAAAATACCAAGCTCCATGTATCAATTGTTTTTCATTTTCTTTACCGCTTTCTCCTCTACCATGTAAGAAAATCATCAAACTATAGGATTTACTTTCATTAAAATCCGGAGGGTAAAGTACACGTATCGGTAAGGTATCATTTCCAGAAATAAACCATTCTTTTTGATATAAATCTTTCCACTGAGCTGATGTACATACAGCTTGAAACAAGAATGTTATAATCAAAATTAGTTTACTTCTCATTTGTTTACCACCAAATTGCATAGAGGTAAATAATTAACACCAAAACACCGAAAGACCACAACTTAAATGACGTCTGAGTGCTGAATTGTGCTGCATTAATCTGAATGGATAAGTTTTCTTTCTTAGTCGGGAAAAGAAGAGAAACAATAATGATGAGTCCTAATGACAATAAGAAAACCCAGCCCATTCTGTCTAGAAACGGAATTTGTGGAAACCACATTTTAGCAACTGCTGAGAAAATAAATGTACTCACCGATGCAGCCAATGCTCCGTTTGCATTTGCTTTTTTCAAGAAGAATCCGGCCAAAAAGATGGCTAGAGCTCCCGGTGAAATAAAACCGGTAAACTCTTGAATAAACTGAAATGCCTGATCAAATTGTCCTAAAGAAGGTGCCATAAAAACAGCAATTATCAATGCAATAACACTTACCGAACGACCAATTTTTACCAATTGTTTTTCGGAGCTGTCTTTGTTCACATATTCACGATAAATATCCATCGTAAATATGGTTGAGATACTGTTCATCATGGATGCAAGGGAACTCACGATTGCAGCAACTAAGGCAGCAAATGCTAAACCTTTAATTCCTGTAGGAATAAAGTTTTGTAATAACCAAGGATAGGCTTCATCTGATTTTGATATATCCGCGCTTAAAGCAAATGCGATAATACCGGGAATAACAACAATCAAAGGAAGAATCATTTTTAAATAAGCGGCAAAAACCAAACCCTTTTGAGCTTCCGGTAAACTTTTGGCAGCCAATGCCCTTTGGATGATATATTGATTACATCCCCAATAGTATAAGTTTGCAACCCACATTCCGCCTAGTAAAACACCTAATCCCGGCAAATCCATGTACGCATCTTTTAGTCCGCCGGATCCATCGGGAATCATTAATGCTCCCGGCTCTAAAATCATATCAAACTTTTCAGGTACACGCTCTAATAGCATGTTAAACCCGGCTAAAAATCCGGCTCCATCACTTAATTCATTGAATGCAAAATAGGTTGTTAATAAACCACCAACGACTAACACTACAACTTGAACCACATCTGTTAAGGCAACCGCTTTTAAACCACCATACACAGAATAAACGGCAGCAAAAATGGCGAGTCCGATTACAGCAAAGGTAAAATCCATTCCCATAATTCTTTCCATTGCCAATGCACCTAAATAAAGAATGGAAGTTAAATTCACGAAAATGAACACTAATAACCAAAAGAACGCCATTACTGTTTTTACACGTTTATCAAAGCGTAATTCGAGGAATTGCGGCATAGTAAAAATGTTCTTTTCCAAGAAAATCGGTAAGAAAACGACGGCAACAATCAGTAATGTTGCTGCGGCCATCCATTCATAAGAGGCGATTGCCATTCCTAAAGCAAAACCGGAACCTGACATTCCAATAAATTGTTCTGCCGAGATATTGGACGCAATTAGTGATGAACCAATAGCCCACCAAGGAAGTGATTTTCCGGCTAAGAAATAGTCACCTGAATTAGTTTCGTGTCCATCCTTTTTACGGGAAACCCATAATGCAAGTGAGATAATGCTCACTCCATAAAGTGCAAAAACGATAAAATCAATGGTGGAAAGTGTCATTTATGTGTTTTTCGTTTGTTTGGGTTTCCATTTCAGATTTAAAAACATGGGGCCGACTATCATGCCGACCCCAATAGCTTTTTGGGGTAATTAATTCAGTACAAATTCTGCTGATTTGGTATCACGTGAGTTACCGCCAATGAATACCACAAATTCGCCCGGTTCTGAGCCCCAACTCATATCAGCGCGGTAAAAGGATAAATCTTCATTGTCGATTGTAAATGTGAGTTCTCTAGACTCACCTGCTTTTAAGAATACTTTTTGGAAGTCTTTTAACTCACGAACAGCACGAGAAGCAGAAGCAACTTTATCTTTGATATATAACTGAACTACCTCTTCTCCATCCATTTTTCCGGCATTTGTAAGGGTAATTTTAACCGTTAGTTTGTCTGAAGTCTTCATTTCTTTTGATGACAACTGAATTGCGCCGTATTCAAATTTGGTGTAACTCAAACCATAACCAAATACATAAAGAGGTTCGTTTGATACATCTAAATATTTAGACGTGTATTTGTTATTAGCATCAAATGGACGGCCTGTATTTTTCATGCTATGGTAAATCGGAATCTGACCCACGTTTTTAGGGAAAGTAACAGGTAATTTTCCTGACGGATTATAATCTCCGACTAAAACATCGGCGATTGCGTCACCTGCTGTTGTTCCTAAGAACCAAGTTTCTAAAATGGCAGGAACATTTTCATCTAACCAATTAATGGTTAATGGACGTCCATTCATTAAAACTGCAACCATTGGTGTTCCAGTTTTTGAAACGGCTTTAACTAAATCTTCCTGTACGCCTGGCAAATCAATTTCTGAACGTGATGCTGCTTCACCTGACATCCAGAAGCCTTCTCCAACTGCCATAATTACAACATCTGCTTTCTTTGCAATATTTACTGCATCAGCAAAACCTTTGGTATCATTTCCTGTGATTTCAGCACCTTTTGCATATAGAAATTTAGCATTCGGTAATTTCTTTTTAAGACCATCTAATAAGCTGATTGATTTTGCCCAATCGCCTGCCGCAGACCAAGAACCAATCATATCTCTTTTTGAGTCAGCTAACGGACCGATTACAGCTATAGTTTTTGTTTTCTTTGATAATGGCAATAATTGCTTCTCATTTTTCAACAAGACAATAGATTTTTTCGCCATATCATGAGCTGCTGCTATGTTTTCAGACTTCATGATTTCAGCCTTTTCGTTCTCAGGATCTGAATAACGATATGGGTCTTCAAATAAGCCTAATTGGAACTTCACTCTAAGAATGCGTCCGGCTGCGATGTCGATTTGTTTTTCAGTTACTTTGCCTTGTTTAACCAAATCGGCTAAGGTTTGCATGTAGAAACCGTCTTGCATACTCATATCAACTCCGGCATTTAATGCTAAAGCACTGGCTTCATGAGCATCTTTTGCAACACCGTGATACAACAATTCCATAATGGCAGTGTAATCAGTTACAACAAAACCTTCAAAACCCCATTCTTTTCTCAGGATTTCATCAAACAGATATTTGTTAGCAGTTGCCGGAATTCCGTTTAAATCATTGAAAGAGGTCATTACGGTTAAAGCACCTGCATCTAAAGCCGCTTTGTATGCTGGTAAGTACACTTCACGTAATAATCGATCAGACATATCAACCGTGTGATAATCGCGTCCGGCTTGAGCTGCGCCATACGCTGCAAAGTGTTTTACGCATGCAGCAATGGTATGTAAATCGTGGATATCTGTTCCTTGAAAACCTTTTACACGTTCTGCCGCAATTAATGAACCGAGATATGGGTCTTCCCCGCTGCCTTCAACCATACGTCCCCAACGCGGATCACGGGCAATATCAGCCATCGGAGCAAATGTCCAATGCAAACCTTCAGCTGAAGCTTCACGTGCAGCAACTTCTGCAGCAGTTTTAATCGCCTTTAAATCCCAGCTTGATGCTTCTGCTAATGGAACCGGGAAAATAGTTCTGTGTCCGTGAATTACATCATATCCGAAAAGTAAAGGAATGCCTAAACGAGTTTCATTAACTGCCATTTCTTGCAGTTTTCTGGTATAAGCTGTTCCGTAAGCGTTGAAAATAGAACCAACTTTTCCTGCTTTGATATCCTCTATGTATTGAGGACGCAAAAAAGCACCTGTTTGGTCCATATCGCTTGTGTATAAACTCAATTGACCTATTTTTTCATCTAATGTCATAATTGACAATAATGAATCTACTTTTCGGTCAATCTCTGCATTCGGATTATTCTTGGTCGGATTACCACAAAATGTGCTAATCGCTGCAACTCCAAGAATTAAACCCTTTTTAAGTGTATTCATTGAGATCTCCATAATTAATTACTAACTGTAAAACCTAGATTTTCAAGCGCGGTCTGAACTTCCGGCGCTTTCATAAAATTATCCCACAATAAACCTGAACGATGGTTTTCAATCATAACAATAATCGGTCCTTGATCAATTGCTAAGAAAGAACTTGCCCACCAAGCTTGTGAAGGATTAAATGCATCATAAAAACCGTAATTACCCCAAAGCTTATCACCCAAAACATAATAAAAATGCTTGAGAGCTTTCATGGATTCAGTTGGAGTGTACGGGAAAGACGATAAAGCAGCCGTCGGGGAAATAGTACCGTTGTCTCGTGTTGGCTCATGAACGCCATAACCTTTATGGTCATCACTTGCTGTTAATCCCCAAGACTCATCACTATATCCTAAATAATTAGACGGATTTCGAACATTGTGTTCGTAGTTAATTAAACTGTGTGCTTGGTTTTGCTCCCAATAATTCGCGTATGTATCTGATAGATTTCGTGGATCTAATCCTAAAAACGAATAATGAGCGAAGAAAAGCGGGCCGCCATAATCGAATCCGACAGGCAAGGTATGCCCATAAAACGTTTTGTTATTCACTATACCGCCATTGGAAGCCCAACCGCTAGTGTAAACACTTTTATCGATGGCGTAGTTTTTCGATGACGCAGCTAAGACATATACTATTAAAGCTTCATTATACCCTTTTATCTGCATATTCATTGCCCAACCTTTATCCGGAGACCAATGCCAATACAACACATTTTGACCGTCACGAGTGAACCAGTTCCACTCTATTGTATCCATTAAATAATTGATGTCTGATATCAGTGTTTGTTCAGCGGAATCATTTGCATCTAAAAACTCTCGAACGGTAATTAATCCTTCAGCCATAAACGCCGTTTCAACCAAATCGGCTCCGTTATCATTTGTGCTGAAAGCAATCGTAGTTCCAGTTGAACCATTCATCCAGTGCGGCCAAACCCCATGAAAACGATCTGCATTTTTTAAAAATGTGGCAATCTTTTGAAGACGTTCAACACCTTGCTGACGTGTAATAAAATTGCGATGTATACCAACTAATATGGCCATTAATCCAAATCCTGAACCACCGATTGTAACCGTCTCACCCGAGTTTAGACGTTCTCTGGCAAGTCCACTCGTTGGATGCGCGTAATCCCAAAAATATTTAAAGGTTTGAGATTGCACTAAGTCCAGTAATGCATCATCAGACAACTGAGGCATTTTTGTAGTTGGATTTAATCCGGTCTGAAAACTTTTAGAAAATCCTTCAAATTCAAAGTTTGTTGATGAAACTAAATTTGAAGTAATTGAAACAGTATGGAAACGATAATAATCCATATCGCTCCCATTACTAATTGTCAACGTTTTGTTATCTGCTGACAATTGGTATTGTGGGTTTATTGATGGGTTGATGAAGAGAGCAGACTGATAGGTATTAGGGTCGAGCGGTTCTGAAAAAGTCAGAACAAGTTCTACATCGTTGTAAGGAATATTCTTTTGTGCACTGCTCAGATAAAAATTGGAACCGTTTATAGTGGCTGAAACAAGTTCAAAAACGCCTCTTTCTGTTTCAAAGTTGTACGTTAAACCCGGAAACGTTTGATTATCATCGCCTTTCAAAGATTCAGAGAGCACCAACTGATAGCTTGATAAATAACTTAGAGGCTGAATCGGGGTTACTTCTATTGTTTTTTGATTATCAGGAAAAGAAAAAGCTAATTCTGCTTCAGTTGCAGATCCATCCAATAATACCTTTACGGCAGTCTTCGCAATTTGAGTATCAACTGCAGCTGAAAACTCAATGCTAATAATCGGACTTACGGAAATTCCATTTGCAGCTTGACTCGTTGAAATACTGGTGCCGTCAATTTTAACACGAAGTAATTGAAAGAATTCAGGGTCAACCTGAGGTTCGTCTTTTTTACAGGAGATTAGCGCTGTAAATAAGATGAAATAAATAAACCCTAAAATAATTCTATTGAGACTCACAACGTAAATACTTGAGTTGCTGTTTTAATTAAAAAGAGAACCCGCTCTTCAGCATGAGCGGGTTCGCCGTTAAACATCCAAAGGATGCTTACCTACACGTGACTAATTTTCAGAGTCGTACATTAATTGAACTTCTGTAGCTGTTAAAGCTTTGTGCCAGAATTTAATATCGTCTAACTGACCTTTGAAGTGTTGTGCATCTGCAAAATCATAACCGCCCCAAGTTTCAGCATCCCATAAAGTACCTGCACGAGATTGGATAAAACCGAATGCAAATTCATTAACTACTTCAGGAGCAACACCGGCATAAGTTACACCGGTAACAGTTCTTTTAGCATCACCATCTGGCCATAAATCAAAGTCGAAACTTTTCATTTTTTCGCCATTGTAATAGAGTGTTCCTTTTCTCTCAGTACCATCATAAGTAAGAGTTACTTGTAACCACTCGTCTTTTAATAAGGCAATCATCTGTTCAGCAGTTAAACTTTTTGCAAAGTCCCAACCTTGCCAGCCACCATTTGAGTTATCAGTAGCTAATGCTGGGAACCACATATCTTCTGCACCAGTTGTTTCATCAGCGAATTCATAACGAACTGCAAATTTTGCACCTTCGTATGAACCATAAATTTCATACTGCAAACCGTAGAACGCGCCTAATCCCATTACGAAGTGACCATTCTCTTTACCTTCTGAATTGGTTTTTACCCAAAAACTTAAGGTTAAATCGCTTGTTGAGATTAATTGATCACCATTTGGTACTTCAATAATAGATGTAGAACCGTTGAATACAGCAGCTTTACCTGCAGCAGCATTTCTACTGGCAGCATAAGTAATATCAACAACTCCGGAAGCAGCAGGGTCATAAGTGCCTACAACATCATTTGCAGAGTCTTCGAATGTCCAGTGAGCAATTAAACCTGATGGGCTAAATGTACCGGTAGTTGTGAATGTTCTGCTAGTTGAAGCAACCGGTTGGTCATCTTCGTTTAATAAACCAGCACCAAGAGATAACTCATACAAAGTACCAGTACCTAAATTGCTTTGTGGGCTAATTGTTAATACTGCACCAGAAACTGAAATATTTAAAGCAATATCTGCATCATCATAATCTTGAGTTAATTTGATGTTTGCAGCAGTTGCAGTTGCAGCATTTAAGTTGGTGTTAAATGTAATGGTAACTGTTGGATTCACAGGCACATCTGATGGAGATGTAGCACCGTTCAAATCAATAGAACCGGCTAACATAGAAACGATGTTTAAGTCTTTTGGACCGTCATCTTTTCCGCATGAGAAGAATAAACCCGATGAGAGTACAAGTACTGTCAAAAGATTTACTAGTTTTTTTGTTGTTTTCATAGTTGACCTCATTATTAAGGTTTGTTGTTGATTAAGCGTTTGTAGTTAATTCCATGCAGGATTTTGTACTAATGAACCCTGCGAAATATCAATTTCATTTTGAGGAATCGGTAAGTATTCATGCTTACCTTGGATAAATCCTAAAGGACCTAAAACTGTAGAAGCATTTCCCGTTCTCACTAAATCCCAGAAACGATGACCTTCAAGGGCTAACTCTACTCTTCTTTCATGTAGAATTATGTCTCTTAATGCAGCTTTATTTGTTTCAGTGATGTTCGGCAAAATAGCATTGTTTCCACCGCGAGCACGAGCTCTAACTCTGTTTAAATGCTGTAATGCCAAATCGGGTTTATTGTTTTCATTTAATGCTTCTGCGGCAATCAATAAGACATCAGCAAAGCGAATTAAACGTCTGTTATGCCCCATTTGTGTGTTCGTAGTTGTGCCGGGAATCCACACTTTTTGATTATAACTTTCAATAGCTATTACATTGTTATTGGCGTCTAATACTTGGTCAGGAGTTGTGCCGTCACCTTGAATTAATACACCATCTAAGGTTTCACCAAGTTCAATTATAGTAGCGTCTTCACGAGGATCGTTTGCTTCAAAAGCGGCTCGCAATGAAACAGATGGCTGATTAAATCCCCAACCTCTGTTTGGAGTACCACGAACACCTTGAGTGTTAGCATATTGGTTTCCGGTACCGCCATCGGTTGCGACTGCTCCTACTTCAAAAACAGATTCTACACCATGTTCACCATTCTGGCCATTTGCATCTTCATAGTTGAGTTCTAAATCATATTTAAAAGAAGTAATAACCTCCAATGAATATTTCTCAGCATTTACAAAATCACCTTCGAATAAATATACTTTTGCCAATAATGCTTTTGCAGCACCTTTCGTTGCTCTGCCTAAATCTTCACTCGAATATTCAGAACCGTCTTTTTCCGGTAAGGCGTCAATTGCGATTAATAAATCTTGCTTAATGAGAGTATAAACTTCTGTTACAGTAGATTTTTGAACTTTTAAAGGCGGCTCAGTGGTAGTTACAATCGGTATTTCACCAAATCCGCGTACTAAATCGAAGTAATATAAAGCTCTAAGGAAAGAAGCTTCACCTATATAACGTTTCTTTAAATCATCATCCATATCGATTAAAGCAACTTTTTCGATAACCACATTTGCTCTACGAATTCCCTGATACATGGCTGCCCACCAACGATCTAAACCGTCTTGAGTGGTTTGGTGAGAAAATGTATCGTATGGTCCAACTGTGCCTGATGCGTCGTTTGGGTTACTTCCTTTTAAAGCATCATCAGACATGATGTCCAAAATTGGGAATCCGCCTGTATTAAAATGCCAGTTTCTTAATGTTGAATACACAGCATTTGTAGATAAAAGTGCATCTGAAGCAGTTGTCGGAAATGCTTCTTGCGTAAGTTCGTTCTGAGGACTTACTTCAAGAAAATCACTACAGGAAAAACCGATTAATGCTAACGCTAATAAACTAATTCTTTTCATTTCTTTCATTTATCAACCTCAAAATGTTGTATTAAAACCGATGGAAAATGTTCTTGGAATAGGATAAATACCTGTATCAATTCCATTTGATAAAACATCTCCTGAACCAATTTCAGGTGTATAACCGGTATAGGATGTCCAGGTTAACACGTTGTTTGCCTTAAAATATATTCTTGCTGATGCCAATTTTGCTTTATTTGCCCATGCTTTTGGAATCGTATATCCTAATACAATTGTACGTAATCTTAAGAATGAACCGTCATGTATAAATCTATCTGAAGGCAAGAAGTTATAACCTCCAAAAGATGGTTTCGGTTCAGTTGTACTTGTACCTTCTCCTGTCCAACGATTCCAAACATGTGCTTCGAAGTTGTACGGATCGGGTCGCACTACGTTTTTACCGTTAAATATCTCATTACCAACCTGACCTTGGAATCCAAATGACAAATCCCAACCTTTGTAATCAAAATCGAAGTTAAAACCATAAACGAAATCCGGAATAGGTGAACCTAGATACGTTCTGTCACTACCGTTAATCACTCCGTCTCCGTTTACATCAACAAAACGTAAATCGCCGACTTCTGCTAAGCTCAAATGCGGATAGGCATTCAATTCAGCTTGATTTTGGAAAATTCCGTCTGTTTTGTAGCCGTAAAAAGCACCAATTGGTCTGCCGATTGATGATAAGGTAACCGACTGGCCGTTTGCTAAATAACCACCGATTAATACAGAATCAATTCCTGCGTTTCCGCCAATTTCGAGAACTTCATTATGAACCGTATTTCCGACAAACCCAATTGAATATCCAAAATCGTTGATTTTGTCTGTCCAATTTAAAGACATTTCGAAACCGCTGTTTAAAATCGATGCTGCGTTATAACGAATACGTTGTCCTTGACCATTACCAAGATGTCCGGGAGTTGCTAATGAAACTAAAATATCGTCAGTTTGTCTGTTGAAGTAATCGACTTCACCAGTTAGTCGGTTTTTCATACTTGTGAATTCCAAACCAATATCAAACTGAGTTGTAGTTTCCCACTTTAAATCTGGATTACCTGCTCTGCCGTAGGTTGCTGCAACATAGGCCGCATCAGGATTACCAAAAATGGCCCAAAGTGAGGAGTTTACTGTGGAAAAACGATCTGCGTATGCAATTTTCTCGTTACCTATTTTACCCCAACTAGTACGAACCTTTAATTCCTCGACCCATTTTACATCTTTCATGAACGATTCTTTATCGATGTTCCAACCAAGTGCAAAAGACGGAAATGTACCCCAACGATTGTCTTCACTGAATTTTGATGAACCGTCTTGACGTAATGTAACCGTTGCTAAATATTTGGAATCGTAGGTGTAACTGGCACGGAATAAGTAAGACATCATATTGTAATACTGATTCGCATTTACGCCATTGTATATAGAACCTAACATATTGATATTGTTAGCTTCATCTAAAATATAAGATGGTGTTACATACCAAAATGATTCATCATCACGCAATACATTCTGCCCTGCCATACCCATTGACTCAGAACGAGTTTGTTGCATGGTAAAACCTACAACAGTGTTCACTGCGTGTTTTTGCTTAAATGTTTTGTTAAACGTAACTGTGTTTTCCCATAACCAGGTGTAATTAGTTCCCTCTGATTTTGAAATATCACTGAATTCATTCATTTGTTGAGAAGCTGTTCCGTCCGGATTATAAACGGTAAATGCCGGAGTAAATGAACGAGAACGACTAAAACTTGCATCTGTACCAAAGCTGGAACGCACAATAAACGCATTTGCCAATAAAGCCTCAGCATACACGTTTCCTACAAATCGAATACCTTCATTAAAATTATTTGAATTAGCCAAATCTGCTAAAGGGTTACCCACATTATAAACTACACCATAACTGCCATCAGTATAATAGGGTACTAAAATAGGCTGAGCACGATATACTGCAAAGGTTGCATTTGGAGCATTTTGTTGGCTGTAAGGCGCAAAAGTTAAGTTATTTCCTAACTTTAAAGACTTATTTATTCTATAGTTATTATTGAT
>SBGQ01000016.1 GCA_006226965.1 bacterium | reverse complement strand
GAATCATTAAAGAGATTACAGAGATGGCTAAAACTGATAAAGGCGTATTTGGAGTAAGAGGCAAATTAGCACACTTGGTTTATTATGAGCGTTACGGACAAACGTATATTCGCTTAGCTCCTCAATTTCCTAAGAAGAGAACATTTACACCTAAACAACTCGTAGCAAAACAAAAATTTGCAAAAGCTAATTTACTCATGAGGGTATTGAGATTCCTGGCCCCGATAAGTTATATAGAGCAAAAAGGGAAGGGGTCTATGCACCATAAAATGGTTGGACAGATTAACAAATACGCGATAAAAGGGGAGACTTTAGAAGAACTTGCTATCATGCCGGAATTGTTACCTATTTCATTTGGTTCACTTCCTCCTGAAATGAACTTGACTATAAGTAACCATGAAGCGAAAGTTGAAATAACATGGACCGCTGACGTAGGGAATAAAACGGATGAATTGGTCTTAGTGAGTTTAGTGATGATGGATTATCCGGAGTTTTTGAATCCCAATTTGAAATTTGAAGAACTGGTATATGATGTGAAAGTTAACCATACTCAAACTGCAAGAAGTAGTAAGGTAATTCAAATTGATAAACAAGACTTGGCTTATGAACGAGTAAAGCGTATTTGGCTCTACGGCTATTTTACAAATAAAGATCGTACAAAATGCTCACCATCCACTTATTTAGGTAGCTTTGAATTAGTAAGTTAGGTATGACTGTGGTTCAACGCAGCGATAGGATGTGAATATGTAAATCTTGATGACTGTCTTGCTGTTGTAAATCGGCATTTAGGAATCAGTTAGCAAATGTATATATACAAGGCTTATCACGTTAAAAAGACTCAAAGTGTTTTCGGGACTGGGAGTCCTAGTTCACGAGAACAGTAGATGCCTAGATTACGGCTTTCGCCGCAATGACGGTGGAGCGATGTCTTGCTGTTGTAAATCGGCATCCGGGATTTAGCACTGAGTGTGCCGAATTGGTACAATTGGTTTAATACGTGTGCAAGAGAGGTATAGATTGTGGTTTTACAGCAATGAAAAAAAAATATTAATAGCAGTCACCACCAATTACTCAGGAACCAAGTCAAATACTCATTGTTAAAACAAGCCGTTAACCGTATCTTAAAAGCTTGGGTGAAATCCAGTTTTCATACAAAGAATATAGATTAAGTGATTGTGCCAGCATGAATAAATACGTGTTGTACAGCGATTAGTAATTTCTTAACCATTGTTTTTTTAATCATGTCTAAACGTCTGATTGTAACCGGAGGAGCCGGATTTATTGGGTCGAATTTGATTCTTCATTTAATGAAGAGGTATCCTGAATACCACATAGTGAATCTTGATAAACTCACCTATGCCTCTGATCTTAGTTTTTTGGATGCCGTAAAAGATTCTCCGAATTACAGATTTGCACAGATTGACATTGTTGACAGGAAAGCAGTACGGGATCTTATTCAGGAGTTTAAGCCAGACGGCATTATTCATCTTGCAGCGGAATCTCATGTTGATAACTCTATTTCAGGGCCGGAACCTTTCTTTTATACCAATGTAATCGGGACATTCAATTTAATTGAAGAGTTTCGCCAACATTGGGTAACCAATGGGAAACCGGAGCAGTATCGTTTTCATCATGTATCAACCGATGAAGTGTACGGCAGCTTGGGAGACGAAGGGTTTTTCATGGAAACCACTCCATATGCCCCAAATTCACCGTATTCTGCCTCAAAGGCAAGCTCCGACTTCGTAATACGTTCTTATTTTCATACCTATCATATGAATGTAGTGGTAACGAATTGTTCAAATAATTACGGGCCGCATCAGCATGACGAAAAACTCATACCTACAGTTATCCGAAAAGCCTTGAATCACAACAAGATTCCAGTTTATGGCAAAGGCGAAAATATTCGTGATTGGTTATTTGTATTAGATCATTGCAGAGCAATTGACGCGGCATTTCACACCGGAAAAAGTGGTGAACATTACAATGTGGGTGGCCACAACGAATGGAAAAATATTGATTTAGTGCATTTGCTTTGCCGATTAATGAATGAAGAAGTGGGTAATGGTCCCGATGGTGACTATGCTAACCTTATCTCGTTTGTAACCGACCGACCGGGACATGATTTACGTTATGCCATTGATCCAAGTAAAATTGAAGCTGAACTGGGTTGGCAAAACACCCAAGACTTTATGGCCGATATGCGAATTACGGTACAGTGGTACGTTAAGCGGTATCATAAAGGCTAAGAATTGGTAATAGTAAGACTACTAAGTATCTTTTAAAGATTGACAAACATAGATTTATTTTGAAAATATTTAACTATCTAACGAATGACAGCAAATAACGATCAAGAGTTTTTGAATACAAACGGAGCCGGATATACAAACGGTCGTTATAGAGGTGAAGCACCGATTGATACTTTGTCTGTCAATTCAAACTTGAGTGACGAAGAAATTGATATCAAACAAGTTGTTGCAATTTTATTGCATAATAAATGGATAATAATTTCAATTACAGCTGTAGTAGCAATAATTGCAGCTGTTGCATCTGTAATGATGACTCCTATATACGAAAGCCAAGGAACAATAATTATTTCTGAAGCCCCGAATAGATATTCTATGGCAGGGAATGATTTATCAAATTTATTAATGTCTAGTTATGGAATCGGAATTGGTTCTAGTATTCAAAGTGAATTAGAGGTCTTAAACTCTAGAACGATGGCATACAATTTGGCAGAGAGAATTCACAATGAACGTGTTGATGTAAATGGAAGATTGTACCCCTTATTATGGAGGGCTTATCCTAAAGATTCTTCATTGACAACTGTTGATACTGTAGCTTACAGAATTATGCTAAATAAAATTGTTGAGCCAAAGGGGGGGAGAGGCAATATTATTTTAGTAAGTTTTAAATCGCCTTCAAATTATGAAGCTTTTAGAATTGTAAATTTAATTATTGATACATATTCAGATGTATCAACTAGAACAAATAGAGTACAAGCCAAAGCGGCGTTAGATTTTTTGAGTACGGAGTTGCAGAATGTAAAAGATGAAGTAGTTTCTCAAGAAGAACATTTGAGAAATTTCATGAATGAACAACGCCTAGTTCAAATTGATGGACAGACTTCTGAATTAATAAAATCTATAGCATTAATCGAGTCTGAAAAAAAAGCATTACTTGTGAATTTGGCGAGCATAAACAAATCTATTGATTTATATACCCAAAAATTAGATGATTTTAATCCTGGTATAGCTGAAAAATTTTCATTAGCACTAGGTCCATTATTACAACGGTTACAAGTTCAATTAGCTGAAGTTGAAACAGAGAGAGTTCTTATCTATGCGAGAAATCCTGAGTTAAAGCAAAATCCAGAGAAGAATAAGCGGTTAATGGATTTGAATTCTCAAATTGAGGTTTTGAAAAATGAAATTTCGTCAAGTGTAATGAAGCTCCAAGAAAATGGTAATACAGATTTTATTGGATTTTTAGGTAATCCTGATGGTGGAGTTTCAACTAAAATAGGAGCAATACAAGAAAGTTTATTAAAGTTACAAATTGAAAAGACTCAGACCGAATCTAAGTTGAGTGTTCTAGAAAAGCAGCTTGATGAACATGAAGTAGTATTTAATAATCTACCTAATAATATGATTGAATTTGCTCGTATGAAGAGAGATTTACAAGTAAATGAACAATTATATTTAACTCTTGCCAGACAATCTTCTGAGATGGCGTTATGGGAACAGACACAGTCAGGGCTTGCTCGTGTAGTTGATTATGCATTTTTACCTGGTAAACCAGTAGAGCCTAAGAAAAAAATTATTGTAATAATCGCCACTTTTTTAGGTTTATTTATTTCAATTGCAATTGTATTTGTTAAAGAAATTTCAAAAAAAGAAATTGACAGTGTAGAAAAATTAAAGAAAAAACTATATCCGTTATTGGCAGTAATTCCCAATCTTCAAGAATATATTGATCAGCATTTTGAAGGTAAAGAAACAATTGATATTGGTGATAAACGTATCTCAACAGGTTTAGTGACGTTATTAGATAGTATATCTCCATCGGCAGAGGCTTATAGAAGGCTTCAAAGCAATATCAGTTATTCTAAGCCGGATGACCCTTATAAAGTTATTCTTGTTACTTCCTCGAATAAATCTGAGGGGAAAACAACACTTTCAGCCAATTTAGCTGTTACTATGGCTGAAACAGGTAATCGTGTACTTTTAATTGATTGTGACTTTAGACGCCCTCGAGTTCATAGTGTATGGGGAGTTGAGACAAGTCCTGGTTTAGTCGATTTATTATTTGAGGATGTTGATCCACACAAGTTCATAAAACCGTCTGTTGTTGAGAACGTTTTTGTACTAACAGCTGGTAATAGACCCCCGAATCCTGCTGAAATAAATAGGTCAAAAAAATTAAGAAATTTGATTGCTAAGTTACGTTATGAATTTGATTATGTAATCTTAGATACGCCGCCTTATGGAATTATTACAGATGCTGCACCTTTAGTGAAACTTGCAGATGGTGTAGTTCTAGTTTGTAAGTTCAATCAAACTAGAAACGCAGAGTTTGATAATACAATTGAAAGTTTAAAAAGAATAAACGCCAATGTTATTGGAACGGTAATGACTGCTTTTGATGCAAAAAAATCTAGCGGCTATTATTACACTGATAGTTACTATCAATATTCCTATCAATCCTATAAAGAGTATGAGAAAAGAGATACGAATTAGTTTTTATGCATTCTTAATGCTATTGTTGCAGTCTTCTGTAGTCTATTCACAACAAAATTTAATGAATCAAACCAATCAACTTCGTCTTGGTGGGGGAATTTTTAGGATTGCTGAGCAAGGTCAATTGGCAGATTCCGTAAACGTGTGGGGCGATGTTCAAAATTCAGGGCGATTTTTAATTCCGGTAGGAACGACAATTGCTAACATGATTTCCTATGCCGGAGGTCCGGTATTGTTTAGAACCGGGGATACTGTTATAGATTGGTCTGTTGTTAAACTTGAGATAACTGTAAGTAGATCGAAAACGGATAATACTCAATCTCAAAAGAAGTTTCTGTTTGCTTATAGTGAGAAAGTTCCGGAAGAATTTAAATCATTTGAATTGGAAAATGGTGATATAGTTATTATTCAGGTTAAGAGAAAGAGAAACTGGAGAGATTATCTTCAAGTAATTGGGCCAATTGCTAGCACAGTTACTGCTGTAATTACAACTTACGTATTGTTAAAAAATTTATAGAATGAACATTCTGTTAACTGGTGGGGCAGGTTTTATTGGGAGCCATGTTCTTGACACCTTTATTGATTTAAAGTATAACGTAACTGTAATTGATAATTTTGATTTGTTTTATGATAAACAAGTCAAAATGGATAACATAAATAAACATCTATCAAACCCTTTATTTAAACTAGTTCAAGGGGATATTGCAGATGTTTATTTATATGATAAATTACCAAGTAACTTTGATGTTATAATTCACTTAGCTGCGAAAGCAGGTGTTCGTCCATCAATATTAAATCCCATTGACTATCAGAGGGTAAACGTTAATGGTACTCAAAATCTCTTAGATTTCGCAAAAACGAATAATATTAAACAATTTGTATTTGCGTCTTCTTCTAGTGTATATGGTGTAAATCCTAATGTGCCATGGAATGAATCAGACTATGTATTAAATCCAATAAGCCCTTATGCTAGTACAAAGATTTCAGGAGAGCTATTGGGGCATGTTTATTCTCATTTGTATGATATAAGATTTATTGCACTTCGTTTTTTTACTGTATTTGGACCCAGACAAAGACCAGACCTAGCTATTCATAAGTTTATGAATAAGATAGAGAATGGATTACCAATTCCTGTATTTGGTGATGGAAGTACAAGTAGAGATTATACCTATATTGACGATATTGTTAGTGGAATTATAAGTGCGTCATTGTATAATGAAACAAACTTTGAAGTAATTAATTTAGGAAATCATCATGTAATTACCTTGAAATCAATGATTGACTCATTAGAGCGGGTTATTGGAAAAAAGGCAAATATCGAATGGTTGCCCAAGCAGCCAGGTGACGTTGATAGAACATACGCTTCAATTGAAAAAGCAAAAAAAATATTAAACTATGTGCCATCTACTAATTTTGAAGATGGACTAAATCTTATGTACGATTGGTTTAGAGGTAAACAAAAATGAAAGTAAGAAAAGGTATAGTATTAGCTGGAGGAAGCGGGACAAGATTATATCCTGTTACAAAATCGATTTCTAAGCAATTATTGCCGATTTATGACAAACCAATGATATACTATCCCATCTCAGTTCTAATGTTAGCAGGGATTACGGAAATACTAATTATCTCAACGCCACATGATACTCCGAAGTTTAAAGAGTTATTAGGTGACGGTTCCTTATGGGGAGTAAAATTAAGTTATGCTATTCAACCATCTCCCGACGGTTTAGCGCAAGCATTTATTATTGGTGAAGACTTTATCGGACAAGACACTGTAGCAATGGTGCTAGGTGATAATATTTTTTATGGTAAAGGATTCCCTTCAATACTTAGGCGTATCTCAGAATCAAACAATCCTGCTACTGTTTTTGGTTACGCTGTAAATGACCCTGAACGTTTTGGTGTAGTCGAGTTTGACTCTAGCGGTAAAGTCGTATCTATTGAAGAAAAGCCAGAACAACCTAAATCTAATTATGCAGTTACTGGACTCTATTTTTATGATAATTCAATTATAGATATTGCCAAATCAATAAAACCTTCGAAACGTGGTGAACTTGAGATTACAGATGTTAATAGAGTTTACTTAGAACAGAATAAACTGTTTGTTGAGTTATTAGGGAGGGGGTTTGCTTGGTTAGACACAGGAACACATGATGCATTACTAGAGGCTTCACAGTTTGTTGAGATTATTGAAAAAAGACAAGGACTTAAAATAGCTTGCTTAGAAGAAATCGCATATAAAATGGGATACATTGATAGAAATGTTTTAGAAGATAATGCGAAGTTATTGGGGAAGAGTTCATATGGGGATTATCTTAGAAAGCTATTGAAATGAACGTTAGAATAGTTCAATTTCCAAAGATTTCAGACCCTCGTGGCAACTTGACTTTTTTACAAAATCCTGAGCAGATACCATTTGAAATAAAACGTGTTTTTTGGACATATGATGTTCCCGGTGGCGAGATACGAGGGGGGCATGCATATAAGCACCAAAAAGAAATAATAATTGCATTAAGTGGTAGTTTTGATGTTGTGATAACAAATGTTAGCGGCGAGCAGCAGCGGTTTCAGCTTAATAGGTCTTACTTTGGTCTTTATTTACCTCCTAAGACTTGGCGACATATGGAGAATTTTTCTACAAATTCATTAGGCTTACATTTGTCGAGTGAGCATTACTCAAAGGAAGATTATATATACAATTTAGAGGAATTATAAATGAGATTGTCGAGCATAGATGATTCAAGATTAATCCGACTTCCTTTAGTGCATAATCAAAATGGTAGTATTACGGCTATCAATAATAGTTTAGATGTCCCCTTTGACGTAAAGAGGGTATATTATTTATATGACATTCCTAATGGCTCGAATCGTGGGGGGCATGGACACAAAGAACTTGAGCAACTAATTATTGCAGCAAGTGGTAGTTTTGACATTACCTTAAGAGATGGAAAAAAGGAAAAAGTTTATCATTTAAATAATCCTAGTGAAGGACTTTTAATGCCAGCTGGACTTTGGAGAGATATTGATAATTTTTCTAGTGGGGCTATTTGCTTAGTCTTGGCCTCCATGACTTATAGTGAAGTCGATTATATACGAGATTATGCTGAGTTTTTAGCTTGGAAAAAGGGGAGTAAATTATGTTAAGAAGCTATTTTTTTATTCCCGCCAATAAGCCGAAATTCATATCAAAAAAAGAACAAATAGCTGCATCGGCTTTCATTTTTGATTTAGAAGATACGGTGTTAAGCAGTGAAATTGATGACTCTATCGAAAATATCAGGCAGTATGTTGAAGATGAAAAAGTCTGGATCCGCCCCAATTTATTTAAAGAGTCAAACTTAGATTTGACAAATATAACACAGTTGTCAAAAATCGGGTTTAAGCGTTATGTCTTGCCAAAGTTACAATCATTCGATGAATTTGAGTTAGTACGGAGAGTTATAAAAGAAGATTGTAGATTAATTATTCTTGTTGAGCACCCTTCGATAATGAATGAGCTTGATAAAATAGTAGCTAAATACATCAATAATATTTTTGGACTAGGTTTTGGCAGCCAAGATTATTCAATGTATTCAGGTATGAAACAGACTAACTATCACATGAATTTTGTTCGATTTGAGTTAAATAAAATAGCTGTAAAATATAACATAGAGTTTATTGACACAGCCTCAATGAATATCTCAAATGCGGAACAGTTTGAAAAAGAATGTGTTAATGCTTTTGATTTTGGATGCTCAGGTAAATTTATTATTCATCCTATGCAATTAAACAGTTTAAATAAAGCTGCGTATTTTGATGATGATGATATAAAATGGGCAAAAGAATCATTTGAAGCAATTGGCGAACAAGATTTTGATACCATTACTGCCATAAATGTAGGTGGAAAAGTTTTTGAAAAGCCGCATATAAAGAAACTAAAGCAAATTCATAAATATTTAAATAAGTATGAATAATCAAGCGATACCATTTGGGAGATATTTAGAAGATTTTAAAGTGGGCGATGTTTATGTACATGCTGTAAGAAAAACCATTACAGAATCAGATAATAATTTGTTTTCTCTTTTGACGATGAATCATCATCCCGTACATCTAGATTTAGCTTATGCTGAGAAAGAACATCACGGGAAAATTCTTGTAGTTGGAACGCTTGTATTTAGCCTCATTGTAGGCTTAACAGTCGCTGATGTAAGCGGAAAAGCCATTGCAAATTTAGATTATGAATCAATAAAACATACTGGCCCGGTTTTTATAGGAGATACTGTAAATGCCGTTACAGAAGTAATTGATGTAAGATATTCAAAAAAAGACGTCTCAAAAGGAGTTGTTTATGTTGAAACAAAAGGGTTCAATCAACAAGGAAATGAAGTAATTCGTTTTAGAAGACATGTTTTAATAAAATCAAAAGGTAACTAATAGTTGGAGTGTTTATGATGCATCGTCCTAAAGAATTTAATAGTTCAGAGCATTATCTGTTAAGATCGATGTTTTTTGTGCCAGGGCACGTTGAGAAATATTTAATAAAAGCTTCACAACTTAATGCAGATGCGCTCATTTTGGATGTTGAGGATGCTGTTCCTTTACATCAAAAAGATGATGCTAGAATGTATATCAAAAAAGCACTCCATGAAGGTTTGTTTAAAGGAAAACAAATTATCATTAGAATAAATGAGTTAGATGAAGGGATGTTACTCAAAGATCTTGATGCTGTTTTGCATAAAGATGTTCTAGGTATTATGCCTGCAAAAACGTACTCCAAGCAGGATATGGCATTTTTCGATGAGGTATTGAAGCAATATGAGTACAAGCTTGGATTAGAAGTTGGGCACTTTAAATTATTACCGCTTATAGAAACACTATTGTCATTTGAGAATATCAATGATATTGCGAATTCTACAGATCGTTTAATTGCACTGGCATTTGGTGGCGAAGATTATTTAAAAGAATTAGGTGGAAAGCATGGAGAAAATGACCATACGTTCGACTATCCTAGAACCAAGATTGCGATTGCAGCCAAGGCAGCAGGTTTACAGGCTATTGATACCCCTTATTTGGATGTACACGATATAGATGGTTTTGAAATGCGAGAGCAAAAATCTAAGGATTTAGGCTTTGAGGGGTGTCTTTTAATTCATCCCAAACAAATAGAATTGGCCAATAACTGTTTTTCGCCTTCAGATGAAGAATTTGCAAAAGCATCTAAGATATTTGAATCTGTGAAGTATGCAGAAGAGAAGGGCTTAAGTGTCGCATTAATGGATGGGGTACTTATTGGGCCTCCAATGAAGAAAAATGCATTTAAAACATTATCTAAACAAAGTCTGATTAATAGAAAATGAATTCAAAAAAAGTAATAATTATTGGCGGTGAGGGAAATGGTGGTGTAATTGCCTCATGCATTGAAGATAACAGAACTCGTTTTAATGATTTAGAATGGGAAGTAGCTGGTTTTATTAATGATTTTGAAAAGGGCAAAACCATTAATGGCTATCCAGTATTAGGTGGTACTGATGACATAAATGCATTTTTAAATCAGGACTATTATTTCATGTATGCGATACACATGATTGGCAGAAATGTTTTATCTGAGCAAGTTTTCAAAAAAATGAATATTCCGTTGAATAGATTTGCAACTATTGTCCATAAGACTGCATTTGTCGCCGGTAACGCAGTATTAGAACCCGGTGTATTTTTGATGTCGAATACATATGTTGGACCAGCTACAAAAATTGGATATTGTACTCTGGTAATGTCAAATGCACTTATAGGACATAATACTACTGTTGGTCCACTTTGTCATTTTTCTGTAGGTTCAGTAACGAGCTCTTACGTAACTATCGGGAGAGTATCTGACGTTACATTAGGAGCGAAAGTTCTTGAAAAGAGGACTATTGGAAACTATTCAATTGCAGGAGCCAATAGTTTAGTAACGAAAGACATTCCTGATTTCGAGATTCATGTCGGGAGCCCTGCTAAATTTATGAAAAGAGTAAAAGAAGATTAATACGTATGATAAAATTCCTTGACCTGCAAGCTATTAACCAACAATATGCTCATGAATTAAAGCAGGCGGCCGCTGAAGTAATTGATTCAGGTTGGTATTTGTTAGGTGGTAGAGTTAAGCAATTTGAAGCAAATTTGGCATCATATTGCGATACCAAACATGCAATTGGTGTTGCAAATGGACTAGATGCATTAAGACTAATACTCAAAGCTTATATTGAGTTGGGTATAATGAATGAAGGGGATGAGGTAATTGTTCCGGCAAATACGTATATAGCTTCTATACTCGCAATTACTGATAATAGATTGAAACCAGTTTTTGTTGAACCAGATATAAATTCATTCAATTTAGATATAACAAAAATCGAGAAAGCTATTACTCCTAAAACAAAAGCAATTATGGTTGTTCACTTATATGGACAAGTTTGTTGGTCTTTTGATTTAGAAAATCTTGCCAAGAAATATAATCTAAAAATTATAGAGGATAATGCACAGGCAATTGGTGCAATATGGAATGGGAAAAAAACGGGTAGTCTAGGTGATGCCGCGGGTTTTAGCTTTTATCCGGGTAAAAATCTCGGCGCTCTAGGAGATTCTGGAGCAGTTACTACAAATGATGAAACACTTGCCGACATTATTAGAGCATTAGCTAATTATGGGTCAAGAATAAAATATCAAAATGAGTTTCAAGGTTTGAATAGTAGATTAGATGAAATTCAAGCTGCGTTTTTAGATATAAAATTAAAATATATCGACCAAGAAAATCAAAAGAGAAGATGGGTAGCCAATCAATATTTATCGGGTATAAATAATAGAGAGATTCAATTGCCTAAAATTTCGGGAGATAATTCACTTGTAACTGTTGATCATGTTTGGCATTTGTTTGTTATAAAAACATCAAATAGGTCTAAATTGCATGAATATTTAAATGGTAAAGGTATTCAAACTTTAATTCATTACCCTATTCCTCCCAATAAGCAAAATGCTTATAAAGAATTTGCTAATTTGGAACTCCCAATTACTGATGAAATTCATGAGAGTGTATTATCGTTACCTATTAGCTCTGTAATTACAAAAGATGAAATAGTTAAGGTAATTGAAGTAATTAATCAGTATGCCTAAGCATTTGATTGCAAAATTGAAAAAAGCACTTGTTAAAAATGAAATGATTAAAACAAGTGTATGGACTGGTATTGGTACTATTATAGCTCAACTATCAGGAATTGTTGTTGCTAAAATTGTTGCTGTTACAATTGGGCCATCTGGTGTAGCGTATATTAGTCAATTTCAAAATTTTATTGGTATCACTACAAATGTTGCAACTGGTGGAATTCAACAAGGTGTAGTAAAATATGTTGCTGAGTTTAACGACGATATTGAAGAAAAAGCAAAAGTTCTATCAACATCAATAATTGTTACAATATCAACAGCATTTATTATAAGTGCGTTAATCTTTTTATTTAGAGAAAGCCTCGGCGAATACTTATT
>SBGQ01000149.1 GCA_006226965.1 bacterium | reverse complement strand
CTATAATTTTTATTGAAATATGTTTTATGCTTAACTTCATAATATTTAAATAGTTAGTATACACTAGAATGAAAATTGAACAGTTAGCCTATTTACACCACTAAATATTCCATAGGTTGTGTAAGAGTAATCAGCGCTTATTGCAATACCATTTCTGTTTATTGGTTGAGTTAAACCTGCTCCAAATGATATGCCTTGTTCTTCAGCAGGCAGTAAATAACCCGCTCTTATTGAGAATCTTTTCATGTAAGTATAATCAGCACCAATAATTATTTGCTCGTCAAAATCTCTAGGTCTGTTAGCATTTATAGAAACTATTAAGCTGTTATAATCTTTATTAACTTCTGTTAAATCAAACACATCCATAGAGACGCCCATTCTAAACGTGAGCGGAATTTCAGCGCTTTCAGTATGAAAAGTTACTTCTTGTGCTAGGTTTTTGAATGCAAAACCGAGTTCTAGACTTTCCCATCCAGTTTTATAATGTACTCCAAAATCATATGCAAATACGTTAGCCGAAAAATTTTGTCTAGCGAATTCATATCCATCAATCCCAACAATACCATTTACTAAATTCACATCTAGATATTTTACAGATCCACCAAATGAAAACTGTCCGGATACTGCGCGTGCATAACTTAAGCCCAATGCAAATGCTCTTGGATTATAGGTACCAAGATCTCTGTAGCTTAAATTATTTGATTTATCAATTACTGTTTCATCAAACTCTCCATAGTCTGTCGAAATAAGTTGTAAACCCCAAACACCATAGCGTCCTTTTTTAGGTGCTATACTTATAGCCGCATAGCTATAGTTAATATCAGCAATAAACTCTACCTGCCCCACAGAGACGTTAAACATCGACTGTTGGCGAGCCATTGTCGCCGGGTTACTAAACATAGCCTCTGCATTTAAATCAATACTGTATACAGCATCGTTCATACCCGCTGCTCTAGCTGTTAGCGGATTTGCAATAAATCCAAAGGATGTTTGACCTCGTTTTTTTTGCGCAGTTGCAAGCGTAGTTACGCCGATAAGCAGAGCTAGAACAAATACTATTTTTTGATAATTTTTTTTCATTTACCGACTCCGATTAAAGTAGAACTACGAACTTTTTGATTATTTCCTCGCCAGTCTCGAGGTTTTTGATAACAGCAATATATATTCCACTAACTACTCTTTGTCTGGATACTGTTCTAAAATCCCAAAAGGCATCACCTTTCCGCTCTTCGTTTATTTCTTGAATAAATTGCCCTAATTCATTGTAGATTTTTATACTCGTTTTATTTGGTATTTCAAAAAATGCAATTCTTTCATCTCCTTCAACGCCAAGTCGCAAAGCATCGACATTTTTTGCAATGTATGGATTGGGAACAATTCGTATTTGATCCATTGAAGTTCCCGGTGGTCTTAATAAACGAGCGTAGTCATATGATTGTGTGAAATATCTTGAACTTCGAAGTACACCTGCGGGTGTCAATGCCGGGTCTAGCGTATTATCAGGCTTCCCAACAGCGGTTACATAATAAAAGTAATTCACACCTCTAATTGGTGCACCGGCAGGAGTATCATCACCATCAACAAACTCTCGGTCGCCAACATCAAGGGTTGCAATAAGTTTTGCTGTTGAATCAGGTAAATAAGGTGAACGATATACTTCAAAACCATCAATTAAACTCTCATCAGCATCATTATAATCCCAGTTAATAAGAATACCGTTACCGGTCGATGTAATATCTACTGATATTGGTGCAGGCGGTGCTTGTCTTAACTGATAACCCGAATTATAATTTGCAATTGCACGACGAAAAGTTTGAAACAAGGAATCTCTTCCTTTAAACATCTCTGTGTTTTTTTCCAAATTTGCAGCTTGATTATTTACTGCTGGATTTAATAAATCGGCTTTGTACTTAGCACCAACCACTCTCGCATGCTGATGCCCAATTCCACCTACTGCTTCAGCATAAACAATGGTTACACTTTCACCGGGTTGTAATGTATACGGACCATAACCGGTAGCTGCACTCCAACCGCCCGTTGTTCCTAAGGCAGGATTACCTTTCGGAGTTATAAAACCAGCGTCACCGGTTGGTTCTACAAGGTATGCTTGACGCGGTGTTACACCTGCATTCATAAACTCTTCATATTCAACTGACATCCTAGTTCTATTCTCTGGATCGTTGTTGAACGTATTTGAATTATCCGAATCAATTTCTGACATTGTTAGCGGTTGGTTCGGATCATTAGATTTATCTGTTGCAGATTTATCAGCATGTAGATGAACTTTTCCGACAAAATGATATGCTCCCAAGCGACCTGATGTATCTGAGGCAGACATATATCCATTTACTGTATTAGGAACGATTATCGGTGCACCTAAGTTATCAGCATCAGGAAGCGGTGGTGTATAAGCCGCAAACTTACCCTGCCAAGCATATTGAGCTTTAAATTCATTTTCTGTAGGGCTACCAGAGCTATTTAATCCATCACCACGGCGGTCATTCATAGTGTTTATACCCCAACCAGTTGCATTACCAATCATATAACGAGTCTGCAATACAGGAGCCCAGCGGTTAAACTCATAAAAAATCAAATCATTTATCGTACGATTTAATGGATTTGTTTCTTCTTTACTCGTAAATCCGGTATTGGTTAACGTAACTTCAATAATGTGATAATCATCATGATATTGCTGCGAAAACTGATGAATTTTACGCTCAACAGTAACACCAATTGCAGTATTAAATTTTGCATAAATCATGCGATCGCCAGGAATATTTGCATCAACAGAATCTACAGTCTGTTCAACTCTTTCCGACAACACTTCATCTACGCTTACCTTCGTTGCTTCTTTTTTAGAGATTAAATAGTACTCTACTGGAAAAAAATAGGCATCAGCTCTTACTCGAGGCCCCGAGTGTACAACTTTGTAATCAAAGTTTACCCCGTTTTGATCTGTGAAGTTTTTTACCCCCAGCCACATAGCCTTCGATGCTTGCGCATCTTGGAATTGATATATACCTGGCCATGCTAGTCCCGCTTGTTGTCTGTTGATAAAGCCTAACTCAATTTCAGTACCAAAACTTGCATAGAAATTCTGCAAATCTCCTAGGGCAAGCCACTTATGTGCAACTTGCGCCACCGATGATTGGGCTATGAACATCAATAAGACGAAAAACGAATAAATACTTAGTTTGTATAGTCTTTTCATTTGTATCGGATTGAAAATTAAAATGAGATTCTAAAGCCTAGACGAAATGTTCGTGGGTTAAGGAAGTTCAAAAAGCTAATATTTGGCATGTCTATATACGCTTTATCTTTATACACCTGATCAACAAATTTGGCATCTGCAACAACCATTTGTCCATTCTCATATCTGTAATAGACATCGTTAACATAGTCATAATAGAGTGGACGAGCGTAAGGTTGTGTAACAGAGTTTATATCAGATACTGTTACAATTGGAACAAAATCCACACCAGGCTTTCTGTAAACACCAGGTCTATCATTACCAGCGATTGGCATTTGATCATAACCTGTTCTAATATCATTTAATATGCGTTCTGGCATATGTAATGATCTCATATAATCCAAGAAGTCTGTACCTGCAGCAAAACCCGCATTTGACATAGATAAATACTTCAGATTAAAAAGATTTGAGATATCTAGATAGAAATTTATTCTAGAAGATTTGCTTATTCTCAAATCCTTCGAAAAACGTAAATCTGTATTATATGTATCAACATCTTGAACATTATTTACAATATTTGGTACGGAACCACCACCAGTCCATGTTCTCCATCCGCCAGCTCTCCATGAGTTGATTAAATTCAAACTCCATGACTCAAACGGCTTAAAACCAGCAAAGGATGGGCCGAAATCTTTTGGAGTGAAGAAATCAAACACCAATCTGGCAAATGGAGTAGGAATAGGACGAAATGGATTGTTTGCTGTTGTATTTCTTTCGTACTCTCGCTGTTGTGCCGGCAGCTCATATTGAGTTTGAAAATTAAATAAACCACTTGTTGATACTCTGTATGTGTAGTTTGCCAAAAATCTAAAGTATTTCCCTTTTACTTTTTGGAAAGTCAACTCCAAACCACGTACATCTCTGTATGAATTAGCTTCAGGACTTGAATAGTTTACTAAACCATTTCTTGAAATGTATGTAATACTGGCAGGTTGCTGGCTAACGTCTTGGTAATACCCTGAGATACGCATGAGATATTCATCGAATAAATCTTGCTCAAAACCAATTTCATAAGCTACTGTTTTAGGCAACTTTAAATTCGGATTTGCCATAAAGCGCACTTGATTACCCTGTACAAATCGAACCAAGTACAGATTTTCTGGCGAAGGCATACTATAAAAGTGTCCGTAATTGAAGAAAAGTTTACTTTTAACTGTAACAGGAAAGCTTACTCCAAGTCTTGGACTAATGTTAACCTGAGGGCTAATACTCTTTTTATTTAGAACTGTATCTAAACCAGTAGCATTTGTTCCAAGTGCATCATCGTAAGGGCTGAAGTCGTACCATTCACCACTTGGTGCCGATACATCCATTCTAACACCAAGATTTGCGATCATTCCCTTAAACTCAATTTTATCTTGTATATATGCAGAGAATCTTAATGGATTCTGATCCCATTTAGAGAATGTATTTCCGGAACTCAGACTCGAATCTACTCTGGCATAATTAACCTGAGATGCAGTATGTACAAATTCAAACCCAGCTTTTACTTGGTTCAATCTGTTCACTTGATTGGTATAATCCATCTTCACTGTATTCACTGATACAAATGAAGAATCTCGCCCGGTTGACATACCAACACCCATTCGCATACCAGAGCCAACAGCGGCAGAACTCCATGCATAATAACCGAACGGGGCTTCATCAAAATCTACTCCACCAACACTAAAAACCGGCGACAAGTCTCTTGGCTTACCTGGGTTTGTCTCATATGATGTTGTGACATTGCTATATCTAAGTTCGTAAAATGAGGTCGGTGATAGAGTATGTGTAAAACTAATTGCTCCACTATAGTATGATCTTGTTGAAGGAGCCCAGAAAAAATCAGAGAATGTTCTCGCATCGTCATATGAAGTTCGTTGAATATCAGATGCTATTCCTGATGAAGTAACAAAGAAACCCGTCGATCCTGTATTACTTGCCGATGTACCATTATCACTACCCATCATACCCTCAACAGAAAGTTTCATTCCCTTAGCTACATCAGAGGTCAATTTCAACATATACGAGTTAGTCTCATATCTATCAGTAGCCAACGGAATAAAATACATTGTTTGGGTTTTGCGCATCGAAAAATTGAAACGCAAGTCTCCAAGCATCTTACTAATACCGAATACCGGACCGCCAATATTTAAATCAATATCATAGTCAGGGTTCGTTATTTCGAAAGACTTTCTATACTGCCACATGAATGCTTGTTGAGCCGCCTCCGGACTTAAATCATCTGTCGGATCACTATTAAATCGTAAATTTTCGCTTATTCTATACCAACCAGGGAAGCTTACATATTGTCTTTTTAACCAAGGGTCCCAATTCCCATTATCGGTACCAGTCCAAGCAACCGAAGGATCTAAAAACGGCCTAATAAAATATGAATTAGGGTCATTCGGATATTCTCCAATATGCTTTTTTTGTATCGGCGTATATCTTACCAGCGCATCAACCTCATATTTATCTTTGCTACCCTCTTTTGTAGTAACATTTATCAGACCAGATCGAATATTTCCGTACTCAGCATTAAATCCACCAGTTTGTACCTGAATATTTGATATTGAAGTAAACGAAATATTAGTAAGAGGCTGATTGGTTCTTTCATCACGCATGGTTAACCCATTCACATTAAAGGCAATTTCGTCACTACCACCACCACGAATAGTCAAGCCCTCTACACCAGCCTGCAATCCAACGGCAGCAGTCACACTTGTAATAGGCATATTCTTTATGTCTTCACTTGAAAGATTCGATTGACTCGATGACATATCCACCTGCACAACAGGTCGCTCAGCCCTTACAACTACTTCTTCACCCTGAAAAACCTCTTCTGATATCTTAGCATTTACTTCTGTAGTTAAGCCTACGCTAATGCTTACATCCTGAACCGTATAAGGAGCATACCCAACGTATGAAAATCGAACAGCATAGATACCGGCATTAATATTGATTATAGTGTAATATCCATCAATATCTGTTGCAGTACCAATTGTGGTGCCCTCAACTAAAACATTCACACCAGGAAGCGGCTCACCAGTCTTTGCATCAACAACCTGACCAACAAGCTTACCCTTTTGTGCATATGATGAGTTTATACTTAACAAACTCACAAATAAAGTTGTAAACAACCAGAAGAAAAACCTCTTATTTACCATAATATCTGATTTTTATTTTTATTCGTGTGAATAAACAGAATTTTAAGTCCTAAAGCTAAAAAACACTCACGAACAAGAACATGCAAACTGAAAGCGCTTTTACTTGGGTGTAATGTAACAAACTATATCTAAAAAAAAATTATGATGTGCATAAATTTGAAAAAAAATAGAAAAAGGCATTTTAATGCATTTTAGAGGCGGTCATAATAGATATAAATAACTTTTTTTACGTAATAAATCGACTTGTAAAAAAATAACAAGCAAGCTAATATTTGCCCCCTAATTTGTTCTTAACTTTTGAAAAATCAGTAGTTAAAAAAGATTTTTTTTAAACGAGGCATCAATCGCAAGTTTTTGCTTATTATTAATTTATAGGAACTTCTAGATGAATTTTAGATATACTTAGAAGCGCTTTTTTGAATCAACTAATAAATCTCGAAACATGGTTAAATCAGTGAAGAATAAGACAGTGCTCATAATTGCAATCATTATGCACATTATGTACGTACACAATTCTAGTTATGCACAATCTCTAAAAGTCGGTGAACCACAAGCAATTAATATTGACATTATTAATGCACAACGCCCAAAATGGTCTCCATCAGGGAAACAAATTGCTTTCTCAACTCCAGGCAACGATCAAGTATACATACTTGACACTCAAACTAAAACGGCGAGCTTACTTGCGCAACGAACAGGAATTGGATTTGGGTTTCAATGGTCGCCCGACGGAGAATTCATATTGGCAAGAGAAACCATGGTTGAAAATAAACGAAGCAAACATGCCGTCGTTCTTGTAAATGTTGCAGAAAAATCAACAAAACAACTAACAAACTTTGAGTCGAAAATCCCTGATTTGCCGATTTTTGTAGGCTCAGATGTTCGTTTTACTGAAAACAAGAATTACGTAACTCTTCAAAAGGCTATTCCTGCCCCATCTAACGAGCTTGTAACGAAGGTGTTAAACTATGAGAATAAAGAACTCAAGCTTTACTCATTAAATGGCGTTGAAATCATCCGTCCACCGTTTGAACAACCCCTTTTAAACGAGGTACTCTCTCCTGATGCAAAATATGCAGCTTTTGAAGTTTACGGTGGAAACCTATATGTAATGAATCTTGAAACTCAAGAACTTACTGATTTAGGCACTGGAAATAGACCATCATTCTCGCCGGACGGGAAATTTATTGTGTATATGCAAGCAGATGACAACGGACACAGCTACACACGCTCCGATATCATGGTAAAAAGTATTGACGGATCTAAGTCTTTTAATTTAACAGGAAATTTTTCTCCTCTTGCAATGAATCCATCATGGTCTCCTAATGGCAAAGAAATTGTATTCGACTCGCCAACTGAGGGCAAGTTGTTTCTTATTGCTGTTGAAACGATAACTGAATAAGATTTAAAGAGGTTTTAGAAAATGAGAAAATTATCTATTGCTATTATTACCCTATTTGCTCTCACACAAATTCAAGTTCAAGCCCAAAAAGTAACCGGATTAAGCGGTTGGACACTATTTATAGACCCGGGGCATTCCCAAACAGAAAACATGGGTTTATATAACTATTCTGAAGCCCAAAAGACACTCAGAGTTGCAATGCACCTTCGAGATCTCTTACTAACCGAAACAGATATTGATACTGTTTACATGAGTAGAATGGATGATCAGATTATAATAAGCTTGGCTCAGCGAACTGATTTAGCAAATTCTTTGGGTGCCGACTTTTACTACTCTATCCATAGTGATGCCGGTGGTTCATCATCCAATAGTACGCTAATGCTATATGGCGGATGGAGACAAGGTGGGCAAACTATTGAAAAAACACCTCATGGCGGTGGTTTGATGGGAGCCTATATTGACACTATTTTAACGCAAAACATGCAAATCGGCAGACGTGGAAATTATGCTGACCGTATTTTCTACCAAGGACTTGTTGATAATCATGCAAACACTTGGCCATACCTACATGTAAATCGTCAATCAAGCATGGCTTCAGTCTTAAGCGAGGCTGGATTTCACACGAACCCTTATCAACAACAAAGAAATATTAACGAAGGTTATAAAAAACTAGAAGGCCGTTCTGCTTATTGGGCAATATTAAAATACCACGGTATAGATCGTCCGGACGTTGGCATATTATCCGGTGAAATTAAGGACGCTGAAAGCGGATTATTACTCAACGGGGCTGTAGCTTCTATACAAAACCGCTCCTATACCACAGATACATACCAATCAGTATTCTACAAACACAGTTCTGATCCTGAACAACTACGAAATGGTTTTTTCTATATTGATAGTCTAGTAAATGAAACTTCTCAATTAATTGTTTCGCATCCAGATTATTATTCTGACACGCTCGATATCGATATAAAAAACAAAGAAATAACATTTCAAAATATTCAGTTGGTTTCAAAAAAACCGCCGTTTATAACGAGCACTGATCCTGGTGGCAACAACCCTATTGTAAATCCAACACAACGAATTTTTATCAACTTTAGCAGAGCTATGGATAAAGAAAGTGTTGAGCAAGCAATTTCGATTACTCCTTATGCAGCACTCAGATACTATTGGATAAACACTTCAACGCTTTCAATTTATACTGATTCATTAGCATTCAACACAGATTATGTTTTAACAATTGCTGAAACTGCTACAGATAATTCGGCTTATAAACACGGTTTCGATGGAGATGCAAATGGTGAAGCCGGAACAGATTATGCGTTAGCGTTTACAACAGGCAGTCCAGATGTAACAAGTCCCAAAGTGGTATCTCTTTACCCACATAATGTTACTATCACTGATAAAAAACCATCCATTTCTGTTTTGTTTGACGAGTTAATTGATCACACTAGTGTTACCGACGAAACTATATCTGTAATTAGTGAAAGCGGAGACCATTCAGTAACAGGAATTATCGAGACTTATTCCGTTGGAAGTAGATCTGCAATTACATTCTTTCCGCAAGACTCTTTAAAACTCTCGACAAAATACTTTGTACACATAAAAGGAACACTAACCGATACTACAGGTAACGCACTAGGAGCAGATCGTAAAGGCTATTTTACGACCAACAATGAACGCGTCTCCAGCATTCAATCAATTGATAATTTTGATGCTTCAATCGATTCGTGGTGGCTGCCTCAACAAAGTGGTAGTACAACTGGAATCATTACCGAAGTAACTTCAAGTGAACGCAGTACAACACTTTTTAACAAAACCGGCTCCAGCACGGCAAGCTTAGTAGTTCATTATGGATGGGATACCGCGGCACCGGAAAATCTTATTCGTTTATACTTAGCCCCGAGTAGCGCACCGCAGTCACGTCGCTTCACAACCGCATCTACAATTCAGGCATATGTGTTTGGAGATGGTTCGGGAAATAAATTCAGATTTATGCTTCGTGACGGAAGCAACCAACTAGAAGGCAGCTCTTGGTTTACTGTAGACTGGATTGGTTGGAAATTAATTTCCTGGAATTTGGGAACCGACCCAATAGTTGCTTGGGTAAACGGAGATGGTGTACTTAACGGAAGTGCCTATGTTGATAGCTTCCAACTCACCTATGGCGGCGGCGATATTAGTTCCGGTTATTTCGCATTCGATGATTTTCGTTCCATTGCTTATGCAACTCCCGTTTCAAATGAAGAAAATCCGTTTTCTGAACTACCTACTAGTATTCAGTTGAAGCAGAATTATCCGAATCCATTTAACCCGAGTACTTCCATTCAGTTTGAATTACCGGAAATGGCAAATGTGAAAATAACCGTTTATAACTCTGTGGGACAACAAGTTGCAACTGTTTCCAATCAAACATTTAGTGCCGGTTCACATACAGTTCAATTTAATGCTGCAAATTTGGCAACGGGTATGTATATCTACCGCCTAGAAGCCAACAATGTAGTTCTTACCAAAAAAATGATTTTGATGAAATAAGCATCGAAACATGAAATTAAATTCCAATTCGCGCAGGAGTTTTTTAAGGAAGTTTGGCTTAGGAGTTTTAGGCGCAGGACTTTCTCCTTGGGAGAAAAGTTCTGCCCTAAAAACCGGGTCTGATACAAAAACTTTTCAAATAGTGCACTTAACCGACCCGCATGTAACACCACGCAGAAAAGGCGTTGTTGGTTATGGCAAGTGTATCGATTCTATCAACAATCTTGTTGCCCAACCGGACTTTGTTCTTATGGGCGGCGATATGGCATTCGATGGCTTATACACAGATTTGGACAAGTTTGATGAACAGATTCGCATCTTTAAAACTCATTCAGACCGACTGAAGATGCCTTGGTATCCTTGTATCGGAAATCATGATTTATTGGGATTATCAGCTAGAAGAAAAGTACCTGTAACGCACCCGGAATTAGGCACAAAGTACATTATGGATCGAGTTGGGATGAAAAATCCTTACTACAGCTTCGACCATAAAGGTTGGCATTTTGCTGTTTTAAACTCCAATTTTCAAATCGACTCCGCTGATGGACCTAGTTACGAAGCGAGAATTGGTGAAGAACAGTTAAACTGGTTACGCTACGATTTAGGCAAACATCCGGGAAAACCGAAAATCGTTGTTTCACACCACGCCTGCTTCAACCACATGGGGCAAATTAATGCCGACTTTTCCATGAAAGCCATGAATCACTTAGTGGTTCAGGATAACAAAGAACTGCGCCTGATTCTTGAAAGACATAATGTAAAAGCACTCCTTCAAGGGCATACACACATGTCGGAAGATTTCATTTTTAATGATGTCCGATACATTACTTCGCAGGCAGCATCGGCGGCTTGGTGGGGCGGAAACTGGCTCGGATTTGAACCCGGTTATACCGTTTTAGAACTTAACGATTCGGACATTGTTAGCTGGCACAGAGAGGTGTTTGAATGGAAACATCAGCTTGAGCCGGAAGACAAAACCGAGAAAATGAGAATTGATGAATTAAGTCGATTCCAAGCAACACAGGACAGTTTATTTAACGCTGAAACCCATAAATAAGCATTGGCTGCACTTATTCGAACATATCATCCGTTGGATTTACCCTATTTATATGATGTTTGCCTGAAAACAGCGAATAGCGGTAAGGATGCAAGTGCACTTTTAGAAGAACCATGGTTACCTGCTCAGTTTTTTTTAGCTCCGTATTTACAATTTGAGCCAGAGCTAACACAAGTTTTAGTAGTTGATAAAAAGCCTGTGGGCTATATAACCGGAACTTCTGATTCTGCTGCTTTCCAAATCTTTATGGAGCAACAATGGTTGCCGGAATTACAAAGCAGAACAGCTAAGCCACCGGAATCTGCGGTAGGAATACAAGCCATATTACAGCGAATTGTGCATACAGGGTACCATTTTAAGCCGGAATACAAGGCTTTTCCTGCACACCTTCACATAGATATTTTACCGGAAGGTCAAGGTGGCGGGAATGGTAAAGAACTTATAGAAACATTTATATCCAAACTCAAGCTCAAAGGAGTGAGAGGCTTACATCTTGAAGTCGGGAAAAGAAATGAAACAGCAATCGGATTCTACGAGCATGTAGGATTTAAACAAATTGCCGATTTCCCGTTTTCAATTGGCTTTGGGATGGAATTTTAGGGATGTCTTGATGATAAAACACACAACAATTGAATAGGATTAATAAAAGAGAACCATGTCTATTTCATTAGAAAAACTAGTAGGATCAACATTAATACTTGGCTTTAGAGGTAGTTCTATAGAACAAAACCCTTCTATAGTTGAACAAATTAAAGAATTCGGCTTAGCTGGAGTCATTTTATTTGATAAGGATATGGTTCAGAACGAACCTGTCCACAACATAAAATCGCCGGATCAAGTAAAAAAACTATGCGCTGACCTACAATCCGTTTCCGAAGCCCCCTTATTTATCAGCATAGATCAAGAAGGCGGTGTAGTAAATCGCTTAAAAGCGGATTATGGTTTCCCAACAACACGTTCACACCAAACGCTTGGCAAATTAGATAATTTGGATGAAACACTCGAAGAAGGTCAACTCATTGGTCAAACATTAGCAAATGCAGGTATCAATCTAAACTTTGCTCCTTGTGTTGATGTTGATACCAACCTGGAAAACCCAATTATCCATGGTAAACAGCGCAGTTTTTCTTCCGACCCGATTAAGGTTTACGAACATGCCGAAGCCTACATTAAAGGCTTAAATCAATACGATGTTCTTGCCGGAATTAAACACTTCCCTGGGCATGGAAGTTCTTTTGGCGATACCCACTTGGGTTTTACAGATGTGAGTGAAACATGGAATGATTTGGAGCTAATTCCGTACGATATGTTATTCAACACGGGCTACGACCAAGTAGTTATGAGCTCACATATTTTTAACCGTCACCTTGACCCCGATCACCCATCAACCCTATCCAAAACCGTATTAACCGGGATGTTAAGAGAAAAATACGGCTTCAAAGGGTTAATTATCAGCGATGACCTTCAAATGGGCGCCATCACTGAAAAATACGGACTCGAAACAGCCATTCCTTTAGCCCTAAATGCCGGAGTAAACATGATTTGCTTGGGAAACAACCTTGCAAAACAGCCTAAGGACGCTAAACAGGTTTTAGACATCATAAAACGTGCTATCGACAAAGGAGACTTAAGCATTAAGACTTTAGAGGACAACTACTTCCGTATTAAAGACTTCAAAAACAAATACTTAAAACAATAGACAGTAACCATAAAACAATTCCAAATTATATTGAGGATCTATGAAATCAAAAATGATGTTTGTTGCACTTTGCTTATTACTAGCAACTCAACTCGTTCAGGCACAAAGCCTTGACGAAAAAATTGGCCAAATGCTTTTGGTTGGATTCCGAGGAGCTGATGTTTCCAAGAATCCTATCATAGCAAGAGACATTCAAAAAAACCATCTTGGCGGCGTAGTGTTATATGAAAAAGACAACTCTACTGCTTCACCTGTACGAAATATTGAATCGAAAGAACAGGTATTAAAACTTACAACTGAACTTCAAAAATTGGCGAAAGCGCCGCTATTTATTGCGGTTGACCAAGAAGGCGGAAAAGTTCAGCGTTTAGATGGTAAATACGGTTTCAAAAACCATAAATCGCATCTGGAACTCGGTAAAAAAGACAACCTTGATGATACTAAAGCAACCGGAAAAGCAATTGGGAGCGAACTAAAAAATGTAGGTATCAATTTCAATTTTGCGCCATCAGTTGACCTCGTAGTTAACAAACAAAGTCTTATCGTAGCCAAATTATTCAGAAGTTTTTCTGATAATCCGGAAACCGTATATCGCCATGCAAAAGCGTATATCCAAGGTTTACACGAGTCAGGTGTTATCAGTTCTTTAAAACATTTCCCCGGTTTTGGCAGTGAAACAGGTAAAAAACACGAAGGTTTTTTTGACATTTCTAACTCTTGGAGCGAAAGCGAATTAGAGCCCTATAAAAAACTCATCGAAGATAAAGATGTGGATGTAGATGCTATTATGGTTTCTCACGTTTTCCTGAACAAATACGACACTAAATACCCTGCATCGCTTTCTAAAACCGTAATTACAGATGTTTTAAGAACTAAATTAGGTTACGATGGTGTGATTATCGGTGAATCTCCACAAACCAAATACGTAATTGAAAACTACGGTTTAGAAGAAGGTATTCGTCTGCAAGTATTAGCAGGTGTTGATATTCTTCAATTTGCCAATAATTTGATTTATGATGAAGATATTGTCCCAAAAACTGTTCAAATCATCAAAAAAATGGTTAGTTCCGGCGAAATTTCAGAAGCTCGCATTGATAAATCCTACAAGCGAATTATGAAATTAAAGGCTAAATTGAGCGCTCAATAAGATTTTGTGTCATGAAAACCTATTTCCTCTTTTCAACTCTTGCAGCCTTAATCCTATCCGCTTGCTCTATGCAAATTGAACCGAAAGAACAGCTCGAAAAAGAATTGCAGACTTTGATTTCCAACTTCAAAGGCAGAGCCGGTGTGTATGTTTATCATGTAGAAAGAAAAGAGGAAATAGCCATTCATGCCGATGATGTTTTTACTTCGGCAAGCATGGTTAAAGTTCCGATTATGGTTAAAATTTTTGACCGAATCGAAAAAGGTGAATTAGGTTATAGCCAGTTAGTAAGCTATACAGGGGAGCCTAAATACACGTATGAAGACGATTTCATAAATGTTGCTAAAGAAGGCGCCACGTTCCCTGTTGCCAAATTGGTTTTCATTATGCTTGCATTAAGCGATAACACGGCCAGTTTGTGGTTACAAGATTTAGCCGGCTCAGGCACTGCAATCAATGAATGGTTGGAGCAAGCCGGATATGAACATACACGCGTAAATTCCAGAACGCCGGGGCGAGAAGCCAACCGAGAAAAATTTGGTTGGGGACAAACAACACCACGCGAAATGGCACATTTAGTTCAATCCATATACGAACGCAAAGTAATCAGCACGGAAGCCTCTGAAAAAATGTATCGCATGCTTACGCGTTCGTTTTGGGATGGTGAAGCACTTTCTGTTATTCCGCCGGAAGTACAAACTGCATCAAAACAAGGTGCTGTAAGTCAGGCAAAATCGGAAGTTGTTGTCGTTCATTCAAAAGGCGGAACGTATGTTTTTTGTGCAATGACAGACGACCAGGAAAAAGCCGGATACGAATACGATGATTACGGAAGTGTTTACGTTCGTGCGGTAAGTAAAGCTATTTATCAGCATTATAACCCTGCAGATACCTATTCACCTTCTCAACCAAAGAAATATTGGTTCTGATGATGAAAATATTCGGCCTGATTTTATTATCCCTAAGCATTTTGAGCTGCTCAAAAAACAAAACGCCTCAACCGACAGTTACTTTTGTTGATTTAGAGCAAATAGATGGTGTTTTTTTGGATATTCGTTATGCCACTGCGAACAATTTTACACAGCAAGTCATTTATCCTGATGCTAAAGCATTTTTGGTAAAACAGGCAGGTGACGCAATCATACAGATTGCAAAAGAATTACAAGAAAAAGGCCTAGGCTTAAAAATTTACGATGCCTATCGTCCGCTTTCAGCACAACGAAAATTATGGGAAGTGTATCCCAACCCGGAGTTTGTTGCCGACCCAAAAACAGGTTCTCGACATAATCGCGGGGCGGCGGTAGACCTCACACTTACCGATTTACAGGGCAACGAGTTACCGATGCCAACCACTTACGATGAATTTTTGCCGCAAGCAAGCCATTCCTACACCGAACTATCTGATACAGTTTTAACGAATCGGGCTCTTTTAAAAGAAACCATGATGAAATACGGATTCGAACCTTTGGAATCGGAATGGTGGCATTATGATTACAAAAACTGGCAGGAATACCCTGTTCTGGATATTGATTTTATGGAGATAACACAAAAATAGCATGAGTAAATCACAAGAGTCACAATCGAAGAGGAATCCTTGGGCATGGGTTCCGTCATTATATTTTGTAGAGGGATTGCCTTATGTAGTAGTGATGACGGTTTCCGTTATTATGTACAAACGTTTAGGTTTATCAAACACAGATATTGCCCTTTATACCAGTTGGTTATACTTGCCTTGGGTTATTAAGCCCCTTTGGAGTCCTATTGTAGATTTATTGAAAACGAAACGCTGGTGGATTATTACCATGCAGTTGCTCATTGGCGGCGGGTTTGCCGGAGTTGCTTTAACCATTCCGATGGACTCGTTTTTCCAATACAGTTTAGCCTTTTTATGGTTACTTGCATTCAGTTCTGCCACACACGATATTGCCGCTGACGGTTTTTACATTCATGCTTTAGACACCCACAATCAGGCGTGGTTTGTTGGTATAAGAAGCACATTTTACCGCATGGCGATGATTACAGGACAAGGTTTACTCATCATATTAGCCGGATTTATCGAAACATCAACCGGTTTAAAAGAAGTTAACTTTACCGTTTCTACATCAACAGAATTAGCAGAACAGGTATTTATTCACCCGGATTCTCTACAGCTTCCAACGCTCACTAGTCAGGAGATTCAACTGGCAAAATCTGAAATTTTGATTCCGACTCAGGTTTCAGCTAATACAGATTCCTTAATGCGTTTTGCTAAAAGCTGGAATGCCGAAAATGGTTTTGTAGTGGCTGATGTAACTCATCCGAACACAACGGTTCAAACAGCAGGTCCGTCGGAACCCTCACTTTGGCAAAAAATAGTTGTCCTTCCGCTTGAAAAAGGTATTAAAGCCATTGCCGGGAAAGAAGAAATTGCAGTTATTAAGAAACAGCCCGGTAATATCGGTTTTGTGTATCTGCATTTAACCCAAGAGCCAACCGAAACCGTTGTTTTAAATTTGGGAAGAAGCGATGGCGATAATAGTATTTCATTGGTTGAAGGAACTCGCATCACTTTTACAAAAGACAACTGGCAAAAAGCGGCAATCGGTGTAATTCAATTAGACCCAAAACTCAAAAAAATAAGTTCCGCTACATTTAATGGTACTTCGGGGAATATCCCTTTTTCATGGTCGATTACTTTTTTCATTCTGACGGGGATTTTTGTACTGGCTTCCGCTTATCACAAATTCTCGCTTCCGAGACCAAGTACAGATAAGTCTATTTCCGAGACCGGGCGTTCTGTTTTAGCTGATTTCTTTGCCACATTCGGAGCCTTTTTCAAGAAAAAAGACATCGGATTAATATTAAGTTTCTTATTGCTCTACCGCTTTGCAGAAGCTCAGATTGTAAAATTGGCTTCACCGTTTTTATTAGATGCTCAAGAAGCCGGCGGCCTGGCATTAACAACCGGAGAAGTCGGCTTTGTATATGGAACAGTCGGAATTTTGGCACTGACAGTGGGCGGACTTTTAGGTGGATTCCTTGCAGCTAAAGACGGACTTAAAAAATGGCTATGGCCAATGGTTATTGCAATGAACTTCCCGAACATCGCTTACTGGTTATTATCAGTGTACACGCCGGAATCGTTTGTAATGGTGAATTTAGCAGTTGCGTTTGAACAATTTGGTTACGGATTTGGCTTCACCGCATACATGCTTTATATGTTATATGTGGCTCAAGGCGAACACCAAACTGCACATTATGCCATCTGTACAGGTTTTATGGCACTTGGAATGATGCTCCCGGGAATGATAAGCGGTTGGATTCAATCTTTGGTTGGTTATGAAAACTTTTTTATTTGGGTTCTTATTGCAACTATACCTGCATTCTGGGTATCAAAACTGATTAAAGTAGATCCTAATTACGGAAAAAAGGAAGCTGAATAATGGCTGAAATTTCAGAAACTGAAATTGTGGTACGAGGCTATCATCTCGATTTATACCAACATGTAAACAACGCCCGCTATCTTGAATTCTTAGAAGAAGCTCGATGGAGCTACCTCGAATCGAAACAAACAATCGATTGGCTTACAAAAAACGCCATCGGATTTGTTATCGTGAATATTAATGTAAATTTCCGAAGAGCAGCGGTTTTGAACGACCGACTGCTCATACAAACTCAGACTTCAAAAATTGGAAATAAAAGCGTAGTTGTTCATCAAGATATCTTTTTAAAAGGCACAGACACCAAAGTTCTTGATGCTGATATCACCTTCGTTGTGATGAATTTGCGCGAACAAAAAATCTTAGAATTAACAGATGAAATCAAAGCCTTGTTTTTATAGATTCCTTTCATGGAATTAACATACAAGGCATTGGTAAGCGAAGGTGATGGAAACGGAACAAATTCTTTATCACTTAAAGAATTATCGATTTCTGATTTACCTAAAAATGACGTTCTCATTCGCGTTCACTATAGTAGTTTAAATTATAAAGATGCTTTATGTGCCAAAGGACACAAAGGCATAACTCGCGCTTACCCTCACACTCCTGGAATCGATGCATCCGGAATTGTTGTTGAAGATTCATCGAGAACATTTAAACCCGGGACCTCAGTTATAGCCACTTCTTACGATATCGGAATGAATACGCAGGGAGGATTTGGCGAATATATTAGTGTTCCTGCTCAATGGGTTCATCTATTACCAGACGGACTCAGTTTAAGAGAAAGTATGATTCTGGGAACTGCAGGATTTACTGCTGCCTTGGCCATTTGGAAAGCTGAAAAAATGGGGATGAATTCAGGTTCTACCTGTATGGTTACGGGAGCAACCGGAGGTGTCGGCCTTTGGGCAGTTGTGTTATTAAATCACTTAGGCTTTCGAGTGCATGCTTCAACCGGAAAAACACATTTGCACGACTTTCTAATTGAACATGGTGTAAAAACCATTTTGAGTAGAGAAGAACTCAGTGTAGAAAGCCCCAAACCCTTGTTACCCACTCAGTTCGATTGGGCTATTGATACCGTAGGCGGTAAAACGCTCGAAAACCTTATCAAAAAAACAGAAAAAGAAGGGGTGATTGCAATTTGCGGAAATGTTACCGGAAACGAATTAAATACAAGTGTTTTTCCACAAATTCTAAGGGGCGTTTCTTTACTTGGGATTGATTCCGGACATATCGGCTATGAAGCAAGAAAAGAATTATGGGAAAATCTAGCTACCGATTGGAAAGTAGATTTTCCTGAGAAAACTGTAAAAGAAGTTCAACTTGAACAACTTGCTCAGGAAGTTAATCTCATTTTATCCGGTCAGCAATTCGGAAGAGTGCTTATTAATCACTTAAACGAGTAAATGGCGTTTTAAACGCTTACACAGAGATTTAATAATAGCTACCGATAAATTTTCGGTTTCATGAAAAGCTCGGAATAATACTTTTGCAGGAATGCGTAGCACTTTTACCTGATTTACCGCAACAGCTGAAGCCGTATATGGACTTCCATCTAACATGGAAAGCTCGCCAAAAATCTGCCCGAAATCGTAATGAGCCATCAAAATCTGATCAATGAAAATATTCACACGACCTTCAATTACTAAAAATGCCGTGTCGTTATCTTCTCCCTGATTAAAGATTATATCATTTTCATTATAAGACTCTTCATGTAGATGTTCAGCTAAAACCAATAAATCCGTTTTTTCGGCATATTTAAACAACTTTGTATGTTGTAAAGCAGTTGCTTTTTCTTCTAAACTCAGCATACTATCTTAGTGTTATGGATGATAAACTCGGCTCAATATAATAACAAATCATGACTGGAATAGCTCAAAATCAGTATCCGCTCATCGTTTTTGAAAAACAGGAAAAACGTGTTTTTAATCCGCTTACTAAAAAGCGTTTGGTTTTACGGCCCGAAGAAATTGTACGCCTGCAATGGGTTGAAACTCTGCAATATGTATATGCTATCAAAAAGTCTCGTATTTCCTGTGAACAAGCCGTTTTAACAGCATATCAAGATAAAACTCTAAGAGCCGACTTGGTAGTTTACGATGAACAGTTTAAACCTATGATTTTAATTGAGTGCAAATCGAATCAGGTTGAGCTTTCTAGCCAAACAGCCCTGCAAGCCGGCGTGTATAACACAACCATTGAAGCTCCTTTTATTCTAATTACCAATGGCATACATGATGTTTGGTTTGAAAAAACTGAATCCGGCTGGAAGACTTTAGCACATGCTCCATTACAAGAATCTCACGATCAAGATTTTAAACTCGATGCTGATTATTGGATTGAGCGCGGATTTATCGGCAAGCTGATTGATCGTGAACGTGTAAAACTTTTACTTCCATTTTTAAGTCATTTGTACCATAAATCCGGCAATCTGATTCGTTATAGAGCTTTTTCACAAGCGCCTGACAATCATCAAATGAATCATTTTTATGCCAGTATTTTATCAGGTGATAGCCTGTATCACACTTCTTTTTTAGCTGACTTCAGAGGAAAATCATCTTGGTGGACTCTCGTTACCAAGAATGGCGTAAATGAGCAGTTGATTTATGTGGACGTTGATGCAGCTTTTGCTGATATTCACCCTCATGTTTGGGTTTATCAAAAAGGCAAGCGGTTAACAGGAAGTCTTCCTGTAGATTTTTTTATCAGTATGAGTCCTTTTGATAGTCCACAAAAAATTTGTGATTCCTTAGTTCATTTTAGCTCAAGTTTATAATTATGCTACACTTGCACAGAAAAAAACTCGTTTCATTATTTGACCAATCCATTCCATCTGTCATTTTTTTACAATCGGGAAAAATTGGGTACAAATACAATACCGATACAGAATTACCATTTCGTCAAGAATCGAACTTCATATATCTAACCGGTGTCACAGAACCGGATTTTGCATGTGCTATTGATGTTCAAACCGGTGAATACACCTTATTCAGCCCGCAAAGAGATACTCAATATGCAGTTTGGCACGGTTACATCACCCCACAAGAAACGTACAAAAAACAATACGAACCCGATGTAATTGCTTTCGACAGCGATATTGAAACCTACTTAAAAAAGAAAAATCCAAAGGTTGTGTATTGTTTAACTGATGCGCAAGCAGCCTTTATTCAAAATCTTGGTTACCAAGCCAATTCTGAAAGTCTAATTCCGGCCTTAACCGATTGCCGAGTGAACAAATCGGAGTGGGAATTAGAAAAAATGCGCATGGCGAATAAAATTACTAGTGAAGCACACAGCTTAGTCATGCGTGAAGCCAAAGCCGGAATGAAAGAATATCATATAAAAGGAATGTTCGAGAGTGTCGGTTTTCCTTACAATGTGTACGAACAAGCTTATAACGGCATTTATGCTGCAGGAAAAAACGCAGCCATTCTTCACTATCAAGGCAGAGAATCAGAGCTCAAAGCCGGTGAGTTATTTTTAGTTGATGCGGGTATGGAATATCAAGGTTATGCGGGTGATATTACTCGAACCTTTCCTGTTTCTGCCAGATTTACCGATGCACAAGCCGGATTATATCAAGCTTGTTTAAATGCTCACAACGCTTGTATTAAAGCTGTTAAACCCGGTGTAAAAATGGAAGATTTACACTTAATGGCAGCTCTGCTCATTTTAGAAGGACTTCGTGAAATGGGACTTGTAAAAGGGGATGTGGATGAGTTGATGGATGCGAATATTTTTGCTCTGTTTTTCCCACATGGTTTAGGTCATATGTTGGGCTTGGATACTCACGATGTTGGCGGATATAAAAAAGGTGTAGAGCGTATCGATCGTCCGGGAATTCGTTTTCTACGCGCAAGAAGAGAACTCGAACCGGGCATGGTTGTTACTATTGAACCTGGCGTGTATCTAATTCCTGCATTGCTTCAGCCTGCTTTTGATGATTTTAAATACAAGAAGTATTTAGTTAAAGAGCGAATTCTACCGATTATGGATATTGGCGGTATTCGAATTGAAGATAACATCATAGCCACTGAAAACGGATATGAAAATTTATCTTCTGTACCAAAGACAATCGAAGAAATTGAACATGAACGTTCGTAAGCTGAATCAATTTTTAGTTATTGTCTTCTTATTGGGCATATTTACATGTACTCAGAACAAAAATGAGTCCGTAATTACCTATGCGCCTCTATCGTTTGATTTAAAATCTATAGATACAACATTAGGTGACTGTTCAATCAGTTTTTGCCATGAAATTGATTTGAAATACCCCGTTTTCAAACAAAATGAAGAATTGGATAAATGGGTCGGTCAGCTGTTATATTCTACACGATTTGGATCATTTGATATCGATTTTATCACTTCCGCTGATGCTGAAAAACAAATTATGGAGCACGAAAAAATTCAGTATGAAGAAGGACTAGAATTACGAGAAGACATGAATATGGCCTCGCAAAGTTTTTACTCCAATCTAGAAGTAAGTGTGCTTTGGGATAGCCTTCGTTTTATTTCGCTTCAAAGTAAAATTGATACATACTCTGGCGGCGCACACCCAAATTCCACCGTTTTATTAATTAGCATCAGTAAAGATGATTTTAGTAATGAGCTAATGCTCGAAGAAGTAATAGACTCTTTAAAATACCCTGAGTTTCTCCGTCAATTAAAATCTGATTTCTTCAAAACTCGCCAATTAGACGAACAAATTCCTGTAAACGATCAAGGGTTTTGGTTTGAGTCCGGCGATGTTGAGCCAACTGAAAATTTTTGCTTTACGAGTGAAGGAATCCGCTTTTATTATAACAACTATGAAATTGCCCCATACGTGTTGGGTGCAACCGATGTAACTCTTTCTTGGAACAAGCTTAAGCCGTTCTTAACACCCGAAATAATTCGGTTACTATTTCCTTCTAATTAGTTAACAAAATGATAATGTCTGCTCATTTTCGACAAAATTGGCTGAGTATCGAGTAAAAAAGCGTTTTCACAATACAGGCACATCAAGATTAAGATTTTTTGAATTGGGAGAATAACGGTATCTTTCTCGTCCTTGAAAATTTTGGATTCAGGATTTAATTGAATGAATTTTACGCACAGTAAAAAAGTAGCTCTCTACTTCTCTCTTCTGATAGGTTTACACCAAAGTGCATTTGCACAGCAAGTATTCGACCGCAAAGAATCATCCGTCGGTAATGTCGGATTATCAATAACAAACGTAGGAACAGTTGGAAACCCGCAAAACGTATCAAGACGTTCAGGAACTCCAAGTTTTCAATTTCCTCTAAACTCAGGGCAAGAGCACTTATTTGAAGGCGGAATTTGGATTGGCGCCATATATGGTGGCGGGCAATTACAAGTTTCTACATCCGCGGTTACATCATCAGGTGGTTTTACAACCGGTGCATCAGGATTTGAGTTTACAAATGACGGAACACCCATATTTGAACGATCTTCACTAACAACTTCTGAGCAATACTCACCAAACGCTATTTCGCATCAGGATTTAATTGCGAAATTCAGTGATAGACGTACTTCAATTAATACAGGTTCCTCAACCATTCCGATTTTTGGACACGAACAACCACTTTTCTCCGACATTGAATTAACTAGCTACAACTGGAATTTCGGATTTACTGAAAACTTCTCCATCTTAAAATGGAAAATTTCAAACACCAGTGATGTAGATTGGGATAGTGTTTATGTAGGGTTTTACGTAAACCTTATCAACAGAAACGTAAACAGTACAATTGAAACCGGCTCTGCTTTTTTTAACAAGTTAGGCGTCGGGTTCATAGACACCTTAGAAACTATTTATGTGTTTGATGCCGGCTCAACTGATGATCCGAGTTTAAACACTTATGCCGGACTAACCATTTTAGGATCCGATTTCAAAGGGAGAAACTTCCATCCCGACAATGCTGACGAATTGACTGCTGCCAATGAACGAGTTCCGCGAGTAAACCCTGCATATTGGTTATTTAGTTCCGGTTCCGGGGTTTTCCAGCGCCCAAATGATGACGTTGAGCGTTATGGTAAAATGGCAAGATTTTTCAACATGGACTCAACCATTAACGATCCACAGAACGGAAATATCACCATCCGACGAAAACTTGCCATAGATGGTCGCACATCTGTTGGTAACTATATTTCATTTGTTTCTATAGGACCATTCAGAAAAATTGCTGCAGGTGAATCAATTGATGTTTATACGGCTTATGTTGCCGGATTAATGCCGAATGATTTGCAAGACGTTACGAATTACAACATCCAAGACAATGCATATTCAAAATCACTTTTTGTAGAGAATGTTGAACGTGCATACCGAACGTTCGAAGGAGAAGACCGAAATAAAAACGGTGTATTAGATGCCGGTGAAGACATAAACGGAAATGGAGTTCTAGATAGATTTTTAATTCCAGAACCCCCCTCAACTCCTAAAATTCGAGTTGAACTCGAATCAGGCAAAGCGGTTGTTTATTGGGATAATGCAGCTGAATCGTCTGTTGACCCCGTTAGTGGAATTCAGGATTTTGAGGGTTACAAAATTTATCGAAGTAAACTAGGCGACGATTTAAAAGGAACAATTGCTACCAATGCAAAAGTTATCCGAGAATTCGATAAAGACGGTAATTCATATGGTAACAATAATGGTTTCGACGAAGTTCTCTTAAACACCCCTGTCACCTTTGATGATGAGCCGGGTGTTGAATATTGGTACAGATACGAAGTTGGCGATTTATTAAACGGATGGCAATATTTATTCTCCGTTACCGCATTTGACGCTTCATTCGAGGGTGAAAATGTAGAATCACTTGAAACCAGCCCAAATGCCAACTCTGTACGGGTTTTCCCCGGTACACCGGTTAATGTTGATTTCACGGAAAAAGTTGGGGTATATCCAAATCCATATCGTGTAAATGCTGCTTGGGATGGCGGAAATGAGTTTAATCGTAAAATCATGTTCTACAACTTACCGTCAAAAGCTGAAATAAGAGTGTATACATTATCCGGTGATGTTGTTGCGCAATTAAACCACGATTCGGAAACCTATACTGGTGATTCCAGATGGTTTAATGATTTTTCAGCTAGTAATAGAAAAATGTCTGGTGGTGAATATGCTTGGAATTTGCAAACCGAGGCACGACAGAATTTAACAACAGGTCTTTATTTCTTTACTGTCAAAGACCTTAACTCAGGCAAAATCCAGCGTGGAAAATTTGTCATTATCAAATAAAAGAAACTCCTAACCAAACCTAAACACTAAATCATATCTATGATGAAAACGTTACTAAATAAAGTTCTCTTAGTTATGGCTGTTGTTGTTGCTTCTAGCACTACGCTTTTTGCTCAACAAGCTGTTAATTTGAGAGAATTGAACACGTATCCGTACGAGTTAACAACATTAGACTCATTAGCAAAACACCCATTAAATGGTGTTTCTGTGAAATTCACTGCTATTTTGAGTTCATATCCTAGAAACTCAGGTCTTGCATCTTACACTAGCTCAACAGATGCCATCGGTCGTGTTCACTTGTTTGTTGTGGATACTACTGCGGCTTCTTTAGGTCGTGATGGTATGGCTATGCAGGTTGTTCAACCAAGTTCAGCTGCTAACTTCGGTGAAATCGAAAAACTAAACCCGGGTGTAATCTTAGACATTACAGGTAACTTAACTTTCTTTGGTTATGTTGCTCAATTTAACGTAACAGCTATCGAAGACGTTACTGACAAAGTTGAAGGTGAAGTTGGCGATTTAGCACGCTTTGATGCTTTATTAGCTCCGGTTGAAGTAAATGTTTCTGACCTTAACTCATTAAATGAAGACGGTACAGTTCAAATCAACTTAGCGAACTATACCAAATATGCTCACGCTTATGTAAAAGTTTCTGATGCTATTGTTCAGTTTACACAAGGTGCAATTGCTCGTCCTAACTATGTTGTTAAAAACAATGGAACAGAGCACTTAGTTTATTCTAACGATATTTCTTTACGTTATCGTAATGACCGTACTTCATACCGTACCGGTTATAATATTCGTACTGAAGCTGACGGTGCATTCACTCCTCCTCCAGCAGGTGCAAAAGTTAATTTTAGTGGTTATACAGCTGTAAACAATTTCGATGCTTTCGGTAGAATTGCTACAGGTCAATACATCTTCAAAATGACTCCAATGGATGATGGCGTATTGAATGTGCCTTTGTATGATGAAAATGATAACTTCACTGGTTATAACCGTAACGTTAACGGTGAAAATGGTTTTATTTGGCCAAATGATTTAGATATCATTGGTTTCCCACCAACTTTCGAAAACTTCGCTACATCTAAAGAATCTCCTGAGCCAGGTGATGTTGTTACTATCTCAGTTGATGTATTACCTGCTGGTGATGGCGTAACGTTATCATCTGTTAGTTTTGAATATTCTGTTAACGGAACTGATACAACTGCTGGCACATTACAAGTAAATGGCTCTACGTATTCTTTTGAATTTCCTGCATTCGCAGATGGAGACGTTGTTACTTACGCTTTCTTAGCTACCGACTCTGAAGGTTTAACAGGCGAATTCAAAGGTTCTTTCTTAGTTGCATCTGTAATTAAATCTATTGTTGCACTTCAAAAAACTGCTGACTCAACTGTTGCTAACAGCCAATTTGTTGGTTTAGGAGTACTTAATTTAGACATAAATGCAACTGTTGTTGCTGATGCAAACGATGGCTTAGTGGTTGTACACGAAGCAGCTGCGCCTTGGTCCGGTATTTTCTTAGATGCACGTATTCAAGCCGTTAAAGATTTAAAACGTGGAGATGTAATTAATTTAACTGCTGCTGAAGTCGTTGAAGATCGCGACGGAACAGGTGTTACCTATTTAACAAAAGTTGAATTCACTAAATCAAGTGAAAATTCTAACTATGCAGACTTAATTCCTTCCGTATTAACTCAAGATGTTCGCATGTACCCTGAGGCTTACGAAGGTATGGTCATCAAATTCGCTGATGTTAAAATTGTAAACTTACAAGCAGACGGTGCTAGTGATTTTGGTGAGTTTGAAATCGGTTCACGTCAAGGTGGTGCCGAAGCAGATACATTAGAAGCCGGCGAAGGTTTACGTATCGATGGTTCTTATCCAAGTTCATCTACTAGCTTTGGCTCAGGCGTTAGAAACTTCTCTGATAGCTACAACGAAAATGCCATTTTAGGCGCATCTTTTGATTATGTAATCGGAATGGTTTATTACTCTTTTAATAATCCAAAACTCTTGATTCGCCAATTAGAAGATTTCGCTGGCGATAACTGGACCAAACCGGTAAGAACATTCTCATTATTAAATCCTGCTGCTAATGCAACTGTTAATTTAACAGGCTTAGAGTCATATGCTTTCGAATGGACTTCAACTTTCGATCAAGATGGCGATACTGTTTCTTATGTACTTCAGCTTGCTACCGATAGCGAAGTATTAACAAAAATCGCATCTGACAGTTTAGGGCTCAAAACCAAAGCTACGTTCACTGCTGCGGAAATCGATGCTATTTTAGCTGATCAGTCTGTTGAAACAGGCGCTAGTTTAGCACTCAACTGGACAGTTTTTGCTGTATCAAATGAAGATACCGTACAAATTTCTACTTATGCCGGTATTATATTTACGCCATTAACAAGTGCTGTAACATTACAACGTGCTACAGTTACTTCTAATGAAATTGATGGAAAAACATACGAGTTTGAATTAGCTCAAAACTATCCAAACCCATTCAACCCAAGTACTGCAATCGACTTCTCTGTTCCAACTAATGCAAAAGTAAGCTTAACCGTTTACAACGTATTGGGTCAGCAAGTTGCTACTTTGGTTAATCAAAACATGAATGCTGGTAGATATTCAGCAACATTCAATGCAAGTGCAATGTCAAGTGGTGTGTATTTCTACCGCCTCGAAGCTGGCAGCCATGTTGCAGTGAAAAAAATGTTATTGATTAAATAATTCAATCACTATGGGAGAGTTCTCTTCTGAACTCTCCCTTTCTTTTTCTCTTAATTCTGTTCTCTTGACATGAGTTCATCTTTATCCAATTCTTCTACATCCAAGCATCAACGTTCTGTCAGATGGTCAATCTGGGGATTATTAGTGTTATCAATCGGATTATATTCTTGTAAAGACACGTCTTTAACCGGAAACAGTTTAGATAATAAACCTCCTAAAACTAAATTGACAATAAACGAAGTGAATCGTTCGGGTTCAGATCGTCTATCGTCACAAATTAGTGTAAGCTGGTGGGGCGATGATCCCGATGGTTATATTATTGGATATGAGTACGCATTTAATAGCGATACAAATTCCGGAGATTGGAATTTCACATTAAAAACAGACAGTGTATTTATTCTGCCAATCCCGGTGGGTGAAGACACCGCAGACGTTGTATTTCGAGTTCGTGCAGTTGATAATGACAGCTTACGTGATCCGGTTGGCGCAAATGTAATTTTTCCAATTAAAAATACTGCTCCAGAAATCCGTTTTGTAGCAACAGAACTTCCATCTGATACTTCATACAGTGTTTTTAATTTTGGCTGGCAAGTCTCTGACTTAGACGGAGCATCAAACATCAACCGCGTTGAACTTCAATTCAATCAGTCAGGTAATTGGATTAGTATTTCACCCGAAGAATCCTTTGTAACCGTAGATATTACAGATGATGCTCAGGCAACAGCTACCGGTAACTTTTACTACGGCTTAAATTTTAGAAATGCCAATCTCAGCTTCGATTCATTCAATATTAATGGTGATAACCAATTAATGATTCGTGCTGTGGATAATGCAGGAGCAGAATCCGTTATTGATACCGCATTTTTCTATATCAAGAGAAAAACATCGCGAATTTTAGTTTTACATGATTATGCCGTGGCAACAACCAAAGACTCAATTAAAGCATTACATACACGCTCTTTAATTCAAGCCGGCTTAAGTACGTTCGACTTAATAGAAATTACCGATGGTGATATTCAAACAGGTGAAAAAGTGGCTCTTTCTACTGCATTACCTCGTGTTGTTGACCCAACTTTAGTAAAACTGATTAAAAAATGGGATTTCATCTATTTGTTTTCAAGTGATTTAAACAGAAATGTGACTTACCTACAGGAGATGACAACTGAATTCAGAAGTAATGGCGGTAAGATTTTTGCGAATATCCAAATGAGCAAATTGAACTCAACAGATCCTCTTTTTAACTTTTTTCCACTCTCATCATTTTCACCACTGCCCGATTCTGTGGATACCAATAATGATGGTAAATTTGACCAACCATCTAATGCAACAAATTTCAGATTACCTGCCAGCCGCTATGCTAAAGGAGCTGATGCAACATGGGATTCACTCAGAATTAAAAGAACTTTATCTGGAATTGCCCCAATGATTCCGGCTGCGGGCGCTCAGGCCTTATACAATGTGAAATTCCAATATCAGGTACCATCTTTCCCGAGAGCAATAAATGTGGAGTTTTCCGGAAGTGATGTTATTTGTGTAATTAACGGAGAACAGAATATTATTTATTTCTCCTTGGATTTTAACGACGTTCAAATTGGCAGTTTAAATCATCTTGGACCGCTTATTGAAGATTTATGTATTGGAAAACTAGGGTTCTCATCAAATTAGTTATGAAAATGAAGCTAAAGACCCCATTCTATCTACTTTTATTTACTTGTTTGTTCTGCTTTGGTTTTTTACAAAATCTTTATGCTCAAAGTACAGGTGTAATTAAAGGTCAAATTATCGATGCTGAAACCAAAGAAACTCTTCCGGGAGTAAATATTCTTATAAAAGGTACCAGCTTTGGCGGCGCTACTGATATTGACGGTTTATACGAAATACGTGCTATTCGTCCGGGAGAATACTCTCTCGAAATCTCGTATATCGGTTACGAAAGAAAGTTATACACAGGTATTCAAGTAAAAGCCGGTGAAGAAACTGTTCTTAATGTTGAATTGGCTGTTCAGGTACTTACTGCCGACGAAGAAGTAGTTGTTGTCGGTGAAAAACCGATTTTTGATGTTGAAAAATCAAACTCTTCATTTCAGGTTTCTGCATCAGATATTCAGGCCGCCGCAGTTCGCAAAATTGATGATGTTGTAGGTTTACAAGCCGGTGTTGTAAAAGACCCGACTGGTATATACATCAAAGGTGGTAGAGCCTATGAAACCGGTTATGTAGTAGATGGAGTTTCTGCGCAAGACCCTTTAGCCGGAACTGGATTCGGTTTGGACCTAGGTTCTAACTCGTTCCAAAACGTTGAGGTCGTTACAGGTGGTGTCGGCGCTGAATATGGCGACGTTACTTCTGGTGTTGTTGCAGTACAGACGCAAGACGGTGGTGAAAAATTCAGCGGTTATGTTTCTCACAAACGTGACAACTTCGGTGATAATAACCTCGACCAAAAATGGAATTTTTTTACGGATGTATACGAATTAAACTTCGGTGGTCCTTTAATGAAGGAAAATAAGGTTCTACCCGGAACCATGTCTTTCTTCGTTTCCACACAGACACAGTTCACTGATGAATTCACCAAGAATTCTGCTGAGAATGTTCAATCATCATTGATTGATTCCGACTTTTGGTCACCTCGCCAAGATAACAGATGGGCTGGCATGTTCAAGTTAACGTGGAAAATCAAACCAACAATGAAGTTGCAGATTTCTACTCAAAACTCTCTTACAATCAACCAAAACACACGAATGCTGCAAATAACCGGCAACGATTCAGACATTCGTCCGGGTTATCAATTTTTCTTTAGTAATGATTTAGATAATGCAAATACGTACACGCACAAGTCTAATTTGAGCTATGTAAAATGGACACATACTCTTGACGAAAAATCGTTTTATGAGGTACAATTCAGCCGTTTATTTACACGTCTTCGTGCAGATGCAAACGGCAGATATTGGCGCCCTGATTCTGTTGACGGTGAATTTGATGCGTATTCTATTGTAACACCGCCTATAAACGAATTCCAGACTGGCCAAGATTTCTTATATGTATTGCAAGGTCCCGGATTTGCAAACAACGGTGGTATTGCTGCACTTTGGCATGATCACTACGCCGAAGAGATTACGCTCAAATCAACCTATACTCGTTTTTTTGCTGAACGAACAAACCGTTTAACAATTGGTTTTGAAACAAAATTTCAAGACTATCAATGGATTGATATTACACGACCTTGGGTAGGGGCTCCAATTCAAATCGGACCTAACGAATTTTCTGAAAGTTTGCGTTTAGGACAAACATCTGACATTTGGCAAGTAGAACCACGACGCGGTGCCGTTTTCGCAAATAATCAAATCAGATACAAAGGCTTAATTGCAAACATAGGTTTACGCTTGGAATACTGGTTTCCGGGCGATTACGTAGACAAAGCAGTTGCAAATCCGGATGCGCCAATTCCACAGGAAATACGTGATATGTACATGCAGGAAACGTACGAACTGTTTGGTTCACGCTTTAAAATGCGCCTACTACCAAAATTGAGTGTTTCTTTCCCGGTTAGAGAAAATCAGGTTTTATTCTTTAACTATGGTCACTCAACTCGTGTACCGCACCCAACATTTGTTTATGCAGGTTTAGACCCTTTTTATCAGGATAGATCATTTTTATCTGATTTAGGTAACCCAAACCTAAATCCTGAAGTAGATATTTCTTATGAAATTGGTTTAAGAAACCAAATTACAAGTGATGATGCATTAAGCTTTTCTGCTTTTTGGAGAGATAAATATGACTTTATTACAACAGAAAGTATCACTTTACCGGATGCAACCGGCCGTGAAACAACCCGTGCATTCCGTATTAATGGCGACTATGCCAGAGTTCGAGGTATCGATATTACTTACTTCAAAAGATATAGCTATTGGTTCCAGGGGCAATTAGCCGTTTCCTATTCAAGAGCCGAAGGTTTAAGCTCATCAAATAATGAAGCACTTCAGAATATCTTGGTAAACGGTAACAATATTGGAAACAACGTAGAAACGCCTTTAGCTTGGGATCGGCCTTGGGATATTAAAACAAACATGACGTTTACGCATGCACGTAAATCTGGCTTATTTAACATTAGCGCTTTAAATGATATGCGTGCCAACGTATCAACTGTTTGGAGAAGCGGTATCCGATACACACCTTATATCTTTCGCGGCAATAGTACAAATCCGGTATCCGGTGCATTGGATTGGCGTCCTATTTATGAGCGCGACCCAGATCCTGCTAAGCGAAATAGTGAATCCGGAGATGCTTGGTTTTACACAAATGTTAGTTTTCAAAAATGGTTTAAATGGGGGAAAACTCGTTGGACACTCTCATTAGATATAAACAATATCTTTAACAACGAAAACTCAGCCATTATTAATCCGGTAACCGGAAAAGCATACAAAACGAGCTATCCAACTAACGCTGCAGATTTAATTGCTTTACGAGCTGATAGAAGCTATGATGTTCCGGTCGGCGTTCGCGATCCGCGATATGTTGACCCTAGAGATAATAGTTTACCAGCCTATTTAAACCCGGCTAACTTGTTAGAACAACGCCATATCATGTTTGGTTTATCCGTTAATTTTTAAATGAGCAGACATAGATACATGAGACTTATAATTACATCAATAGTCATCCTTTTAGGTTTTACATCCGGCCTGTCTGCTCAGGCATTAATTCCAAGTTTTGGAAGTGCTCGCTCAGGAACATCCGGATTTCAGTTTACAAAAATAACCGTAGATGCGCGTGCAGCATCCATGGGGAACTCAAGTGTTGCTGATGCAATCGATGCTTCATCGTTATATTGGAACCCGGCTCTAGCTGTTCAAATTCAGGGAAATGAATTCATGGCAAGTTATACCTCTTACTTTGTAGGAGTAAATCAGGGATATATGGCCTACGTCCATCAACTTAAGAAATACAATATTGCACTTGGTGTTTCACTGCAATACTTAGACTCCGGTGAAATTGAAGAAACAACTGAATTCAATCCAATTGGAACTGGACGAACCTTCAGCACCGTGCACTACACCTTAGGACTAACGGCATCCCAACGTTTAACCGATTTATTTAGTTATGGTTTAACTGCACGTTTACTGGACGAACGTATCGAAGAAGTTCAGGTACAAACTGTAGCATTCGACTTTGGCTTCTACTATAAAGTTGGTGATACAGGCCTACGCTTTGCCGTTGGTGTAAACAATTTTAGTTTTGACGGTTCACCGACTGGCTCAACAACACGTGAAGGCCTAGATACTACGATTACATATACCGATTTCGAAGCCATTACACCGCCAACAAACTTCTTAATTGGCGCTGCTTACAATGCATGGAAAAATGAGTCAATGAGCCTACTTCTTACTGCTCAATTAACCAAACCTAGTGACAATGCAGAACGCTTAGCACTTGGAACTGAGTTTAGTTTTCTAAAGAAATTTTTCATTCGAACCGGATATGAATTCGGCGTTGAGGAAGTTTCCTGGCCAAGTGCAGGTTTTGGATTAAATACAAATTGGAATGGGTATAAACTTGCAATTGATATGAGCTATACAGCTTATGAGCGACTAGGGAATATTCCCCGTTTTGCATTGAAATTTGGTTTTTAAGAAATTACAGAGATGAACAAAATTAAAGCATTAATAGTAATTCTGAGCTTATTAAGCATCAATTCCTGTAGTGATTTTTTCGGCTCAAAAAAGGATGCCATGACGGATGAAATATTCGACGTTGGTAAGAGAGACCCGAGAGATGCAGATGATGTGGTAGGATATGCAGCATTATTACCATTTTGGACAACAGGTTTTTCAAACCCAAATGATATCATTGTTGGTTACGACGAACTTGTATATGTAACTGATGACAACGGTTTACATGTACTGGATCTTGCAGGCCGTAGATATCAGGTTATCCCGTTTCGTGGCGCCAACGCAGTTACTATGGATAGAAACTTAAATGTATATGTATCTGTACGTGATTCCATCTTGACTGAAACAAATGAGTTTATTGCTTCTGCTCCGGATACATTGGTGAAATATGACCTACCTGTTATATACAAACTAAGAAACGCGAACGGCGCTGGTGAATTAGTTTATGTTGATACATTAATTTTCCCGTTCGTTGATGCTACTTTAAGTACTTCAAGTGCTCAATTACGCAGATTAAATCGCTCCCGTTCTGATAACTATGAACAAGTTCAAATTACCGGCTTAGCCACTTTGGCTGATAACTCACTGTATGTAACCAGAACTGGTCCAAGTAATCTTATTGGTCAAATTGCAGCTCCTGATAACATTGTTTTAGAGTTCAACAGAATAGGTTCTACTGAAAAAATGATTAACGTGCGTCAAATTCGCACCATAAATCCGACAAACCCTTCTTTAATCTCTGGTTTAGGCCTATCCAGCATCACTACTTTCATTGGTCCGCCACAGCGTGAGTCAATGACTGACGATCGTGGATTTTTGATTACTCAAAGTGATCCAACTGCCGACATCCCTTATCGTGTACTATGGATTGCTGCCGTTGAAACAGTTGACGGTTTAGTGTTTTCGCCCAATACTCAATTATTAGCGATGGATACTACCAAAGCTAATTCATTTATGTACGACACCTATAAGTTTACTAACCCGACAGACGTTTTATTTACAGCTGATGGGACAAACTATATTTTTGTTACTGATGCTGCAAAAGACAGTCTTTATTTGTTTCAGCTCAACGGAAATGAAGGTGTAAACCCGCCGTTAGGCTCAAGCGAAACAAAAGCCATTTCCGTTTCATTTGGAGGAAGAGGAACCGGCCCAAAAGAGTTTAATCAACCTACCGGGGTTGCCTACTTTAGACGTACAGTTTTCGTTGCAGACAAAGGCAACAATCGAATAAGCCGTTATAAACTAACAACCGATTTCGAATAAAAAAAGCCTGCTAATGCAGGCTTTTTTTATAACTCAAAGCTTAAAAGTCTCTTTTACTTTAGCTACAAAATCTGCTTTTCTCACAGGTTTCATCAGATAAAACACCTCTGGATAGTGATCTAACTGCTCTTGAATCTCTCGCTGCTGCATAGCAGATAACATCCATATTTTTGGTACTTCTTGAGAAGAGCTCTTTATAAAATCGATAACTTCCCATGATGTAAGTGAGCCCGGTAAATTCAAATCAATTAAAACCAAGTCGTAACTATTGTCTTTTAAAGCTGCTACAGCTTTGTCTGTGTTTTCTACACAAGTAAGATTCATCAACCCTTTTACATAAAACTCAAAAAGGAAATGGTTATCAATATTATCTTCTATGTATAAACAGCTTAATAACATTATTCAGTTATTTCCATTTTTTCAGCGAAATAAGCGCAAAAATCACGCATATCGCCCGCAATTCTTTCATCAGCGATAGAACGCTCCAATGTGTCTGCCATAGTTACTAAGGTTTGATGAAAAAAGATTTTCATTTCATCAACAGTCATATCTTTCGTCCATAAATCTAAGCGTAATGTATCTTTTTTATTGTGATCCCAAAGTGCTAAAAGCATACTTCTGCAAGCAATTGCTTTTTCGCTTCCTGAGTCATCTGCTTGCCAGCTAATTTCTTGTGGCACGTTATTTTCATCTAACTCAACATCAATTTGTATGCTTTTTGAAATCATATCTCGCTTAATTTGTACTAAATGGTTCATTCTATCAATCTGAAAATATGAAATCGGGAGGACACCTATAGATTTAATTGCAATATTATCCCCATTGCAATGCAGACAAATCAGTCTTTATTTTCATCAAATAATTTTCGATTTTTAGACTATAATTACAGCCAGTAAAGGAGCTGAAAATGAAAACCATTTCTAACATTTTAGTCCCGACTGATTTTTCGAAAGGGTCTGAAATCGCATATCGTTACGCTAATGATTTAGCACTTAAGTTTGGCGGAAAAGTTGATTTGTTACACGTAATTCCGGCTTTCAGATACTTATCTGAGTCAATTAAACAGTTGGGCTTACCCTTTGATATGGATAAACAAGTGTACCCACATCTTCAAAAAGATGCGAAAATTAAACTAGAGCAAGCCATGGCTCACCAGTTTGATGATGCCGTACGTGGAAATACCTTCTCCATGATTGAAAGGAAAGTTGATGAAGCCATAATCGAAAAGGCTAAACAAGGTGCTTATGATTTAGTATTGATTGGCGCACAAGGTGCAAATGAAAATCAATTGGTACACGGAACCATAACCGAGCGCGTTATTCGTTTTTCATCCGTACCGGTTTTAACTGTACCGCCCGAAATTCCTAAGCATCCGGTTAGAAAATTACTTGTACCAACCGACGGCTCTAAAACATCACTTGCCAGCTTACCTTACGCCATTTTTATGGTTGATAGTTTAGGTGGTGAACTCACCCTCTTACATGTTTTGGAAATGTTCGGAACTGAAGCTGAAAACGAAACACGCGATAAAAACAAGGATGAATTAACTTCCATTCGTGATGTAATCTTGAAGAAAACAGAAGAGTATTTAGCGAAGAACAGTAAAATTTCTTGCAAAATAAGACGTGAATCTTTGGAGCTTTACGATACCCTAATTGTACAACACGGCAGTGAGTCGAAGGAGTATAAACTTTATACAAAAGTGGTTAAAGGTGTTTCATCGCACTTTGAAATTGTGGATTATGCGAATGACCATGCCGATATGATTGTGATGACAACTCACGGTCGTAGTGGTTTAGAGCATCTATTGTTAGGCTCAACCACTGAAACAGTTGTGAGACATGCTAAAAGACCCGTTTTAACATACAAACCCAACTTTTAAATAAAAAAGGCTGCAATTTGCAGCCTTTTTTATTTGATTATGCACCCGTCACCTCATCGTAAGCCAAGCCCAATACAAATGGGAGACTTAAACGATTTCCTCGACTCTTTACATCTTCAAAACCTTTAAGAACGGGAAGTTTTTGTAATTCTTCTTTTGTCTTTCCTGTTTTAACAGCGTTATTTGCAGCTTCTAATAATGCAGTTAAGTACGATTTAAAAAACATCAAATTATCTGCATTTCCCGTAACCGGATAGCCTTCACCTGAATGCCCAAATACTAATCGACAATCTTTGGGAAGTGTATTCATAATTTTCTCTAGCACGATTGTCCAATTTTGAATGGAGGCTCCGGCGCTTCTGTCAATTACCGGATGTAACTTATTAAAGCACAAATCTCCGACATGTGCCACATTATCTTTTTCAAAATAAATAACAGAATCGCCACTTGTATGTGCCGGACCAAAATGAAAGGCTTTTATGGTTTCTTTACCCAATTCAGCTTTCCAAGTATCCGTAAAAGTAGTAGTTGGGATTAAACCCGGTTCTTCTCCTTTTGCCTTTGCCAATTCTGTAAGTAATTCAGGCACTCGTTTATGAGCAACCATTTTATCAGCAAATTTACCAAGTAGCTGATTCCCTCCGGTATGATCGCCATGATGATGCGTATTAATCAAAAAATCAATTTTCTTTGAATCACTTAATTTGAAATGTGCCGGAAATCCCTCAATACTTTGTGGAAATTGAGTATCTACAATTACCAATCCGTCTGCACTCGTATGAATAAGAATCGTTCCGCCTGATTTCTCATAAATAAATGTGTTTCCGCTGATGTTTGTCAGCACAATATCTTCAGCGTATGCGACTTTGCCCGTTAACAACACGCCGAGAGCCGAAGCGCTTGAAATTCGTAAGAATGAACGTCTGGAAATAGCCATAGTATTAAATTTTGAGTTAAAGCTTTTAATCGTTTTTTAAAATCATTTCAACATGTAAGATTCCGCCATCGTCATATGGAGAAGAGTCTGTTGTAAATCCAAATTCGCCATAGAATGATTGTAAATGCTGCTGTGCTGAAATCCGAATGGGTTCTCCCGGATATAAAAAGCGGCAATAATCAACAGAGAATCGAACCAGCTCTCGCCCTTTATTCGTTCCACGAATAGATGCAGAAGTAATAATTCTACCTACAGAGGCTTCATCATAACTTAAACCCGGTCTCAATATTCTGGCATACGCAACAATTTCATTTTCCAACTTACCCAGAACATGATAACATGCTTGATCTTTTCTATCTAAATCTTCGAAAATGCTTTGCTGCTCGATTATGAAAACATCTTGCCGAAGCTTAAGTATATCATACAACTCAGCACTACTTAATTCATCAAACTTCTTTACGACAAAATTCACGAAGCTTTCCTTTTATGATTCTTTTCAATCGTTGAATTTAGTTGATTCCAAGCACTTCTATCTGCAAAGCCACGAAATAAATTGTACCTTTTTCAATATTTAAGATTATTGAGCATGAAACGACTTTTATTCTTTATTTCCATTCTGATTTGTTTCCACCAACAAGCCTATTCACAATATCTAAAAGACTCTATGCGAGGCTTAAACAATGTGCATGTTGGTGCAATCCCGTTCTCTCGCTTAGCTGTTGATGCCGGTGTAAACACACATGCTTTTATCGGTAAAATTGAACGTGAAATGGCTTCTATCGGAGCATATATTACAAGTGAACAAAAATCCAACGGCTCTGTCATCCTCGATTTGGACTTGTCGCCGGTTTCAAATAGCGGTTACGCTTACATGATTCGCATCCGCTTTATGAAAAAAATCAACCTTAGAGTAAAAAACCGTCCGACTGAAAAAATGATGTGGGTAACCTTATGGGAAAGAAAAGGAATTGGTTATACAAGCAAAATGAAAGCCAATGGGGATATTATGACTCATTTTGAGCATGTATTAAACGACTTTATTGCCGATTATTCTGAAGGAAACAACTAAAATCGGTTCAATTTTCCTGTAAAACCATAGAACCGCTAATACGAATCTTTCCCTTTTCCTTAGCTGAAAGATTTAACTGCGCATAGTGTAATACGGGAATTTGATTACCGTCATTTTTTGTTATTTGAACGGTTTCCACTTTATCAAGACCATTTTTTACATGATTCCATTGATGTGTAACGAGATTCAAATCGTTTCCGAATAATTTTTGAATAGTTTTCGAATGAAGAAATTCGGTTTTTGAAAACCCGGTTAAACTTGCAAAACCATCAGATAAATAAGAAAACATCGGGGTATCGTTTGCATCGAACTCCAACTCGTAACTGAACTCGTTTTTACTTCCAATAAGGGTATTTTCTGCAAACAATCGATGTTCTAAGGTCTCTAGTATCTTTTTCTGCATGCTCACATTCTGAAATGTTAAGCGGATAAAATCACCTGAGTCTAATTGATGTACCTCTGCCTGAACTTCAACATGAATAAATTGTCTGTTTTCTGATAATAACTCCAAATGTGCATGACCTTTTGATGGGCTATTCAATAAATCATCAGAAAAAACAGATTGCGATTCCGCAGATAATAACATTGAAAAATCTTTTTCTTCAAGTTGTGCTTTCTCGAATCCGCTTAATGCTCTAAAAGCTTTGTTTGCCTGAATAATGGTTCCATCAGGCTTAATATCAACTAAAATCCGCTTTGAATACTCCATTAAATTGTCGAACTCAACTTCAGTTTCGTTGAAAACCGTTTCGGCATTTTTACGGCGAGTAATATCGTGTTGATAAGAAACCCAATGTGTAATTTCACCCGAATCATTATATAAAGGATGTATATCCCACTGGTTAATGAACTCAGAGCCGTCTTTACGGTAGTTTATAGCCTGACCAAAAAACGATTTACCTTCTTTAAGATCACTCACAAGCTTGTTTAGTGTAGTTCTGTCAGTTTTCGGGCCTTGCAGTATTCTCGGCGTTTTGCCGATTACTTCTTCTCTTGTGTACCCGGTTAACTTTGTAAAACCATTATTCACATAAACTATTTTCGGACCCGAATTATCTAACTGTAAGTCGGTAATTAGAATAGAATCGTAATCATTACCAATGGCTTTTTCCAGCAGTTGTAAATGCTCCTGTTTTTGCCGGTTTTCGCTTTCAAGAGTTTCAAATAGTTTTACTAACTCTTCGAATGCTGCGGAGTCTTTTGCCAGACTTCTAAGTTTTTCTGAAAAATCGGTTTTCATATTCCCCATATAGTTGTTTTTTTCTTGAAACCCGAACTACTTAAAAATCATTCCCTAGAATTCTAACTCTTTTCGGGCGCCGTTCTGAATCAGCAAATTCACAATTTCTCTTTTGCCGGCCTGAGTTGCATAAATAAGAGCATTACCATCGTACATATCTTTGTAGTTCACGCTTGCACCTCTATCAATGAGCCAACGTGCAGTTTCGTATGTACCTAAACGTGCAACTTCTATTAAAGCCGTTCTGCCTTGCGAATTGGTTGTATTGATGTTTGCGCCATAACGAAGCATTTTAATCATATCGTCAGTTTCACCGACAATTGCAGCTTGAATAAAACGATAATTCAGCTCTTCTAAATCCATTTTTCCATAATCTAACTGAACAACCTGCGGGACTTCTTTTTCAACGCTTTTTTTCTTACTTGAGCCGCCCCAATTGAATAAGCGAGCAAAAAAGCCTTGCTTCTTTGTTTTCTTAGTAGTTTGTTCTGTATTAGATGCGGATGTATCGGTCGATTGAGCCTTTATTTGTGAAAGCTGACAGACAAATAATAAAAGAACAACAGATACGATAGTTTTTTTCATGATATAGACAGGTTTTTGAAATCAAAATCTTGCGAAAAGTAGTAAAATATATGCGTAAAGTGAAGATTTAATCCTTTTACTGAGCATTCAAAATCAAATAAAAACAAACTTTAAGTTTAAAATGATTTATTTGTGTGAATTCAGTTGTTAAAATATATATTAGAGCAACAATTTTTATTGTTTACTTGTTCTAAATTTGAATGTGTTCAAAAAAACAGTAGCTTCTATTCACAATTTACGGTCGGTTTAGTTCTATCTATGAGTGCTGCTCTTATTATCGATGATAACCCTATTAATCAAAAGGTACTGCAACTTTATTTAAAGTCGTATGTCTCAACACTGGACTGGGCACTAACAGCTAACTCAGGACTCGAAAAACTTGCCGAAAGCAGATACGACTACGTTTTAGTAGATATTCACCTGCCCGATTTAAACGGTATTGAGCTAGCACAAAAAGTTCGTGAAGCTGAACAATATAAAGACCGTTTCAAGTATCTAATTGCCATTACCGGTGATCGATCCGTTGAGGACGATCCATCAGCACAACAAGTATTTAACGGCATCTTAATTAAACCGTTTACCAGAAATAAACTCATCAAGCTTCTTGGTAGCCCACAATCAAACGGGGATAGAAAAATTAATTTGAATTCTATTCTTCCTTTGCTTGAAACCCACGCTGATAAAGCCCAGTTTTTCAACCTGCTTCAAAAAAGTTTACGTCATTTTCACGACCAATTAAAAAACCCGGAAGTAAGCGGAAATTTAGAAAACGTTCGTGCTCTCGTTCATAAGGTTGAACCTGTTTTCAAAATGATAGATCAGCTAAAATACGTCGAAGAAGTACGCAAGTATTACACATTACCCGACTCAACTCGAGTAAAAACGCTCTCAAAAGTTGCAGAATCGGTAGTTCCGCTTTTACAGGAAGCACAACAATTGGCTTCCGGCGTAATCAACAATATGAGTGAACAAACCTAAGGTTCTATTATTCGCTTTCATTTTTGTGTTTAGTGCTTTTCTATGCACTTCGGTTAAAGCGCAACCTGTTTTACTATCTGACAGCTTATTTCAGCAACGCGTATCTCTTGCTCTTGATTCTCTTTATAATCTAAAATTTGTTGCCGCCAGAACTATATTAAAACCCTATCAAGAAAAATATCCCAAACATCCATTCTGGAATTTTTGGTCAGGTTTGGAACTTTGGTGGAACATTCTCCCCAATATAATTGATGAATCGAGAGATGCAGAGTTTTTCTATCACTTTAAGAAATGTGATTATGAAGCAACTCGTGTTTTACAAGAGCACGCCTACCACACTGATGCTTTAATTCTAAAAATTTTGGCTAATGGATTTTTGGCAAGGCAATATGCTAACAGAGATGAATGGATTAAGAGTTTAAACTATGCACGAATCGGTATAGAATCGCTCCTCACATTAAAAGAAATTCAACCTGATTTAGTTGATATTCAGTTTGGTGACGGGCTTTATGAATATTACATGGATTATTTACCCAAAGAATATCCTTGGCTTCAAAAAATAAATTGGGCCTTACCAGACGGAAATAAAGAAAAAGGACTTTCGCAATTAGCTTATGTTGCAGAGAATGGTCTTTTCCTGAAATATGAAAGTCTTTATTTCCTGGCGAATATAAACGAGAACTATGAAAAAAAGCACGATTTAGCTGAAAACGGATTTGAAGAGCTTGTACGATTATTCCCGAATAATCCATTTTACGCCAAACGTCTTATTCAAATTTACTGCTCTTCTGAATCTGCCGCTGAAGCACTTCCAAAATCCATCAATTTATTGAATGACTCTACCTATATGAAATCCGATACGTATGTTTTTTTTGAAGAATCCGCAGCATTCAGGATTGCCAATGTTTACTTGAGCATTCACCAAACCTCGCAGGCCGAACAATTCTTTAACCGAGCATTACGCGCATCTATGAGTTTAAAAAAATATTCAAATCGATATTATTACGGAGCGATTTGTTATTACTTAGGGCATATTTGTATAAGCAAACAAGATTTCAAATCTGCTAAATCATGGTTGAGAAAAGTCCCCAAAACTAACACCGACTATTTTGACAGAGCTAAAGAGCAACTGAAATCAATAGAAAATTTATAATCTTATCGGATGATGCAGATTCCAGGCCATTGGCCAAAACTTGAGTTACGTAAACAAGCTCGTCAAATAAATATGCGTATTTCTGTAAATATGATGCGCATTCGTGTAAGCGGACCACTATATGTTCGCGAAAACGAATTGATTCAATTTGCTTTAGAACATGCCGAATGGATTAATAAAACACTGAATCGCATTGCCAAAAAGTCGCAACCGGAATTACCCGAAGAAGCAAGCAAACCTTTTTTATTTCTAGGCGGAAAATGGATTCCCTTTGAGATAATAACTCATGCTTCCAATTCCGTTCTGTGGGATAAACAAAAAGAACAAATCATAGCCAAAATCCCTTTCAATCCCAATGAAACACCTTTAGCAGAACTCAAAACAAGTTTGTATCAGTATTTTGCGAGAACTATTATACCGAGAGAGTTCAGAGAGTTTGCTCAGCGAAATGGATTAAGCTATGAACGTGTTTTTATCCGCTCTCAAAAAACGAAATGGGGAACATGTTCATCAAAAAAAAATCTCTCTTTTAATTATCGTTTGATTAAGTGTCCCGTTGAGATACGCTATTATTTGTACGCTCATGAAGCAGCCCATTTATTTCATTTAAATCATAGTAAATCTTTTTGGAATAAAGTTCTTGAGTTTGATTCTGAATATCGTGAACACGAAGCATGGCTGAAAAAAAACGAATCCTTTCTTTTTTTAGCGGACTAACACAATTTTTTTGGAACAAATTCTGACTTTTTGTATTTACTGCCTCAACTTAATGGAGGTTCAACCTAATGAAATTAATAAGCTTAGCTATACTTTTTTGCATTATCACATTCACTAACACATTTGCACAAGTTGATTATGCATCCCAAATTCAACCAATTTTTTCTGCCAACTGTACGGGGTGCCATGGCGGCACAAGCGGTGTTACACTTAACTCGTATTCAGCAGTAATGAACAGTACCGGCGCCCAATATGGTATCAAAATTGTAAGTCCGGGTAATGCCGCTCTAAGTCCATTAGTAGAAAAAATTAAAGCGAATCCCTCAAAAGGAGGCAGAATGCCTCAAGGCGGTTCTTTAAGTTCTGAACAAATTACATTAATCGAAACATGGATAAATGAAGGCGCTAATTCTGTTCCTACATCAATTGAAGATGATGCCAAAACGCCCCTTACTTTTGCACTCGATGGAAATTACCCGAATCCGTTTAACCCAACTACTACTATACGCTTTTCCATGAGCAATTCAGCTACGGTTTTATTGCAGGTTTATTCAATAAGAGGAAATCTTGTTTTAACTAAAAATGCACAATTTGGTAGCGGTTCAAATCAAATTCCAGTTGATTTACATGGCTTAGCATCGGGAACCTATCTATATACCTTAACTGCTCATTCTCCTAGTTTTGGAATTCAGCGCGTTAACGGGAAAATGCTTCTCATCAAATAATTAATGTTCTTTCGCACATAACTTTCTAAAAATCAATGCGTTTGTGCATTCGCATTTGACTAAATTTACTTATGGGAAAGTTACTGTTACGCTCATTTATTTTGGGATTTTTATTAAGCAGCGGTTCTATTTCAACCGCTGTTGCCCAATCAAAAACCGATAAAGTTGAAGATAAAATCAGCGGATCAAAATCCGGCGATTCCGACTCCAGTACTGAAGACGACGATGACGGCTGGGGTTGGATATTTGAAATCTTCTTTGAAAACCTTCCTGCACTCCTGTATTTCGAAAAATTTGACGCCTCGGAATACTCAGCTTACTATAATCCTTACCCTTTTTATCCAACATCCTACAACAACACGGGATTGAGAAGTTACGACAGTAATAAACTGTATTCTTTGCAATTAGATTTCGACCACTCCTATTATCTGTTTGATCAGGTAGATCAAAATTTTTCTTTAGCTGCGAAATGGCGCATCGATTATTGGGGGCTTGATGTAGATTATCGCCAATGGAATGAACAATATGCAACGAAATCTTTGCATCAATTCCATGCCGCCATTGAACGAAAAATGAGATACTTTCCTCGTTCTGAGGCTGCAATTCAAATCGGTTATCAAGCATTCGAAGTAAACGGAAAACGCAGCAATGGTATGTATTTTGGTTTTACAAGTGATTATTACTGGATAAAACCCGTTTCATTACATTTTGATTACGCCGGAATGCTTGTCGGTAATGATACATCAACAGAACTGTTTCCGACATCAACGATGAAAACCGGCTTTAAATACCATTATAAGCATGCCGGATTCGGTGTTTTTTATGAACGCCTTAATTTCGACGGCATCGTTTTCCAAAGTTTTAATTTGGGTTATTCCGTTTATTTTTGATTCCTATTTAGGAAGTTCTTTAGTCCAACTACCTTATTTATTCAATCCACCACGTTCTTTTGGCGGATTTTTTTTCTTCATCAATCGGTTCTTTTCCTAAAACCAATCAATTTGTACTTTTGTAGAATTGAAAATTTTAAAGGGAATAACATGATTCGCATCGAACATATTGGCATTGCCGTTTCAAATCTAGAAGACGCTATTCAAACCTGGGAAACCCTATTAAATACCACTTGCTACAAACGCGAAGTAGTGGAAGCTCAAAAAGTTGATACTGCTTTTTTCCAAGTTGGCGAATCCAAAATTGAACTTCTTGGTGCGATTGCGCCGGATTCTGTTATTGCCACTTACATTGAAAAAAAAGGGCAAGGCATGCATCATGTGGCATACGAAGTGGAAGATATTCGCGCTGAAATGATTCGTTTAAAAGAAGCAGGATTTCAATTATTACAGGATGAACCTACATCAGGCGCTGATAATAAATTAGTTGCTTTTTTACACCCAAAAAGCTCAAATGGTGTTTTGGTCGAACTGTGCCAGACTAAAAAATAGTAGAACCCCGATTATTTGTTACTGCACAGAATCATTCCTGAATACGCGATAACAAATCTTGAAGTGTAATTTGCTCTATTTCTACTTCGAATAAACGCGAGAAGTGAGTGAGAACTTTTTCTTTTACATCCTGCTCATTCACTTTTTTTCCGCTGAGTTTTTCTAAACTCGTAACTCCTTTGTCTGTTATTCCACAGGGTACGATATAATTGAAATACTCAAGATTGGGATTCATATTTAAGGCAAATCCGTGAAGTGTAACCCAACGAGAACATTTAACTCCCATCGCACAAATTTTCTCTTCCCCAACCCAAGTTCCGGTTAACGATTCTTTTCTACCCGCATCAAAACCATAATCGGCACAAACCTGAATCATAATTTCTTCTAAATAACGCAGATATTTATGTAAGTCGGTGAAATAGCGGTCTAAATCTAATATCGGATAACCGACTAGCTGACCCGGACCGTGATAGGTAATATCTCCACCACGATCAATAGGCACATACGTGGCTTCAATTTGTTTTAGAAAAGCCTCATTTGCTAATAAATTCGATTCACTGCCTGACTTCCCCAAAGTGTAAACATGCGGATGTTCTACAAACAATAAAACATCGGGCAAACGATCTTCATTTTGCATTAAACCCTTCTGAAATGCTCTTTTTTCTTGCATGATTTTAGCTTGTATCTGCTTTTGCAAATCCCAACAAGCCTGATAATCTATTTTCCCTAAATCGACATGTAGTACTTTTTTCATGGCTCAAAAATACAGTTTTTTGTTGTCGTTTGATGATGTGAACCAGAATCACATCATTTGATTCATTTTGTATTCATTCATCTTATCATCATTTCAACCATTATCAACTAATTTATTACATTCCTAGCGGGACTAACTTATTGGCTATGAATTTAATTGCGGACCGCATCGCCTATTTCTTAAAAGACATTCCGCCTTATCAATTTTTAAGTGCAGAAAACCGCTATCACTTAGCGGAAAAAATTCATGTCCGTTATGTTGAAGAGGGTGCCGTTTTATTCGAAGAAAATGCCCCGAATTCAGGCTTTTGTTATGTAATGCGGCAGGGTGTTGTGGAACTTCGCAGAACCGAAAACGGAAAAGAACGTCTGGTTGATTTTTGTGAATCGGGTGATACATTCGGCGTTCGTTCAATTCTCAGTAATCAGTCTTATGTGATGTCTGCCATTTGCAAAGAAGAAGCTTTGGTTTACGCCATTCCCGTCGATGAATTTCAACGTTGCCTTTCCGAAAACCAATCCTTTGCCTTGTACTTCGCTTCAGGTTATGCAAGCGGACAAGCCGTTGTAAGAATCGGGAAACCGGGTGCTTTATTTGCATCGAATCAGACAGAAGAAATCCTTTTCGATTACCCAAAACACGTTCTTTGCTGTTCATTGGAAACCAGCATAAAAGAAGCCGCTAAACTCATGAGCAACAAACGTGTAGGCTCAATCATCATAAAAGATTCAAATGAATTTCCACTTGGTATCGTTACGGACAAAGACCTACGAAATAAAGTTGTTGCCGAAGGCCTGAGCACCGATATTCCGGTTAATTCTATTATGAGTTCACCTGTTTTCACCGTTAAGCCGGACATCAAACTCGCGGAAATACAAACCCAAATGCTACGCTTGGGAATCCATCATTTGGTTGTAACGGAAGACGGAACAACGCAGAGTAAAGTAGCAGGTATTATTTCAGATCACGATGTTTTAGTTCAGCGTAAAGACCATCCGGCAGCACTTATCAAACGATTAAAGAGAAGTTCCGATTGGGCTGAAATTGTTGAGATACGCAATCAAACGGAACAGATTATTCTACACCATTTGGAACAAGGGAACGACGTCGGTTTTGTGAATAGTTTTGTGAACCACATCAACGATTGCATCACAAAAAAAGCGATTGATGAATTTGTTGATGAACATCCCACTAGTTGCGATTTCGTTTGGCTGAGTTTGGGAAGCGAAGGAAGAGAAGAGCAGTTACTCCGAACCGACGTTGACAACGCTCTCGTTTTTGCCGACGGTGGTAATCAGGCTTATTTTTTACAGTTAGCTCAGCATGTGAATACTCGTTTGTTCGAATGCGGTTTCTATGAATGTCCCGCCGATATGATGGCAACAAACCCCAAGTGGTGTAAAACGTTATCCGAATGGAAGCAGATTTTTTCTTCTTGGATTCAAGCTGCCGACCCAAAAGCTGTGATGTTATCAACCATATTTTTTGATTTCAGACAGGTACACGGGTCATTAGAATTAACGAATCAATTAAAGGCCCATGTTCAAAAAGAGATTCAAAGAGAGCCTATTTTTTTGAATTATCTGGCAAAAAACGCACTTCAAAATCCGCCGCCCTTGGGATTTTTCAAGAATATGGTTTTGGAACATGAAGGCGACCACGCCGACACGTTCGACATCAAAAAAAGAGCCTTAATGCCTTTATGTGATGCCGCCCGATTATTGGCTTTTGAAAAAGGATTTATCGAATCAAGTTCTACTGTAAACCGTTTTTTAGCTGTTAAAAGCGAAAACCCATCTATTGCCGCCTTGCTCGAAGAAGCCGCAAAAGCCTACGAAGTGCTGCTTTTTTTTAGAGCGAAAACGGGCTTAAAAAGTAATTCAAACGGTCGCTACATTCCGATTAATGAGCTAAGCAATCTGGAAAAACAGCAATTAAAGCAGGCGTTTAGACCGATTAAAGAACTACAAGAAATCATCGAGATTCGATTTCAAACCGCTTTTTTCAACTGATATGATGTGGTGGAAACGCAAACCCATTTCTTTTGAAGACCATCGGTTGAATACCTATGCCCGGTTGAATTTTAATCCAGATAAAAAGGCATCGATTTTTAGTCAGCGGTTCGTGATTTTAGATTGCGAAAGCACCGGAATCAATAAAAACGATTCTCTGATAAGTATCGGAGCGATTGCGCTTCAAAACCAACTTATTTCGGTTTCTTCAAGTTTTGACGTTCGATTTCCTATTCAGTCCAACAACAAACAAGCTGAAATTCACGGTGAAGTTGGTGCCACAGGAAATGAAGTTGTCCTTAGTGAAGGTCTGGCTCAATTTCTGGAGTTTTTGGGTGATGCGGTTATTGTCGGGTTTTCAGTTTCTTTAGATTTACAATGGATTCAACAAGCGCTAACTGAACATTTTGCAGGCTTAAAGCTGCAAAACAAGGTGCTCGACATAGTGGATTTACTGAAACGAGTGAATCCGAAACGGTTCGAGCCGCAGGTTGCAGGAACGCAATCTTTTCAGTTAGATGTGTTTTGTGATGAATTTTCCGTTCCGATTGAAAACAGGCATACTGCTTTAGGAGATGCGTATATGTCGGCTTTATTGTTTATGAAACTACTCCAACGTCTGAAAAAACGCGGAGTTCTCACCTTAGGTGAATTATTAAAATCGCCCAATACCTTGCTCTAAAAGCACATCCACGAAAAAAACAACTCTATTTTTTATATCCGAGTTTGGAATACAAATCATCACTGGAATGCTGCAACGTGTTTAAACCCTGAAACCAAGCTTCTTGTGCACCTGTTGATGCTGCCTGAATGCGCGTATTACCCCAAGTTGTAGTTGTACTGCTTTCTTCCCAATCTACATTGATATACGTTAATGCCTTTATTTCAGGATTGTTTTCCAATAATGAAAACATATTGTTAAACCATGTTCCGTTCGGTATAACCCAACTTCTGTCCCTAGTTGATGCCGTTTTTATTGCCGCAGATTCCGCAATCATAATTGGTTTTCCGTGCATTTTTGCTAACGATATAAAACTTTGGATTGACGTATTTGTATTCAGGTTTCCCCATCCCGTTCCGAATATCGAAAGCGCTGCCCAATCTACATATTCATCTCCGGGATACCATAAATCGTAGCTAGCAGAAACACCATCTCCCAAAGCCGGATATTCTTCCGGGAAATCATCGGAACCGTAATAAGGAGTTACACCCCAAGAATGCCATACATACGCTGCATTTTTAACGCCCCAACCGCGCATTTTATCAACAAAATAACGATAGGCGGCTTTATACTTTTCCGGCGGATAAGCATTGTGATAGCCATCAAATTCGTAACCAAAACGGATGAAAACCGGACGCTCTAATGCTTTTACAGCTTCCGCCAACTGACGAATACCTTGGTCTTTTTCACCTTTAACTATTTCATCCAAATAATAACCCGGGCGAGTTGACGAATAATTACCGCCTGTCCAAATAGCCAATTGCAAAACTGCATCGCCATATTGACTAATAAATTCTTCGGCGTCATCGATATCAACATTTGGCACACCGTAATTCAAATTCGTGTAATAGGCGAACCCGGCAGGAGTTGGGTCACTTTTCACAGAACCGATATAGGCTGCCATTTCAGTATTTCGTGATTGCCCCAAAATGAACAAGGACGTTCCATCAGCCGGTTCAAATTTTGGAATAGTGTAATCTGTTTTAGATTCTTCTTTACATGATGAAAATGCCATTAAGGCAACGAATAATGGAATAAATGAACGTACCAACATCTTTGTACCGCTTTTATGATAATCAATGTCTTAAGGTAACCCATTCTTTTCAGAGTATCATTTTTTTGCCCTTTTTTTGCACGATTTTCTTCCTTTTATACTTTGGTTGATGTGAAAATCGTCATCATTTTTCAGCTAAAATCTCGAGTGTTGAATACAATTGTTTAACGGCGGTATCTAAAATTTCATCCGGGAAATCGTAATCGGGATTGTGTAAAGCGGGATGATGTTCACCCGAACCGATACCGAACATGGCACCGGGAATTTGTTCGGTAAACAACCCAAAATCTTCGCCCCATTTAAACGGCGCATCTCTTCGAGTTAACGAAAACCCATTTTCTTGGGCTGATAATTCCATCGCACGAACAACTTTTTCATCATTTTGGATGGAGCGGAAGGTCTCTGCGAACATGAATTCAGTCTCAATCTGATTTGTTTGGGCTATTTCTGTAGCCAGTTTTTCTAAAGACAAACAGGCTGTATCAAGTTCCGAATTGGTTAAACATCTAACCGTAAAATGCAACTCACCATAACCGGCTGAAACCCCGTACGATTTTGAACCCATCACCGAATAAACAGGAGTTATCAAAAGTAAATCGTGTACATCGTTTTTAACTCTTTTTTGAGTTTCTATGGTAATTTCACTCATCGCTAAAGCCGGATTGAACCCAAATTCAGGTTCGGCAGCATGTGAAGTTTTCCCTTTTAGTTTGATGATGAGCGTTGTTACTGCCGGAGTAAAAGCCTCGTATTTGGTTACGATTTCATGCAAAGGATAACCCGGTAAATTATGATACGCCAACACCGATTCGTATTGTTTGATGTCGAAATTCGCATCATCCAAAATGGAACGTGCACCCTCTCCGTTTTCTTCCGCCGGCTGAATCATAATATCAACTTGAATACCTTCAATGGGATTTTTTTCTAACTCAAGAGCAAGTCCGATTCCGCTCGTGGTGTGTCCGTCGTGCCCACAGGCGTGCATAACTCCATCAACTTCCGATGTATAGGGTTTTGTACTGATTTCCTGAATAGGCAAGGCATCACAATCTACCCGAACAACAAACTTACGCGATGCTTTCTTTTTCTGTTCGATAAGCAATCCGTAACGACCGATTTCCCTCATCTGTAACCCCTTATCTGTAATCCATTTTTTCAAATACCTCTGCGTTTGAATTTCATTTCCTGAAACCTCAGGATGTTTGTGTAAATAATGGCGGAGTGTCATTAATTCGTTGAGCATATAATCCCGATTAATAAAATGATGAGCAGATAGTACTTATTGCAGAATAGGGAATCAATCAAATTTTAATCATATATGTTACCAAGCTTCATCTCCCCAAATCGAACTTCCGCCCACAAAAAGCACCAAACTCACACTGATCCCAAACACGTTTGGGTCTAAACCGAGCGGTAAATTCCAACCCGAAAAACTAAGACTGATTGTTGTTAATCCACCGCCAATCATGGCTAAAATCGCCCCGACCGAGCTTGATTGTTTCCAGTATAAGGCTCCGATTATCGGAACAAATAATCCGGAAACCATAAAAGCGTAGGAGAGAAGCATCAATTCCAACACGTTTGTCATGGAAGCGGCAAGTATTATGGCTAATACACCTATTGCCAAGGTCGCCCATTGCGATAAGCGTAAAGATTTTGCCGGTTCGATTTTAAAAAACCGTTCAATGATGTCGGTTACAACATTTCCCGAAGCTGCCATCAGGCAACTATCCGCGGTTGACATTATCGCGCTGAAATACGCCGAAAGCATGAGTCCCAACAAACCAAACGGTAAAATGGTTTTTAAGAAAATCGGCAATCCCATTTCGGCATCTAAACTTTCCAAATGTGTATATCCGAACTCGGCAAACATACCCTGCATAAACGCAACACGTGCAAATAAACCCAATAAAACACCCATAAACGCCATTATCGGGTACTCTAATAAGCCTGCAATAAACCAAGCTTTTTTTGCTTCTTTTTCTGATTTACAGGCATAAATACGTTGATAAAGTGTCATCCCGACAAACCAAATCGGAATAATTGTTACTGCCCAATTCACTAAATCTTGCCAATGAATATTAGTTAAGCTCAACATTTCAGGCTCCACGGTTTGCACGATTGAGTCCCAGCCGCCGATAGCTGTGTAACCAAGCGGTATTCCTATACCTACTAACCCGAAAATCAGCACCGCCCATTGAATCGTATCGGTGTAAATCACGGCTTTTATACCACCCAAAACCGTATAAATCACCGCAATTAAACCCATCAATAAAATACCGTCTGTTAATGTTAAACCGTTAAACGTTGCTGATGCCAACTTTGCTCCGGCCAAAATCTGTGAACTTGTAAATCCCACGTATCCAATTGCTGAGATAATTCCGGCAATCAGACCAACCCGTTTATTAAAGAAATAATCAAACACCTGCGGAAACGTGAACAAGTTTACTTCTCTCCCGATTTTGCTCACTTTTGGAATCAGAAAAATAGCAGAAATCCATGCGCCGATTAATCCGGTAAACAGCATCCATGAACCTGAAACACCGATCATGAAACCCAAACCGCCTAACCCAATGGAAAAACCGCCGCCTACATCTGTTGCTACTACCGACATGCCTACATGCCAAGCTCCCATCGAACGTCCGCCGACGTAATAATCTTCTGTACTTTCGTTTTTGCGCATAAAGTACACACCGACTCCCAACATAGTGAGGAAATAGGTTGCGAATATCGCGATATCAATAATGGACATAATTTACTTTTTGTGCAGCTGCAGAAACGCTGCTTCATTCAAGAGGTAACAGTGAAAATAGAACCTCAATTCACATTGTTTTTCAAAATAAAGCGTCTCTTGGGCTGATGCTGTAAAAAAGCGTAAGAAAAGCACACCCTCTTTCTGTTTTCAAATAAGCTTAAACCTATCATAAACCCTGATAAAATCGCTTTTATTCCCTATATTGGGGCACTATTTAATCCAAACCAAAATTTGATTTTAGTTCCACTATGAGCAGAAAAGATTACTTCGGAACACGTGTCCAATTCGATACCGGTACCGGAAAAGCATACGCTTATTCGTTGGATAAACTTGCAGAACAAGGCTATCCCGGCATTCACAAACTCCCATTTTCCATTAAAGTTTTATTAGAAGCGGTTTTAAGAGAATGTGATAATTATGTAGTTGAAGAAGCCGATGTTAAGAAAGTGGCTTCCTTCAATCCTCAAAAAGTTGAAGATGTTGAAATTCCTTTTAAACCGGCTCGTGTGGTTCTTCAGGATTTCACCGGAGTACCTGCTGTAGTAGATTTGGCCGCTTTACGTTCTGCTATGAAACGTTTGGGCGGCGATCCTAAAAAAATTAACCCGGTTGTTCCGGTTGACCTCGTAATCGACCACTCTGTTCAGGTTGATACTTTCGGTTCTGAATTTGCTTTCATGCACAACGTGAAAAAAGAATTCGAAAGAAACCGCGAGCGTTACGAATTCCTCCGTTGGGGACAAAAAGCGTTTGATAACTTTGGTGTTGTTCCTCCGGGACGTGGTATTGTTCACCAAGTAAACTTAGAGTATTTGGCAAAAGGCGTTTGGACCCGCCCTGAAGACGACAGCGTAGTTGCTTATCCTGATTCATTAGTAGGAACAGATTCACACACAACCATGATTAACGGTCTCGGTATCGTTGGTTGGGGTGTTGGCGGTATTGAAGCAGAAGCTGTTATGCTTGGCCAACCTATTTACATGTTATTGCCGGAAGTAATCGGTTTCAAATTATCAGGTAAAGCAAAAGAAGGCGTTACTGCAACCGATGTAACCCTTACTATTGTTCAAATGCTTCGCAAAAAAGGCGTAGTAGGTAAATTTGTTGAGTTTTATGGTGATGGTATCAGCAACATGAGCTTGCCTGACCGCGCAACCATCGCAAACATGGCACCTGAATACGGAGCAACCATGGGCTTCTTCCCAATCGACGATGAATCGTTACGTTATATGAGAAGAACCGGCCGTGATGAAGCTACCGTTCAATTAGTTGAACGCTATACTAAATTGCAAGGTCTTTTCCGTACGGATGAAACCACAGATCCGGTTTTCACTGATACCTTATTCTTGGATTTATCAACTGTTGAGCCTTCATTAGCAGGCCCAAAACGTCCGCAAGACCGCATTGCTTTAAAAGATGTTAAATCAGAATTCAACAAGTCACTCACAAGTACCGAAGCAACCAAAGGTTTCTCTTTAACTGCTGATAAATTGGCAAACAAAGGCGTGTACAAAAATGGAACTACCGTTGATATGCACCATGGTGATGTTGTAATTGCTGCCATCACATCATGTACAAACACATCTAACCCAAGTGTAATGTTGGGCGCAGGTATTGTAGCTAAAAAAGCAGTTGAAAAAGGCTTGCGAGTTAAACCTTTCGTAAAAACTTCTTTGGCTCCGGGTTCTCGCGTAGTTACTGAATATTTGAATGAAGCAGGATTAACACCTTACTTAGATCAATTAGGATTCAACTTGGTTGGTTACGGTTGTACAACCTGTATCGGTAACTCAGGTCCACTTCCTGATGCTGTTGAAAAAGCGATTAAAGAAGGCGATTTGATTGTATCCGGTGTACTTTCAGGAAACAGAAACTTCGAAGGTCGTATTCATGCAAACGTAAAAGCTAACTTCCTGGCTTCGCCTCCATTGGTTGTGGCTTACGCCATTGCCGGTACAGTTGATATCGACTTAGCAAACGACCCAATCGGTAAAGACCAAAAAGGCAATCCTGTTTATTTGAAAGACATTTGGCCGACAAGCGACGAAATCGCAGCTCATTTAGACAATGCCGTTCGTCCAGATATCTTCAACAAAATGTATAACGGAATCGCTGATTCAAACGAAGAATGGAATGCCATTCCTGTTACAGGCGGTGAGTTATTCAATTGGGACGATGCTTCTACATATATCCAAGAACCACCGTTCTTTGTGGATTTAGGTATGGATTTAGCGCCAATCAAAGCCATTGAAAGCGCAAGAGTTTTGGTAAAAGTGGGCGATTCTATCACTACTGACCACATTTCACCGGCAGGTAATATCAAAAAATCTTCTCCGGCCGGAAAATTCTTACAAGACAACAAAGTTGCTGAAGACGATTTCAACTCCTACGGTTCACGTCGCGGTAACGACCGAGTTATGACTCGCGGAACCTTTGCAAACATCCGTTTGAAAAACCAAATGGCTCCGGGAACCGAAGGCGGTATGACTACCTACTTACCAACCGGTGAAGTAACCAGCATTTATGAAGCTTCCATCCAATACAAAGAAAACGGAACTAACTTAATTGCTTTAGCCGGAAAAGAATACGGAACAGGTTCATCCCGTGACTGGGCTGCAAAAGGCACCTTCTTATTGGGTATCAAAGCTGTAATTGCTGAATCATTTGAGCGCATTCACCGCTCTAACTTAGTAGGAATGGGCGTGTTACCATTACAGTTCAAAGAAGGTCAAAATGCTTCTGTATTAGGACTAGATGGTACCGAAACTTTCCACATACATATTGATGACAGCTTAAAGCCAAAAGAAACCGTTAAGGTAACTGCTGTTTCAGCAAGCGGTGCAAAGACCGAGTTTGAAACAACCTGTAGAATCGACACTCCGGTTGAGGTTGATTACTATCGCAACGGTGGTATTTTACAAACGGTGTTGAGAGGATTCCTCAAAAACTAAGTTTGAATAAACTGAAAATAAAAAGGGTTATTCCGCAAGGATTAACCCTTTTTTGTTTTGTTGATACCTGTAAAAAGTCTGATTTGATTTGTGTACTGACTCTTGCTTTTTTTCGTTTCAGCATTTACATTCTTGTGGAATACGATTCGTCGTATTTAAACAAAACTTAGAACTAAACGATGGTTTTCCGCAGCCCAAATTGCGGTCTTCTATCACTACTTGCATTAGCCCTCGTTGAGCCTCGCTCCGAGGGCTTTTTTATTAATGCTCGCCCAAGGGCTTTCTGATGATTTTATATCTATCCTGAACTGCAAGAATTTCATTCAAAGTTTTGTCATATTCACCGATATGATCTGTCTTTTTACCGATTAGCGGAACTACTTCTTCAAAAAAACCTTCGAATCCTCCGGGTGTATAAAAAATCAAACATCTGGCATCCACATCATACGGATTAGCCCATCTGAAATACGTTAATCGAGGAAGATATATGCAATCTCCTTGTTTACATACATATTCAATATCAGCGTTGTAAAAATGAAGCGTTCCACTTAGCACGTAACACAGCCAATCTGTATCCTCATGAGCATGAAATTGTGGCGGCGATTGAAATTGAGCAGCTACTAATCGCTCCACCAGTGAAAATTGTCCGTTCGTATGAGTTGTATTGAGCTTGATACTCATTATATCTTTTCCGGTAGAAAGTAAAACGCCTTCTTTGCTTGAAATTTTTTTAGGCTTTGTTTGCATCGGTAAACTTATTGTTTGAAATTTATCTTGATTTCAAGATATTACATTTGAATTTCAAAATAGTTTCATCATGGAAAAAAAATTTACCCCTGATTTTGTTGAACAGTTTTTTACCGAATGGAAACAAAGTGACCCCGATTCACTTTTTCATGATACAAACACCGCTTTTCTATTTCGTCTGATGCGATGTGCACAATTGTTAGACCAAACGCTTAATGCACATTGTAAAGCCTATTCCATTACACATTCTCAGTTTCAGGCTTTAGCAGCACTAAGGCGAAAGTTTCCAAACTCCTTAACAGCAGCTGAAATTATGGAAGCTAGTGTATTAACATCGGGTTCTGTAACTACCATGATCGGTGAATTAATGAAAAAAGGGCTTGTTCAAAAAATCAAACATCCGATGGATAAGAGAGCCATTTCATTAACTCTTACCGAAAACGGCAAAGAATTGATTGAAACCCTAATTCAAATCAGGCTACACGAATTCAAGCAAATAACAACCGAATTTGGTTTAGAAAACTCTCAATTATTGAATGAGCAGTTAATGAAATTGAGTTCTGTTGTTATAAAGTGATGTGTGTTTAAATTTCACTTAATCTAAGAATGTTTTTCAGTTCCACTATGAAAACTATTACAGCCATTTAATTTCAAAATGAAATTTTTAACATCAAAAATGAAATTGCAGATACACATCAACCGATTCAAATCTTAGATAAAAGAAATAATGCCGTTTTAATTAATGAGTTTGATTGGAGAGCTATTCAGGAAACACTATTTCTTTCCGGAATTCCCGGAATGATCGAATCCATAAAAGAAGGATTAACTACATCCATCGAAGACTGTGATAATACACTCGATTGATAATCATGTACATTCATCATTTCCAAACAATCTCAAAAAGATGCAAAAAAATTAAATTCATCCGGCTTAAAAGACAAAGCTGAGCCAATCTTAGAAATTTTAAAGATTAATCCTCTTCAGGAATATCCACCATACGAAAAACTCGTCGGTGATTTAACAGGTGCTTATTCAAGAAGGATAAACATCCAGCACCGATTGGTTTATCAAATCTTTGAAGACCAAAAAATTGTTAAGATAATTCGCATGTGGACACATTACGAATAATCATTACTCGCTTCTCACTAATCGCATTGCATCCAACCAAAATCCGTTTACTTCGCCGTTCATATTTGCGTTGTATGATTCATAGCGCAATTCAATTTCATTGCGACCGGTTTTTAGTGTTGCTTTAATTCTGTTTGAAAATCCCCAATTACTCCACTCATTGGTTCCTCGCTGCGGGAATATGCTGCTTCCCATCCATTCACCATTCACATACAATGAGCGAATTCCGGTTTTATTCTCCGTGTTTATTGGTCCGTTCCCGTTTGCATATCTGAAATCGAGCCAATAGTCACCTCCATTATTGGGGTAAACTAACATTTTCACATCTGATGTCTTGGTCGAATCAACGTCTAATTTCAAGAATCCATAACCACGATAACCTGTTGCGCCAACACGTTCGCGTGTTCCGTATCGTTCGGCCTCAATCCAGATTTCTGCTGCCGGAAGGGTTTTAGACAATGGCTCAGAATAAAAAGAATTTAAGAGTTGGTCATTTGCCAAGGAACGAACTTGCCAGTTTGCAACAACCGATTCTCTTTTGGTTTGATAATTTGTTACTTCAACCGTATCAACAGCTAAACCGTTTCGAAGAACTTCATATGCAACTGCACCATTTATTGAATCCCACTCAAAACCGCGGTTTGTTTCTTTTAAAATCGGCGTTTCTAACGCATATAAATTTTCAACCAAATGGATTCCGTCTTGATTGAATGATTGATTATCTAATGTAATTTCAATGGTATGTGTTCCGCTTACATTAGCCGGAATAAACGCATCTTTTTGAATCTCACCATCAATTTTCACAGTAGCTACCTTGCTACCGAATCCATCTACCTTAATCGATAAGTCTGCATTTCTGTATTTAAAATTCTGTAATTCTTTTTTACCTGCAAAAGCCTGAGGAATTACTGGCTCCAAACGCAATCCATTCGGCTCAAATCTCATCCCGAAGAAAATGCGGTAAGTCATTGCCAAATTACCGGCAACACTCCAAAGCTGTCGGTCTGAGTTTATTTCGGTCGGGTAATCGAAACCGTTATCGGCGCGCATATTTTCTTTATTGGTTAAGAACAATGCCGAAGCACGATACATAGAAGCTAAGCCCTGTGTAAGAACACTTTCATTTTTAACATTGGCTGCCGACCAATTCCAAAAAGCCTGAACAAAAGGCCAAATTCCATTGTTGTGATACGCAGGAATATTTGGAATCTGCGGGTAAATAGTAGGAATACCGAACTCTACTATTGGTGTGGACGATACTATTTGCTTCTTCTTGTTTTCATCAGCAATATCGAATAAAACACCAAATATTTCAGCTAAAGCCATTGCTCGCGGCGAGACTTTTGGGAAAGGCGAACCGTAGGTAAATTGTGCATAATACCCCTGTTCTTCCTGCCAAAATGTTGCATTAATATTCTCTTTCAAATAATCAGCAATGGTTTGATAACGTGCGCTTAAGGAATCCTGACCCAAACTTTCGGCCATATCAGCTAAAATTTGATAGGTATGTTGATGTACCATTCCGTTATCAGCAGCTTCTGAAGTATAAATATCAATAGGCTGCATCCATCTTGGATACGACTGCTCTCTCCAATCGGCGAAACTGGTTTCACCGTAAACGAGAGAATCGTTTGAGAATACGTTTTTCAAGTCGTCTTCTGCAGAATTTGAAATCACGGTAAACGCTTCGTTTAGCCAATTTGTATCGCCCGTAACAGCATAAATTTCCCATGCAGCCAAACTCCAGGTCATCCTGTCTGATGAAATTGGCCAGCTTCCGCCCGTTCCGGTATCCTGAATAATGCGGTCGTTTTTAACTTTTGCTCTTAGACAAGCTTTTGCCGTTTCAGCATCTAAATAAGCTAATGCCAATACGATTGAATAACTCATATCGCGAGTCCAAACTCCCGACCATTTTGCACCGGTATCCCAAAAACCGGAATCGGTTCTAAGTTTTTCTAACTCATCTAAAGAAAGGTTATACAAAGCATCTAGTAATGGTAAATCTGACGTGAACGCAGCGTACTTGGCAATTGAGTTTTCCAATGTCCATTTTCTGGAGTTGCCATCAACTTTTACGGGATTAAATGTAATCGTAAGTGAATAAATTCCATCGCCGTCTTCATCTTTTAATTGGTTTTCAGTTCCAGAAAAATCCCAGTCCAAAGGCGACTTGCTTCCCAAAACCGAAATAGATGAAATGCCTTTTATTTGATATTCATTCGAACCTTTAAACACCTTCGACTTGGTAATGGTATCAAAAACAGGATTTAAATCTACCTGAAACGTAACCTTAGTATTGGGCTCTAAGAACGCAGTTTTATCGGCTTGCTTTTCCAATTGTGTGAGTTGATTTCCAAAAGGAATAATCGGTAAAACAACATTACCACTTAAATCCGGATACAATAAAACTGAATGATCAACTCCGTAGCCCATTTCATTGTCGATTCCGTTTATCGCGAACTTAAACTTTAAATCTCTTGGCTCATTAAAATAATTCGATTTGATTTCAGTCGGTGAAACTACACTAGCCTTATAATCACCCTGTTCAACTTTATAATTTGTGAGTGTATACGATTCTGATTGATAAATAACTTTTTCTACCGGTGGTGGTTCGCTACAATAGGTTAAGCCCAAACTGATGATTGCCAATGCAATGCGATTTTTATTCATGAATTCTGAACGATTTTAAAAATGAAACGCCTAAAGGTACAATTATTTGAATTTCACTTCCCATCAAACCTAAAAATTGAGCAAAATGTTATTAAAGAC
>SBGQ01000025.1 GCA_006226965.1 bacterium | reverse complement strand
GCGCCGATGGTACTGCCTTCAAGCGGAAGAGTAGGTCGTCGCCTCATCAGTTTTTTTACACCCCTAAGCCTTGTTCATAACAAGGCTTTTTTTTTGTGCCTATCTTAATGAATTAGATTAATTTTGAGCTCTTTATAATAGTACCAGAATAGTTGACTAATACGATAGATATATCAATAGTAATCGTTAATTACAATGTAAAGGAATACATTGCTCAGCTATTACATTCAATTGAAAGAGCAAAAAAGAAGTTAGAACTTGAAATATTTATAGTCGATAATAACTCAACCGATGGTTCAATTGAGTTTTTAAAGCAACGATTTAAAGATGTGCACTATATAGAAAATGATAGCAATGTCGGGTTTGGTAAAGCAAATAATCAAGCTATCAATTTAGCAACAGGGAAATATATCCTACTGATAAATCCTGATACATTGATTCAGGAAGATACATTAATCACCATGTACACCTACATGGAAGAGAATAAATCTACAGGTGTATCTGGTTGTAAATTATTAAATGCTGATGGTTCATTTGCTCCTGAATCAAAACGTGCTATTCCAACTCCATTATCAGCGTTATGGAAAATATTAGGGTTAACATTTTTATTCCCTAAGAATAAAAAGTTCGCAGATTACTATTTAGGCTGGATGGATGAAGATACAAATGCTCCAGTACCGGTACTTTCCGGGGCGTTTATGTTCTTTAGAGCATTCGTATTAAAAGAATTGAGAGGATTTGATGAACGTTTTTTTATGTATGGTGAAGATATTGATCTTTCCTATCGCGTAATGCAAGCGGGTTATAGAGTTGATTATGTTGCTGAAACGAGTATTATTCATTACAAAGGAGAGAGTACAAAGAAGGATAATATTGATTATGTCATATTATTTTATAAAGCCATGTTTCAGTTTTATGAGAAGCATTTTAATAAAGGCTACTCTATAATTTTTAACATTTTAGTAAATACGGGGATAGTAATACGTGCTTCATTAAGTTATCTAATATCGCTTTTTAAAAGAGTAATGTTGCCTATGGCTGATTTAGTCTTAATTAACGCCGTTGTGATTCTCCTATTTATTGTCAGATATTCTTATTCATTTGATCACCTTGAAGAACAATACGAAATTAAATATTTGGTTGTAAATGGGTTACTATCCTTGTTTTATTTGTCTGCAGCTGTTTATTACGAGTTATACAATAGTTATAAACAAACGCTTATAAAAGTAGTAAAATCAACGTTTATAGCATTTACCGCCGTTACAATAATTACGTTTTTCCTGAGGCAATTTGCATTTTCTAGATGGATTTTATTAATAGGTTTGCCAAGTGTAGCTTTATTACTTGTGCTCATAAGATTGTCAATATTCAAAAAAAATCGATTAACTGCTCAGTTATCGGGTCTGAAGCCTATCAGAGTAATATTAGTCACTGATGTAAATAACGCAAATTTTCTAGTTAATTTGGTTAAATCAAAAGTTAGCTGGAATTATGATATAGCAGGTTTGGCTATCGCTGATAATGATGAATGGGACGAGCAGATTGAGGGAATTTCAATTTTAGGGAAGGTAAAACACGTAGCTGAATTAACGCGATTACATCATATCGAACATGTAATATTTTATGGGAATGCGATATCAAACAGCCAGATTTTAAATATTCTTACTCAGGTTTCTGATAAATCAATTCACTTTAAAATCATTCCGGAATCGGCGGAGTTTATAATTGGAAAATCAAATGTAGAGTATATCGAAGATGTTCCGTTTGTTGAGATGAGCCTTGCCTATTTTAAAGGTTGGAACCAATTTATTAAACGTCTGTCAGATATTGTTTTATCTGGATTAATATTGATAATAACCTTTCCGTTGTCTGTATTAAATCTGTTTTTTTCTCTGCAATCATCAAATCAAACAAAAAAAATAGAGTTTCAACGAGATTCAAAAGAAAAAATAACTCTTAGTTTCTTTGAGAAAGAAAAATGGATATACAAAGTGTTGAATGGAATTAAAAAGGTTGCTTATATATTCACCGGTAAAATGACTTTTGTAGGTGCTCCATTAGTACAATCATCAGAAAGAAAACTATTCTATAAACCAGGTTTGACAGGTTTGCGTCAATTGAACTTAAACCGAATATCAATAGAAGAAGACAAAATTAAATACGAGCAATATTATCTTCAGAATTATTCTATTTGGCTAGATTTTGAAATACTCTTTAAAACGTATATTCTGAACAGCGTAAAAAATAAATAACCCATACAAGTCATTGGAAATAGGTTATTTTAAATCATTCAAAAACAATTTATTCGAGAGTTAATTATGAAATTAGGTGTCATCATTTGGCTAATTCTAGGTGTATTTGCAACATCAGATTCTGTAGAGACGGTTAAAAATGAATTGAAAGGTTCTTTTGTGATCTCTGAGCGACCTGATGATTTTAAAACGGTTTTAGTGTGGACTCAAACAGATGTCAAAATAGACGGGATTTCGGGTGTGTTACTGTTTCACGAACGAGCAACTGTACGAACACTGGATAAGCCCTACAATCAACAAGTTTGGGCGTTGAGTAAAAAAGATGATGGCATTTTATTACAGCATTATGATTTAAAAAGCATCAAAAGCAAATCTGAAAAAAAGAGTATTACCAAAGAGGATTTAATTCCATTAAAAGACATGGATATGATGCTTAAACAAAATGGTGATACATGGTCAGGTCATGTCGAATTTACAAATCCTGAATATTTGAGCCGATTCGTACAACAAGGTACAAGTGCTTATGTTTCTTTAAGCATCCGTTCAAATGAAATATCTTACCATTTAAAAATTATGGATAAAGACGGCAAACAAATTTACGGTCCGAAAGAAAAAGGATACACCTTAAAGCGCAATAAGGATTTATAGTTTTCTTGAAACCTGCTCTACCATTTTTGGATACCATTCTGCAAAAGTGCCGTTTTCTAGCTGATTTCTAACTTCTTGCATCAACCAAAGATAGAAAATGAGGTTGTGTTCTGATGCCAAGTACATTCCATAGATTTCATTACAACGGATGAGGTGATGTAAATATCCCATTGAATGATTTTGGCACAATAACGATGGAAATCCCGGGTCCGGGCTCTCGAAAAAATCTTTCCACTTAGAGTTTTTTACATTGATGCTACCGTTTCGAGTGAAAATCATACCGTTTCGAGCATTTCGAGTAGGCATAACACAATCGAACATATCGATGCCGCGAGCTACAGATTCAATTAAGTTTGCGGGAGTTCCAACACCCATGAGATAACGTGGTTTGTGTTGCGGTAGCACGTCTGTACACACATCGGTCATGGCATACATGTCTTCGGTCGGTTCTCCAACGCTTAATCCACCTATGGCATTTCCCTCAAAGTCCATCACAGCGATTTTTTCAGCTGATATTTTTCGTAATTCGGGGAATATCGTTCCTTGTACAATGCCGAATTGAAATTGACGATGTCCATAAAGCGGTTCGGTTTCCTGAAATGCTTTTCTACCACGAAGTGCCCAACGATGAGTGAGTTCCATGGAGTTTTTCGCATATTCAAAACTTGAATTGGCATCCGGACATTCATCTAAAACCATCATAATATCGGAGCCTAACTTGCGCTGAATATCTACTACGTTCTCCGGAGTAAATAAATGCTTAGACCCATCAATATGAGATTTAAAATGCGCCCCGCGTTCATCTAGTTTTCTGATGTCTGATAACGAGAATACCTGAAATCCACCGGAATCAGTTAAAATGGGTTTATCCCAATTCATGAATTGGTGTAATCCGCCGGCTTTATGAATAGTTTCTTTTCCCGGACGTAAATACAAATGATATGTATTTCCTAAAATAATCTGAGCTTTAACGTTCTCTTTTAGAATGTGCTGAGGCACAGCTTTTACCGTTGCTTGTGTTCCAACCGGCATAAAAATCGGTGTTTGAATTTCGCCGTGATCTGTTGTTAATTTGCCTAATCGTGCTTTTGTGCCGCTATCTTTTTTCAGTAAAGTAAACACTATTCAATTCCTGTTTTGTGATATCTTCCGCAGAGTGTTATTTTTGGCCGAATAATAATAAAAAAAGGGCATTTTAATTGACTCGAGTACGCTATATCTCGCTTACAGTTCTATTTGATTTACTAGCACAAATTGTAGCTTGGTATGCCTTTTACATGGTAAAGTTTGAGTGGCAATGGCTTGATACAAGCACAACTGTTGCTCCGGCCATGGTTTTTATTCCTGCATTAATTCTTGGCGTCTATTGGGTTGTTCTTTTTGCCATTTTTGGTCTATACAAAAATTTATACCTGATTTCTCGTCTAGATGAAATATTAAGAGTGAGTAAAATCACCATAATCGGAACCTTGATTTTATTTTTCTTTCTATTCATTGATCAGTTGAATTGGAATGCGGGGAATATTGGGAATGCTAAATATTTCGCTATCACGTATTGGGTTTTAGTATTAATAAGTACGTCTTTTTTTAGGATTTTCATTCGTTCTGTTCAAAAAAGACAAGCAAAAAAAGGAATTGGATTGCATCGGGCAATAATTATTGGAACCGGAAAAAATGCAATTGAAGTTGAAGCCAACTTAAATCGGAATCGTATTTTAGGTCTTGACGTAATCGGATATGTAAAAACAGGCTTAGAGCCTGAGAAAGAATGCTCAGAAATTGAAAAACCAATATTGGGTGACATCAAAGAGATAAAAAACATTGTTCTGGAAAATCAGGTTGATGACGTAATCGTGGCATTGGAACAAGAGGAGTCAAGAAAATTGATTCAGATTATGGATCAAATTGATATGCCGAATGTTTCGGTGAAAATTCTACCGGATTTCTATCAAATGATTATCGGTTTAAATCAAACCAATCAGATTTTTGGCTTACCATTAATTGATGTGTTGCCCGACCCTATGCCAATGTGGGAAAAAGTAGCCAAGCGTTTAGTTGATATACTGGCTTCTTTAATTTTATTGATTATCGCTTCGCCTGTAATGTTATTTTTACTCGTTTTAATTCCGCTTACTTCGAAAGGCGGCGCAATTTATTCTCAAATTCGAGTGGGTTTATTTGGGAAAAATTTTACGATATACAAATTCAGAACAATGGTTGCCGATGCTGAAAAAGTATCGGGGCCACAGTTAGCATCACAAAATGATCCTCGCATTACTCCGTTGGGGAATTTTATGAGGAAAACACGCCTTGACGAACTTCCACAACTTTGGAATGTGTTAAAAGGAGATATGAGTTTAGTTGGTCCAAGGCCGGAAAGACCGTTTTTTGTAGATCAGTTTAAAAAACAAATTCCGTTGTATTCCAGAAGATTACGTGTACGTCCGGGTATTACTGGCTGGGCTCAGGTAAAATGGAAATACGATGAATCGTTTGATGACGTTGTGGAAAAAACCAAATACGACTTATTTTATGTAGAGAATATGTCGTTGAGAATGGACTTAAAAATTTTAATAAATACAATTGCGACCGTGATTTTAGGAAAAGGTCAATAATGCAGCACGATACCCTAATTATTATACCTACATACAACGAATACAAAAACATGCAGCGCATGGTTCCGATTGTGATGGAACTAGACAAGCGTTTTGCATTGTTAGTAGTGGATGATGGCAGCCCGGATAAAACGGCAGATTTAATTGAAAACTTTCAACAGAAATATGAGAATCGAATTCACCTATTAAAAAGAGAAGGAAAACAAGGTCTTGGTACAGCTTATGTTGCGGGATTTAGATACGCTTTAGAACACAGTTTCCAATACATTTGCGAGATGGATGCGGATTTTTCGCACGATCCACACGATTTAGTTCGATTAGTTGAAGGGGTTAGAACGGGTAAAGGTGATATAGTAATCGGCTCCAGATATTGTAAGGGGATAAGCATTATTAACTGGCCATTATCACGACTCATTTTATCATACTCTGCAAATTTATATGCTCGATTTGTAACCGGAGCCAATATTATGGACATGACTGCGGGTTTTAAGTGTATTCATAGACGTGTTTTAGAAAAAATTGATTTGAGCAGAATTCGCTCAAACGGATACTCTTTCCAAATTGAAGTACACTTCAGAGCATTTAAAGCCGGATTTACTATTGCAGAAGAATCAATCATATTTAGAGAACGAGAAGAAGGTGTATCAAAAATGTCGAAAGCCATTGTTAGAGAAGCAATTTGGCGAGTTTGGTCACTAAAGATGCAAAGCATATTTAACGCACTATAAGGCAAATTGTCTTCATTTCTTATATTTGCCCTAATACACAGCTAAAAGGAATTTATACATGCATATTCTAGATTTCGAAAAACCGGTATTTGATGTTGAGCAAAAAATTGAGGAGCTCCGGTTAAATAACAAGAATGGCATTTTTAATGAAGCCATTAAAAAACTAGAACAAAGTCGGAACGATTTACAAGAACAAATTTTCTCGAATCTTACTCGTTGGCAGCGTGTTCAAATGGCGCGCCACCCGGATCGTCCCTATACTCTCGATTACATCTATAAAATGTGCGATCGTTTCATGGAAATTCACGGGGATAGATATTATGCAGATGACAAAGCTATGGTTGGCGGTGTAGGAACAATAGATGGTATTTCGGTGGTTATAATTGGTCATCAAAAAGGAAGAGATACCAAAACCCGTCAATACAGAAATTTTGGAATGTCAAATCCTGACGGATATCGCAAAGCCTTGCGGTTGATGAAAATGGCAGAGAAATTCAATATGCCGGTAGTAACATTGTTAGATACTCCAGGTGCATTCCCCGGGTTAGAAGCCGAAGAAAGAGGTCAGGCTGAAGCTATTGCACGTAACCTCAGAGAAATGGCAACTTTGAAAGTGCCTATCGTTTCTGTAGTAATCGGCGAAGGTGCAAGTGGTGGAGCTATCGGTATCGGAATGGGGAATGAAGTATATATGCAAGAATACACATGGTATTCTGTTATTTCGCCGGAATCTTGTTCATCCATTTTATGGAAATCTTGGGATCAGAAAGAACAGGCCGCATCTGCATTAAAATTAGCTCCTCAAGATTTATTGGAGTTAAAAGTAATTGACGGAATAGTAAAAGAACCTATTGGTGGTGCGCACCGCGACCATGATTTAGCAGCAGAAAACTTAAAAGCACAAATTGTTGCGAGTTTAAAGCGTCTCAAAAAGCTTAAAGTTGATAAGTTGATTGAACAACGAATTGACAAATACTCGAATATGGGTGTTTTTGAAGTGTTAGATAAAGCTTGATGGATTATCCTAAAGAAACTCCCAAATACACTTTTGAATACCGTTTGCGCAGTAGATACAGTGAAACGGATAAAATGGGATATGTGTATTACGGACATTTTCTGCAATTTTTTGAAGTTGCACGCACAGAAATGATTCGAAGTTTGGGAGTTTCATATGCTGAATTAGAAAATCAAGGAGTAATGCTTCCTGTTGTATCGGCTGAGTTGGAATATAAATCGCCGGTATTTTACGACGAAGAAATCAGCATTTTTGTTGATGTGTTTGATGTTCCAACCATTCGGTTAAATACATTTTATCGTGTAGTATCAACCGAAACCGGACAATTAAAAACTTTGGGTAAAGTGGTATTGGTTTTTATGGATGAAAAAACCAGAAAACCGATGAGAGGTCCAGTACAATTTATAAAAGCGCTTGAAGATGTTATTGCCTTACGATAGACAAGATGATTTGTCCGATTTAATTCAGTTGGCTTTAAAAGAAGATTTAGGAAATGGTGATATTACCACACAAGCCATTTTTAAAAACCAACGTCAGGCAAAAGGTACGTTTTATGCAAAAGCTGATGGTGTTTTAGCCGGAATGGAATTAGCCAAACATATCTTTAAAATTATTTCAGAAGATGTGCAGTTTGAAATTCTGAAAAACGATGGTGAAACGACAAAGCCAAAAGATATTATTGCAAGAGTATCAGGACCGGCAGATTCATTACTTATTGGTGAAAGAACGGTCTTAAACTTCATGCAGCGGATGGGTGGTATTGCAAGCCTAACTCGAATGTTTGCAGATAAAATTGCACACACAAAAGCCAAGATTTTAGATACTCGCAAAACCGTTCCTGGACACAGGATTACGGATAAATGGGCTGTTCAATTGGGAGGCGGAGAAAATCACAGAATTCGTTTAGACGATCGTTTCCTTATCAAAGAAAATCATATTACAGTAGCCGGCGGAATTTCTGAAGCTATTTCTAGTTGCGTGCAATTCAAAGACCAAAAAATGCTTACTGCGCCGATTGAAATCGAAATTAAAAATCTGGATGAATTTCGATTGGTCTTAGATAAACATGCTTCGGATGTCGATTACATTATGCTGGACAACATGAGCCTGAAAGACATGAAAAAGGCAGTAGAAATCAATAATGGGCTGTGTAAAATTGAAGCATCGGGGAATGTGACCTTAGAAACGGTTCAGGCTATTGCAGAAACAGGTGTGGATTACATTTCATCAGGCAGTTTAACACACTCGGTAAAAGCCTTAGATATTTCGCTCATTTTCGAAATGTGATTGTGCCACCATTGAGCCATCATAAAAAAGAAGAGGTTAAATGGGTGGTGTTATTGGCGGTATTACCCATTATTATTTTACTAGCGGCAATAAGTTCAGCTATTCCGGAGCTTCAATTTATCGTACCGTTTAACAAGTTATGGTTGCAGCAAATTTGCCATACACAAGCAGACAGAGCCTTTCAAATTAACAATGAGCCAATGATTATTTGTACTCGTTGTACTGGAATTTATTTAGCATTCGCAACGGGCATAATAAGTTCATTTTTCATATCCTTGAAGATTGCTTCTTACAGAATGCTAAAGATTATTCTGGGGATAACTTTTGTGATAATTTTGGTTGATGTATCGGGCAACTTTTTTCTTTTTTGGGAGAATACCAATTTAACTAGGTTTCTTACAGGAATCTTGTTTGGAGCAAGTCTAAGCTTGTTTTTTATCGCTAAAAAAATTAAAACTTAAGGAGTTATTTATGGAAGAAAAACCAAGTTATGTAATGCCGACTGTAATTCAGTCAACGATTGTGGCATTAGTTTTATCGATTGTATCAACAATTTTTGTTTATATCTCTATTTCCGGTGAACCGAGCGGGTCATTTTTTCAACCAGTGCAATTAATGCAGATGGGAATTTGCCTAATAAGTGCAATCGGAGGTGTATTATCGGTTAAGGCGTATTTAAAAACCGGAGCTGAATCAATCACACTCGGGCAAGGTGCTGTAATAGGTTTATTATCTGCTGTGGTTATGGCCGCTGTTATGTCATTAATGGGTGCAATATGGAATTTCGTAATCGATCCTTCATTAATGGATAATATGGCAAACCATATGATGAAAAACATGGAAATGGCATTTTCAAATTCTGGTATGAGCGGCGCCCAAGTTGATGAAACATTAGCTAAAATAGAAGAAAGTTTTGCTGAGCAAAAAACCTTGATTGGTATTATTAAGGGTTTTGGAATGTCATTAATTGGCTTAGGAATCATCAACCTTTTATCTGGATTAATCACAGCTAAAATTTCATCAAAAGATTAAGCATGGAATTAAAAGGGCAGGAAAACATCGTACAAGAAGAAATTAAAACGCAGGCATGGGGACCCCGAAATGGGTTCCCTGACTGGTTAATGGCTTCACTTTGGTTGATAGTTGCATTTATTGCATTTCAGCTTATCGCAAATATTCTGGCGCTCGTTTTCATTTTATTTGAAACAGGAATGCCGGACGACCCTAATAAAATCTTGACACTCATCACGGAAAATCTTAGATGGGTATTTGTTGGGAATTCTATTGGTCAGGTCTCGATATTAGCCATTGTTACCTTGTATGTTGCTCGATTGGTTGTTTTAAAACCTGAGATTCCTGCTTTTTTTCAGTTTCAAAAAGGGAATAATCTAAAAGTAAATTTAGCATTAAGTACACTAGTTATATTTTCGATTCAACCTGCTTTGTGGTGGCTCGGCTATTTAAACACCTTATTTCCCTTTAGCGAATCCTATATGGATTTTGAGAATCAACAAACCCAATTATTAGTTGATTTTCTTACCAACGAACCGTCTTTGCTTTTCATCGTATTTAATGTAGCCGTAGTTCCGGCAATTTGTGAAGAAATTTTGTTTAGAGGTTTCTTTTACAGAACCTTAAGTCGTCAATCGGGAGCAATTTGGGCGATTGTTATTTCTGGAATTTTGTTTGGAATTTATCACATCAAATTAACTCAAGTAATCCCGCTTTCAGCGATTGGAATAATTCTAGCATGGATGACATATACTTCAAAAAGTATTTATCCTGCAATGTTAGCTCACTTTATAAATAATGGCGGAAGTGTAGTAGCTGCATATTATTATCCTGAGTACGCTTTTGCAATTGGCGACGAATATTTACCGCCATTTTGGTTAATCGGCTTAAGTTTGGTTTTAAGCGCATTCTGGCTTATCCTTTTTAAAAGAACAGCAAACAATGGAGGAACACATGTTTTCAGATCCGAATCCTAATCAAATAAGCGGTTGGAGTTGTGTGTATAGTACCGGCTCAGATGTTGACGCAGCGATGGTTAAAAACTATCTCGAAAGTTGTGATTTAGATGTGCAAATTTTATCGAAAAGAGACTCGGCTTATAGTTTAAATGTGGGCGATATGGCTCAAATTTTTTTATATGTTCCGGCTGAAAATGAAAAAGAAGCTCGCGAGGTTTTAGAGCAATGGCAATCTGGCGAAGCACAAATAGAACAAGAAGATAATAATTAGTACTTGTGAGTGAATTAGCTAAACGTGTGTTATTTGCTCTTGTAGCAGCGCCGGCATTTTTAGGAATTGTTTACATTGGCGGATATTATTTTTGGGGATTAATTGTTGTAATAAGTCTGTTAACAACTTGGGAAATGGTGCAGTTATTTAATGCTGCAGGACATAAAACAGACTTCTGGCCTAGTGTATTACTAACACTTAGTTGGATGAGTATTCCATTTCACAATTTTGAATTGATGTTTATGGCAATGGCAGTTTTGGTAATCATTATAAAAGAAACCTTAACTCCGCCGCATAATCGCTACGTATCTATTATGACCACAAGTTTTGCGTCCATGTACCCGGCTTGGGGTTTTTACAGTTTTTATGAAATCAGAACATGGGAATCAGATTCTACAGGATTCCTGTTATTGATTCTTGTTCTGTTGATGATTTGGGGAAATGATTCACTTGCCTATTTCACCGGTAAAAATTTTGGAAAACATAAAATGGCGCCGGAGATTAGCCCCGCAAAAACCTGGGAAGGGTTTTTCGGCGGCTTTATTGGGGCATTAATTGTACTAAGCGGATTTGTGTATTTCGCGCAAGACAAAATCTCGCTTACATTAGTTCAATTACTTCCTTTAGTATTAATTGTGTCGATTTTTGGGCCAATTGGCGATTTGTCTGAGAGCAAAATAAAGAGATATGCAGGTAAGAAAGATTCATCGAATATGTTGCCCGGCCATGGAGGTTTTTTTGATCGTTTTGATAGTGTGATATTGGTGTCGCCCGCTGTAATTTTGTACTTACAATTAGTGCAAAAAATCGGGTTTTAAATTGGATGTTTAGTTTTTAAATACAAATGTTAGAAGGGTTAAATATGGTTCAGTTAATATTTTATTCGAAAGAATTGGCATTGTTGCACCCATTTGGAATTTCCAGATGGACTCGCACTCACGTAAAAAATGTATTCGTAGAGTGGCATAAAGACGGTTTAGTCGGTTATGGCGAAGCCTCTCCTAATGCCAGATACAATGAATCTCATGAAACAGCCATAAGTTTTATGGGAAGAATCAATCAATCCACATTGTCGTCTATTTCAAATTCAGAGGAATTGTGCAGTTATTTAAGCACAATCGATAAAGGTGAATTTGCGGCAAAAGCGGCATTGGAAATGGCTTTTTGGGATTGGATTGGGAAAAAAAATAATCAAGCACTCCATGAGTATTGGAATGCACCAAGAACCATCGGGCCGGTTAGTTCTTTTACCATCGGGATTGATTCAAAAGAAGTAATTGATACAAAATTAAAAGAAGCTGAGCCTTATCCTGTTTTAAAAGTAAAGCTTGGTACAGACCAAGACGAAGAGATTATTGAATTTATTCGCGAAAGAACAGCCAAGCCTATTTGGGTTGATGCAAACGAAGGTTGGAAAACAGCTGATATTGCAAAACAACGCATTGAGTTTTTATCTGATAAAAATGTTCAACTGATTGAACAACCCATGCCTTCTTCCGAATTAATTGCCATGCGCGAAGTAAAAAAAATGACTCCAATCCCTGTTATCGCTGATGAAGGGTTTACAGGAAAAGAACCATTGGAAGAACTTGCTGAGTCTTATACAGGTATCAACATCAAATTGATGAAGATGGGAAGTATGTATAAATCACTCAAAACAATTGAGCATGCACGTACTTTAGGTATGGAAGTAATGATTGGTTGTATGATTGAAACAGCTTTGGCAAATACCGCAGCCGGGGTTTTAAGCATGTGGGCAGATTATGCCGATATCGACGGATTCTTATTATTGAAAGATCGTCCGTTCTTAGGGTTTACTTTTGATTCACAAAATAGAGTTGTGTTGAATGATTTGCCGGGCTTAGGTGTTATACCTGTCTAAAATCATTCCTTATGTCTGAAAAAATTGTAATTACTGGAGGTTCCGGTTTTCTCGGAACCTATCTTACCTCTAGATTAACCAAACTAGGATACGATGTTGTAATCGTATCTCGCAGAAGAAAAATTTCTTCTAACCCCAAAATCACCTACTCGAATTACGCCGATTTGTCGGATGTAATTAATGGTTCACGAGCTGTAATTAATCTTGCAGGTTATAATTTGTTCGATTCTCGTTGGACTGAACGTGTGAAAAAAGAAATTGTAGAATCAAGAATTAATACTACACAATCAGTTGTACGAGCTATTCATCAAGCAGAAAATAAGCCGGATGTGTTTATTTCGGCATCAGCTGTCGGGTATTACGGAAATCGTGGAAATGACGAACTTACCGAGAACTCATCTGTTGGAAACGATTTTTTAGCTGATGTTTGTCAAGCTTGGGAAAATGAAGCATTAAAAGCGGAAGACGTTCGAGTTGTAATTCCTCGAATTGGAATCATTTTGGAAAAAAATGGCGGAGCTTTAGGTAAAATGCTTACGCCTTTTCAATTTTTTGTTGGCGGGCCTTTAGGTAATGGGGAACAATTTTTTCCGTGGATTCATATGCAAGATGTGGTGGATTCCATCATCGAATCCATAAAAAACGAATCATATAAAGGTGTTTATAACTGTGTTGCGCCACAACAGATAACCATGAATCAGTTTTCATCTGCTTTGGGAACCGTATTAAACAGACCATCGCTATTTAAAGTACCCGAGTTTGCTTTAGGAATATTGTTGGGAGAAGCATCAGAAGCTTTGGTAGCCTCACAACGAGTTCTCCCAAAACAATTGATAGAATGGGGCTATTCGTTCCGTTTTAGCGATGTAAAAACGGCATTGGAAGATATTCTGAACTAAATCGGATTTTAATACTCGGTTGAAATTTCAGAATTACATAAACCGTGTGTTTATAAAAATCCTATTCCTCAGGAGTTTCAGCTTTCCCGTATAAAGTCCAGCAACGTAAACCACCACGCGTTTGTCCAATTAATTCTGGATAGCCGTCACCTTCTAAATCAGTAAGCATTGGATATTCAATCGCAGAAGTCGGCAGATCATAATAACGATACCCTTTATACAATTCCCACGCGTATAAACGTCCAAAACCCGCAACCGCTAGTAATTCCGGTTTTCCGTCTTTTTGTAAATCAGCTAAGATGAGGTCGGACGTATTCGAAGCCGGTTGACCCATGTTCGTCGTAAATCGTAAATCACCTTGTTGATTGGTTACAAAAATGGCACCGTTTGCACTTTGATAAATCAACATTGATTCCGTATAAACGGTAATCGAATCTGTTTTAATTTGAAGTTTGTTCGCAAATAACGGGGCAGCGTTTATCGGAGCATTACTCAAATACATCGACGAGAGTCTTAGGCTAGGTGCTAAAGAATCGTAAGCCGTATTTCTCATTACATTTAAACTGTCTTGAAACATTCTGCTCGAACCAAGGCGATAAATATGTCCATCGCTTGCACCCATCATTAAGCCATCGTTTATGGTTGACGGGTCCGAAGAAAATGCGGCAGAAATAAATACCGGATATCCGTCACGTAATCGACCTAGGGCGTCAAAACCGTACAAACCGTTATCAGCTTGCGCAAATAAAGTCCAGTTACCGGCAATTCGTTCAAAATAAGGTTTGAATTGAACTTCGGCAGAAGTAGTAACCGGCCAGCCTTTTAACGGTTCGCCACGTCCGTCGAGTGCATGTATTTGTCGGTCGGCGGTTGTAACAATTACTTCGGGAATACCATCGCGATTAATGTCATTAACCAAGAGCGGCGCGGTAATATTTTCGTTCATAACAAACGGGAATTTTGGCAATGGACTACCGGTTGTATTCCACGCATATACTTTATTTCCGGCGGCAACCATAATTGCTTTTTGCCCGTTTCCATACCAATCATACACAACGGGACTACCGATTGGTGTATCGCTTCCGGTTTCAGCGCTGAAATAAATGGTTCCGTCGTTTGCAATACCAAGTACTCTGTTCATGGAATTGGCAACCACAATTTCTTCACGTGAACTTCCGCCGATGTCAGCTAAAATTGGTTTTCCGGTAATGGTTGCGCCATCCATCGGTGCAATCCATTGTTCTTCGAAAGGTTGAGTGCTGCGTTTTTTTGTGTAACCGTTTACCGTTAACTGTAGCTGTTCTCTATCAGGACTCAATTGCAAGGCACCTGCCAGAATTTCAAATTTTGAAGTAAATGCTGCTAATGAAGCACTTGGGTTCAAGTAGCTTTGGATATATGATGTAAATAGGCGCGAATCCACATAAAATAATCCACTTTGTGTATCGCCAAGCTCATTTTTGATATCCAGAAATGTTTGGTTGTAAGCAATTACTCTACGGCGGCTACGGTCGGAACGAACGCGATTGGTTAAGCCTAAACGAGGCGAAATAACCAAGCCTTCTGAAGTTACACCCAAGTAAAAGGTTTCGTATGTGCTTAAGCCGGATGAAATCAATTGGGCTAAATAGCTTGAGCGAATGTAGTAGGCATTATCAGAAGAGCTGATAATATCCAGACGTGATAGTTCTCTAAGCCAATCATAAACTGCTCGGGTATCTTTAATTTTTCTGATGTACAGATTTTCACCGACGCCTGTTAAACCCGCAGGAGCAAATCCAACAAAAGCTAATTCGTTGTCAAGTGCATTAGCTAATTCTTTTCCAAGTGATGGGCTTAATCGTAATGCAGAATCCAAAGGTGAAACAGGATTCAAAACAGGTTGAGGCTCTGGTTTAGAAAACAATACGGTGAAAGTTGCAGCATCGGTAGGAACGTATTGGTCAAGTGTGATAATCTCATTTCCTGTGCTTAAAGCATTGGCTAATGGCGCTGCTTCACCATCTAATGTTATTGCACCGCTTAGTGAAAAGGATAAGGATTCCAGATTTTTTTCTTCAAAAGTGATAGTCCCGGAACCAAATCCATTAAATCCGTCGTGAATAAGCGGAAAGTATTTTATAGCAGCATACCCGGTTAATAGATTATCTAACTGTTTTAGGTTGAGCACAAGTGAATTTCGTTTTATAGAAGAAACGGTCAAAGCCGGAGAGTCTTCAATTGATGTAGAAACGATTGCTTCCAGCGCTTGGCTACTTTCGGAAGCGTACATCAAGGAGCTAGTTTCTAAAGCAAACAAGATTCTGTTTTCGATGGAAAGTTTGTAAATAACTTTGCCTTTAAAACGGTATTCATCTACAAAAAGCGGACGGGCAAAATACGATCTAAACGTATCCATTAAATCGGATTCGTTTTGCAGAACCCATATTGTTTGCAATTGGTCAGATTCAGCCGGATAAAAAAACACGGATTCAACGGTTAATAATTTTCTTGCGGCGACTTCTAAATCCGATAAAACCGGTAAAGCAGATGCGGTAATGTCATCAAAAAAAGAACCTGTAGTTGATTCAAGTAAGGTCTTTAGGGTGGTTTGTTGCTCGGGGACAAAAATAGCAATGGTATTTTCCGGAACGGTTTCATTCCAAGGTTTGTCAGATAATGTAGAACAGGCGCTCAGGAAAATAACAGATGCAAGAATTAGCGAAATGCGAAACATAATCAGGTCTTGGTTCGGAAAATTTATCTGCCCGAAATTAAGGTTTTTTATGGTTAAATGGGTTTTATGTATCAACTAAGGATTGAAATTCTGGCAATTTGCGTCGGAAATCTCACTATTTTGCCCTGAATTTCGTTTATACAATCTTATGTCGTTTTTAAATCCGGTTTTTATTTGGTTTATCCCACTTGTTTTCATCCCGTTGGTGATTCATTTATTGAATTTTAGAAGACCGGAACAACTCGCTTTTTCTTCAATTGCCTTTTTGGAAGAACTCCAGAAAACGGTTGTCAGAAATCTAAAACTGAAAGAGTGGGTTTTGTTGGCAATAAGAACTTTACTTGCGGCTTTTTTATTGTTAGCCTTGGCTCAACCGTTCATTTCAGAAAATGGTGTAGGCGCCTCTGGTCAAGAAACCATACATCTTGTAATTGAAAACGGAATTGGTATGGATAGGGTTGATGAAAACGGCCCTTTACTGGAACAGGCAAAACAATGGGCTATTTCACTAATTGCCAAAGCGCCTGAAACTCAAATGTTTATCGTGAATACGCTTAGTTCTACCGTTATCTCAAATCGAGTGGTCGGTAAGGCGGATGCGATTGCAGCCGTTGAAAAAATTTCGCAATCGTATAGTAACTCAAGTTGGCAAAACCTATTCGCATCACTTCATGAAGACCCTATCGGAAAAATAATTTATCTCAGCGATGTTCACCCAAGTAAGCTCAACCATTCTTTAGCGGATACTTTAGGTACTTCACTCACTCTAAGCTGGATTCCCGTGGGAAAACCGAACCAGTTAAATTTATATGTTGAATCGGTAGATCTCGAAAATCAGGTTTTAGTAAAAAACAAACCTGTACAAATACGTGTTGTAATTGCCGCCAGCGGTATAGAAGGTGCCATAAACGGAAGTGCGAGTTTGTGGTTAAATGATGAAGTTGCCGGAGAATATCAACTCGGATTAGCGGCGGGTGAGAAGCAACAATTTGTGTTTAACTTCACACCAAAAGAGACCGGGTTTCTAGAAGCAAAAATAAAGTTAGTCGGTGATGCGTATCTCGCTGATAACGAACGCTTTTTCGTGTTAGCCATTCCTGATTACAAACAAATAGCGGTAATAACAGACCGAACCCATTCCGATGAAGAGTTGATTTATATGCGTGCTCTATTTGATGCCGCAAACGCAAATGATTCAGAACTAAAATTCGATATTGTAGAATTAAATGCCTTATCGGGTATTAATGCCGAATCGTATGCTTCGTTCTTGTTTTTAGGCTTGAAAGAATTCCCTGATTTCTTAAAAAGTTTAACTCAGCAATGGATAAATGAATCAAAAGGTTTGATGATTATCCCTTCGGTGCAATCCAATCTTCAAAACTATAATCAATTTTTTGCATCAACAGGTATTTCTGCGAAGTATTCTGGAATTAAAGGCTCGTTTTCATCTCCTGAAGTGGTAACGACAGCAAAAATTGCCGACGCAAAACATCAGATTTTTCAGCAGGTTTTTGATGGAAAAACAAACAAGTCTATTGAATATGAGAAACCGAACGTATTTGCATATTATCAAATAGAAAAAACAAACATGGGCTTGCAAATGCCTGTAATTAATTCGGTTTTGAATGAACCCTTATTGGTTGAAACCAAAGTTCAGCAGGCAAAAGTTATCGTTTCAGCAATAGGGACGGGTTCTGCCTGGTCGAATTTTCCGAGTAATGCCTTGTTTGCGCCTCTTTGGTATCGCTTGGCTTGGTACGTTTCAATGTCTGAAACAGGAGGTCTGCATCAAACTGAATTGGGTAAGGTGTTTACGCAAAAAGTGAACAAAGAATCTAAGCAAATCGTTATTACACACGAGCAGATGGGATTTAATGAGCAACCTGTTACGCAAAGAAGAGGGTCTGCATTTTTCGTAAGCACGCTGACACATGGTATGGAATCTGGAATTATCACAATAAAAGAGGATAATATGATTTCACAAAAGATGGCATTGTACTTAAGTCCGGATTTGTCAGCATTTAGAGATGCAAAAAATGATGAAATTGAGTTAATTTTTTCCAAACAATTTAAACATGTAAGCGTTTATGACGTTAATTCAGATGAAAATCAAAACGCTTTGGTTGATTTGACCGAACATGGCACCAAATTATGGCCAATAGTTGCAGTATTGGCATTTTTGTTGTTAATTGCAGAGTCAGCGGTAAGTATTTGGTTTAAAGCTGAAACCAGCGGTTAAGTGTAGATGATTGAAATTTTATTAGTTGCCACCTTAGTTCTTCTCACCATTGTTTCAACGTTATTAACGATTGTAACATTGGGGAATGCTGTACGACTCAGACGCGTAAAAATGAGTTGGAAATCAGGGCATTTATTAGGTTATCCGCTGTTTAGTAGTGTTTTTTTAGCATTTACTGCATTGTTTTTTATTGCTTCAATCGTAAAATATCAGGAACCGGACTACGCTATTTTTCTCAGTTATAACTGGATTGGGTTAAACTGGTTTATCTCATCTTTTTTAATGTCAAAACGATACATTACGGAACACGGAATCGTTAAAAATGTGAACGATCCCTCGCAAACAATCAGTTGGAATCAGGTTTCTGATTATTTTGAAACCAAGCATGATAAACACATAACTTATATCTTTGTGTATCAGACCATGATTGGAAGCAGAAAAGAATTCAGAAGAATTGAATTACAAGTGCCCAATGAATTTGTTGATGGATTTAAACAAATGATTTCTTTGAAACTTGGACGTCGTTTCGATTTAAGCGTTCATCAATTTACCGATCACAAATCTATTTCATAAACATACTTGGACGAACAAACCCTATCTCTTAAACAGGAAGAAAAAGTACTATTAGTCGGGGTATATGGCCCTGATTTGAGCCGTGAAGAAGCCGAAGAGCACTTAGCTGAATTAGAACGATTAACTCACACCGCCGGTGGGAATCCTGTAAAAAAAATTCTTCAAAACCGTACTACACCAGACCGTGAATATTACATCGGTAAAGGTAAGGTAGATGAAATAAGCCTGATGATTACGATGTACGGTGCTGATACCCTGATATTTGACGACGATTTATCGCCGTCTCAGGTTCGAAATATTCAAAGAGTAACTAAAGCTAAAGTAATTGACCGAAGCGGATTGATTTTAGATATTTTTGCTTCTCGTGCAAAAACATCAGCAGCAAAAACACAGGTTGAATTAGCTCAGCTCAATTACATCTTGCCAAGATTAACTCGTGCTTGGACTCACTTATCTCGCCAAAAAGGGGGGATCGGGACTAAAGGTCCCGGAGAGACTCAAATTGAAACAGACCGCCGATTAATTGGAAAGCGTATTGCTGTTTTAAAGGAGAAATTAAAAAAATTAGATCAACAACGATTTATTCAACGAAAAGGGAGAGAAGAACTTACACGAGTAGCTTTAGTTGGATACACGAATGCGGGTAAATCGAGTTTATTGAATGCATTAACAACCGACAATGTATTTGCGGAAGATTTATTATTTGCCACGCTCGATGCTACGGTTCGCCGCCATCAAATCGGGAAAAAACAAATATTAGTTTCTGATACAGTAGGTTTTATTCGCAAATTACCGCATAGTCTGATTGAAAGTTTTAAATCAACCTTGGATGAAATAAGAGAGTCTGATATTCTGCTGCATGTGGTAGATATCTCTTCAACCGGTTTAGACGACTACATAAAAGTAGTTCGAAAAACATTGGAGGAAATAAAAGCAGATGATAAACCTGTTATTTTGGTGTTCAATAAAGTGGACTTGATAAAAGACCCGGTAAAATTGGCTGAAATTAAATTGGCATTTCCGAAAGCGATTTTCATATCAGCGGCACAGCAAATTGGTTTGCATGAACTTGAATCAGAAATTTTGCGTTATATTGCCAACGAATATGAGTCAGTAACGGTAAAAATTCCGGTAAACAATTATAAATTGGTTTCATTCGTTCATGATGCCGGAACTGTTAAAAAGGTGAAGTACCAAAACGATAAAGTGATTATGCAGGTAGATTTGCATAAAAATGATCGAATAAAACTTGAGAAATACCTCTTGGCAGCCGATACTGAAACAAGTTTTCCCGTTTCGTAGTACATGTCCCTATGCTAATCAGATCTTGTTTAAATACAACCTACCCAACCCTTCAGGAAAGCAGTTCAGCTGTTGATGGATACGAATTTATGAAGTCCGAAGGTGTAAGCGTGTTGCCGGTGCTCGATGAAAATCAGGTCTGTATTGGTTTGATTTCTGAACAAGAGTTATTTAGTGATTTGGGCGTTAAAGAACTCAAAGAACTGTTTGAATATCGTAATCCCTTAACCATTCATCAGGATTCATCTTGCTTGGAGGGTTTGAAGTTAGTATCCCATTCCGGATTTGATGTTCTGCCGGTAATCGATTCAACCGGTAGATATATTGGAGTTGCACCAAGGCAAATGATGCTGGAAGAATTAGCAAAATCAATGAATTATGAAATACCGGGAACCGTTTTAGTTTTATTAATTGAACAACGTGATTTTATTTTGCACAATCTTATTCGCATCATCGAACAAGAGCATGTACAAGTACTTTCGTGCGGAACTTCAATGGTTGAAGATGAACCAAGTTTGGTTAGAATTTCCATCAAGCTTAACCAATACGATACCGGAAAAGTACAATCCGCCTTACGCCGCCACAGCTATTTGATTGAGTCTGTGTCCGATAGAGTGTTCGAACAAGACATAATCGACAAAGCTGACGAATTCCTGCATTTCTTGAATTTATAATTCATTCAATCCATTGATTTTCTTTGAAGTAAGAATCTCAAACACCTATCTTTAAGCCCAGTTTTAGTAGATTTTATACAATAATTTGTGGTTAGAAATCATTCTAAAGTAAATCAGCATATTGAAGTTAACCTAAATCTTGATTCTACTTTGAAAAAGCGGCTTTTTTTCTGCCTTGTTTTAGTACTCTTTACCTCGGTTGCACAAGCACAACAACCTCGTTTCGGTAAGCTTGACTCCTATTATAAATCCTTAGTTTGGAATGAATTAGGTTTCTTTGAATTTTCTTTCGCAGATGCTAATGCCTATTTAGTAAGTGATTTTTATGAGCCGGAGAAAGAAACCGCTGATTATACCGTTTTGGAGAATCAAGTTGCTTTCGATTCCACTGCCGCAGATATTTTTACGGATGTTTTTATCAATAACTGGCCAAAATCGGAATATGCAGTACTGGCTAAGTTACGTTTAGCAAATGACGCCTTTAATCAAAAGAATTATAAAAAAGCTATTCAGGACTATCAGGAAGTTTTGGTTCTGGATAACGAAAAGAAAGTAAGCGATAAAGTAGTTTACTGGATGGCTGAATCTGCCCGATTAGATAAAAATACAGATCAATCTCGCGCCTATTATTTGCAATTGGCTGATGATTTTCCCAAATCTGATTTGGCTCCTTCTGCTCTATATGCTCGTGGTGCTATGTATTTATCAGAAAAAGAGTACGACAAGGCAACTGAAGCATTCGAATTATTAAAAAAACGTTACCCCAATGATAAAGTAACCCGACGCATTGGGACGGCTTTGGGTGAAGCGTATTATCAACAAAGACGATTTGAAGAATGTATTACGGCTTTAAAAAATGAACTTCCGTTATTACAAGGCGAAGAAGAAAGTAAAGCTGTTTTCTTAATTGCAGAATCCTATAATTATCTCAACGATTTTGAAAATGCTTCTGCATTTTACCTTCGATATAACAATTTGAATGAAGGCAAGGATGAGGCTCGCTATGCGCAGTACGGACTCGGTTGGGTGTATCATAAACAGCAGATTTATCACTGGTCGGCTGAGTCATTTGCAAATGCTGTAAAAGGTGATGATGATTTATCGCGAAAAGCCTTGTACTACAAAGCGGTAAATGAAAAAATGGCTGGTTTGTACCCCAAAGCGATGCAGACGTTTCAAACATTTGGTCAGCATTTTAAAACCGGTTTTTGGGTTGAAGAAGCGTATTATGAATGGGCAATTTCTGCATTTGAATTCAACGAGTTTACCGAAACAATAGAGATTTTGCTCTCGGTTATTCGAAGCGATATGGAGCTGAAGCAGGAAGGAAAATTATTTAGTTTATTAGGTGAAGCCTATTTTGCAAACAATGAATACACTCGTGCCATGCAGGCTTTTGAAGAAGCTGAAAAAAGTGTAGATGTAGATCCGGATGTAAAAGTGCAGGCTAGTTTTCAAAAAGCATGGTTACTTTATCGAAATCAGGCATATAAACAAGCTCAACCTTTGTTTGAGCAAATTGTGAAATCGCACCCGAATTCAAAAGTTGCTGCTGAGGCTTTGTTTTGGTCGGCTGATTCTTATTATAGTTACGAAGATTACGGGCCTGCCGGTGCACAGTTTGCACAGTTTGTTGAACTATACCCGACACATAAATTAGTTGGCGCAGCAAAGTATTCGTTAGGTTGGTGCCGTTTCAAAATGGGTGAATATCGTGAATCAGTTGAACCGTTTGAAAATTTCTTACAAAACTACCAGCCACCGCCAATTGCACTTTTTCCGTACGATATTGATACAAAATTACGACTTGGTGATGCACATTATGCATTGCGTGAATACGATACTGCAATTGATTACTACCAAAAAACAATTGGAGCCGATCCGGGCGGCGATTATGCTATTTTCCAGATTGCAAACTCCTATTATCGCTCTGACCGTACCTATGAAGCGGTAACAAATTTCAGGAAGATGTTGCGCATTTACCCGTTTTCACGATTGAGAGAGCAGGCGCAGTATAACATCGGCTACGTATATTTTCTAATGGGGAATTACGATCAGGCAATAGTAGAATTTAATACTGTAATCAATAAATATCCGGGAACACCTTGGGCTGCAAGAGCGCAGTATAATATTGGCGATGCGTTTTATAATGCCGGTAAATACAATGATGCAATAAATGCGTATAAATTAGTTTTACAAAATCATCCTAAAAGCGATTACATCTTAGAGGCCATAAACGGAATTCAATATGCTCAATTGGCATCGGGTGAATCAGATTCTTCCGAGCAAATCTTCGAAGAGTTTATATATGCAAACCCAAGCTCAAAAACAGCAGATAGATTACGTTATCGTCAGGCTGAGACTATTTTGCAATCGGGCGATTATGATGGTGCTGTAAAATCGTTTACTGAATATATCCGCATCAGTAATAACAAAAAATTAGTTCCAGAAGCTCGATATAGTTTAGCTGAATCATATCGTTTACATGGTGATGTTGATAAGGCAATTTCCGAATTGGAATCGTTTATACAAGATTATCCTAACTTGGAGAAAACACCGATTGCGATGAGTTTACTCGGTAGAATTCGATTGGAAAGAGAAGAGTTTGATGCTGCTTTTGAGGTGTTCTCTCAGCTAGATAAAGATTTTATCGCTTACAAGGCTGAAGCTTTAATCGGACTGGGAACTACCGAAATTGGTCGTCAGAAGTTTGAAAATGCAAGAACCTATTTCGAAAAAGGCGCCGGTTTATTTCCAAATAATGATGCCATGAAATTGGGAATTGCAAAAGTGAATTATGAAGAATTAAAGGATGATGTAGCTTTGCCACAATTGCAGGAAATCGCAAAGAAAAACACAGCTGCTGAAGGAGCAGAAGCTCAATTCATGATTGGTCGCATATATCAGGATAAGGCGATGTTTAATGATGCGCTTGATGCGTTTTCTAAGGTTAAAATTTTGTATGAAGCATATGAATCTTGGGTTTCGAATGCTCTTTTAGAATCAGCTGTTTGTTACCAAAAACTGGGGAATCCGGTTGAGTCTAAGAAAACACTCAAGTTGCTGATTGAAAAATATCCAAATACTCCAGCTGCAAAAGATGCAGAAGAAATGATTCAGTAATTAGTTCATTTGTTTGAAGTGTTTTATATCCTCAGGACTAAGAACATCGTAAATTTTTTCGTTATTTGCGTTGATGTAAAACGGTTGCTCATCGAGCCAAACAATGGCTAAATCTCCTTGAAACGGGTGTGCATAAGCAAAAATCGGTTCGATAACCCATTCGAATTTTTTGTTTACGTATCCCCATTTTCCATCTACACAAATTGCAGCATAGCCACTTGAAAACGAACTTCCTCGCTGAAAATCAGATTTCACAATTTCACCGTTTGTATTAATGAAATGATATTCTGAATGTGTACCAACGATAGCATATCCATTTGAAAAGTCAGTTGCATAATCCCATTCATTTGAATCTAAATAGTCGCCGTTTGGTAAAACAAATCGATACTTTGAATTAACGAGTACACGTGCTAAACCGTTTGAGAATGTCCAAGCATTTTCAAACGTCGGTTGAATTGCCCAATTTCCCGACTCGTTAATAAAACCGTAAAAAGCATCTTTTTTTGCCGCTGCTAAACCCTCAGAAAATGATAGCAGTGAGGAGAACTCCGGATTAATTTTATATTCTCCTGAATTATCTATTATGCCCCAGTAATCGCCGGATTTTACTCTTGCTAAACCATTGTTAAAGCTATCGGCATAGTCAAATTTTTTATTGAATGCAGGCTTCCCGGAATAATCAATATACGTCCAAGGCATGTTATGTGTCGGAATTATCTTCATGAAAGAGATACTAACCGGAATTAAACGTTCCGCTGGAAATCCAAAATCTACACATCGATTTGAGAATAATTTATTGTTCAGTAAATCATAGTACTCAAATACATTTCCATATGTAAGCGGCATATTTGACGTACCTAAATCAATCATTAAAACACCATCGTGAAAGAGATAGTTCTCATAATCTTTAATCATAAAATAGGTCTTGTTGTCAATCATACTCATGGAAAGCGTGTAAAGAGCACTGTTATTACTGACTGCGGAAAGCACTCCCTCTTTATTGATGTACTGAACTTTTCCATCCTGAAAAACAGGGTACAGTTGTTCTTGTGAATAAGCTTTATTAGCAAACAGAGCTACACAAATAAGTGTAAAAAAAATGATTTTATTCATGATATACTGAATTGAATTTCCGTTACAATATAAGAATTTGATATTAAGTTCTATTCACTAACTCTTTTATGTTCTGATTTTGTATTCTTGAACTCGTTTTGCTTATAAATAAATCAATCCATGAAAATCAGCCCTGTACGTTCATTAAATGGCAGTGTAAATTTGCCGCCGGATAAATCCATCGCTCATCGTTCTGCCATGTTTGCAGCCTTAAGCTCCGAAACTTCAACCATTGAGAATTATTCGAATGCTGCAGATCCTCAATCAACATTGTCTTGTTTAAAACAATTAGGTGTAGAGATTGAACAATCAGGTACAACTGTTAAAGTAAAAGGTGTTGGTAGAAACGGGTTTAAAAAGCCGACGGCTCCAATTGATTGCGGAAATTCCGGTACAACTATGCGTTTGTTGTCGGGTATAATTGCCGGTGCAGGAATTGAAGCGACATTATTTGGCGATGATTCTTTATCTGGTAGACCGATGAAACGCATAATGAATCCCTTAAAAGAGATGGGAGCTACATTTACGGCAAGAGAGGAAAACTATCCGCCGTTTACAATACATGCTAATACTGGTTTAAAAGCAATTGCTTACGATTTACCGGTAGCAAGTGCGCAAGTGAAATCATGTGTACTACTAGCCGGTTTGTTTGCCGATGGCGTTACCGAAGTTATTGAACGTATTTCTACAAGAGACCATACAGAACGGTTGCTAAATTTGCCCAAAACGACTAAAGATGATGGCGTTGTTGTTTTATCATCTAATCGTGATGTAGAAATTCCGGCACAGAATTATTCCGTTCCGGGAGATTTTTCAGCGGCGACTTTTTGGATGGTCGCGGGAAGTATTGTTCCTGATTCTCATATAGTTATTCCAAACGTAGGAATGAATCATTCCAGAACGGCTGCATTATATATTCTAAAGCGTATGGGCGCTGATATTCAAATTACTAAAGAACGTATTGTTGGCGGTGGTGAGCCTGTCGCAGATTTAGAAGTTCGTTTTTCAGGATTAAAAGCAACAAAAATTGAATTACATGAAGTACCGAACTGTATCGACGAATTGCCGATTTTATCGGTGGCGATGAGTTTTGCTGAAGGAGTTTCGTCGTTTGCCGGGGCAGAAGAGTTGCGTTTTAAAGAATGTGATCGAATTATGGCTGTTTCTCAATTACTGAAAAAAGCCGGCGTTTCTTTCACAGAACAACAGGATGGACTAACTATTACAGGAAACCCAAGTTTTGTCGCAAAATCAGCTACTTACGAGACTTGGCATGATCACAGAATAGCAATGTCAGCAGCGATTATGTCCCTGAAAGCAGAGTCACAATCAGAAATTATTCATGCAGATGCCGCTAGTGTGAGTTATCCGGGGTTTTATAAGGATCTGGAAGCTTTGAATAACTAGTATACAACAGGTCTACAATCTTTTTATATAAGGTTTCAGTTGCTTTTGGGATTGGTCTTTTCTTTAGTCTAGGCAAATCTGGTCTGGTGCGTTTTTTCTATAAGTCGCGCTACTAGATTTAATTCAAAATTGAAAAGAAAGACATAAATCATGAAACAGTATTTAAAATTTTTAGCAACGGGATTGGTAGCCGTTGGTTCTATTTGCGCTTGTAACAATGATGTTAGTGAAACAACATGCTTGGTTACAGAAATGAAGATTAGTGTAGCTAATTCCGAAGTAATAAAAACCTATACATATAATGCAAATAATCAGCTTTCGCGTTATACCTTTAGCAACTCAGAATTTTCAACTGAAGTACTGTTTACGAATGATATAACAAGTGGTGAACTAAAAGGTTTTACCGTGTTACAAACGAATTTGGAAACATCAAAAATTACTACTTCAGATTGGGGGATTACCTATTCAGAGAATAAAGTTATCACAAAAAATAGCGATGAAGTAAGTCCTCAAAGAAGAGAGTATATACTTGAAAATGGCAAGATTATTCGTTTAGATGAATATTTTAATGAAGAGTTAGAATTCCAGATTTATTTCATTTGGGAAGGTAACAATGTTGTATCTACTGAGCATTATTCTGTAAATCCAGAAACTGTTGAAAAAACAACCATGAATCAAGACTGGTTAAGTTTGGGTTTAATGCCAAATAATTTCATTCTTGCTCAAAAATCTAATTTTAAACAAAATAAGAACACAACTTCTGAACCAGTATTATTAGCAAAAGTCAATTACTCGTATCACGATTCAAAAAATGCATTCAAAGGTACTGGAGGATTTTTTTACTTCGAATCAGTAAGTTTCTTAAGTAAAAACACAATCAATAAAGTTGAGTTAATTGATAGAGAAGGGAATTCATCAATTGTATCTGAATATTCAGATTTTAAATTGAATGAGGCTGGATATCCACTTAGTTATACTAATGATGCAGTGATTTCAAGTTTAACCTATTCTTGTAAATAAGAAGGTTATCCTTTTAAAGCTTCAAAGGCGCATATACATATATATGCGCCTTTTTTTTGTCTGACTCGCCTGTCAATTCGTCAGTCAATTTGGCGATGGCACTGCAATTGTCATTAGTATCGCTGAATCGCAACTAACCCAATAAGATTATGGCCGATTTCAGCGAAGAATTTGAAAAAACGATTACTAAACTTGGCAAAGACGTTCAGTCTTTTGTGGAGCGCATTTCCGATGAGTTCCAACAAGAAAATGTGTTTAGCCCGGCTGTAGATGTAATTGAGTCGGAAGAAACCTTTCGTTTAGTAATGGATATTCCCGGTCTAAGTAAAGAAGAGATTTCTCTCAGCCTGAAAAATGGCGTTTTAACCATCAGCGGCGAGCGTGCCGTAGAAGAAGCTGAAAACGGTACTTACAAAAAACGTGAGCGTGTTTTCGGCGCATTTAGCAGAAGTTTTGCTCTGCCTGATGATGTAAACTCAGCTGAAATAAAAGCAAATTTTAAAAACGGTGTACTAACCGTAACACTGCCAAAATCAACCGTGTTAAAAGATTCAACGAATATAAAAATTGACTAATAACTCTAAACTGAACTAATACAATGGGAAAAATCATTGGTATAGACTTAGGTACAACCAACTCTTGCGTTGCCGTAATGGAAGGTAACGAGCCGGTTGTAATTCAAAACTCTGAAGGCGGAAGAACAACTCCTTCCGTTGTAGCTTTCACAAAAGATGGTGAGCGTCTTGTTGGTGCACCTGCAAAACGTCAGGCAATTACAAATCCTAAAAACACAGTAGCATCTGTAAAACGCTTCATGGGTCGTATGTACAATGAAGTAGAATCAGAAATTAAACACGTTTCTTACGATGTAGTTCGCGATTCGGACAGCACAGCTCGTGTAAAAATTGATGATCGTAATTACGCTCCACAAGAAATTTCAGCAATGGTTCTTCAAAAAATGAAGCAAACAGCTGAAGAATATTTAGGCGAAAAAGTTACTGCTGCGGTAATTACCGTTCCTGCTTATTTCAATGATGCACAACGTAAAGCAACACAGGAAGCCGGAGCAATTGCCGGTCTTGAAGTGAAGCGTATCATCAACGAACCGACAGCCGCTGCCTTAGCTTACGGCCTCGACAAAAAAGACAAATTGCAAACAATCGCCGTGTACGACCTTGGTGGCGGTACATTCGATATTTCTATTCTTGAACTAGGTGATGGCGTTTTCGAAGTAAAATCAACCAATGGTGATACTCACCTTGGTGGTGATGACTTTGATGCAAAAATCATCGACTTCTTAGCTGAAGAATTCAAAAAGACCGACGGGGTTGACCTTCGCAAAGATGCAATGGCTATGCAGCGTTTAAAAGATGCCGCTGAAAAAGCAAAAATCGAGCTTTCAAGCAGCATGAAAACAAACGTGAACTTACCGTTTATCACAGCTGATGCTTCTGGCCCCAAACACTTAAACGTAGATATTACTCGTGCGAAATTCGAACAATTAATCGACGATTTAGTACAACGTTCGTTGGAACCCTGTAAAAAAGCCGTAGCTGATGCCAAAATGGCGGTTTCTGAAATCGACCAAATTATCTTGGTTGGTGGTTCAACACGTATTCCAAAGATTCAGGAAGTTGTAAAAGCATACTTCGGTAAAGAGCCGTCAAAAGGCGTAAACCCGGATGAAGTAGTTGCCGTTGGTGCTGCAATCCAAGGTGGTGTACTTGCCGGTGATGTAAAAGACGTGGTATTACTCGATGTAACCCCACTTTCTTTAGGTATTGAAGTATTAGGCGGAGTGATGAACAAACTCATCGACGCAAACACAACGATTCCAACTAGCAAATCAGAAGTGTATTCTACTGCTGCTGACAGCCAAACCTCTGTAGAAATTCACATTTTACAAGGTGAACGCGCTCGTGCGGTTGATAACAAGACTTTAGGACGTTTCCACTTAGATGGTATTCCACCAGCTCCACGTGGTGTTCCACAAGTTGAAGTTACATTTGATATTGATGCGAACGGTGTGCTTAATGTAAAAGCAAAAGACAAAGCAACCGGAAAAGAGCAAAAAATCCGCATCGAATCTTCTTCAGGTTTATCTGATGCTGAAATCGAAAGAATGAAGCAAGCTGCAAAAGATCACGAAAATGAAGACAAAGAAATTCGTGAAAAAGTTGAAACACTCAACAAAGCTGATGCACTCATTTTCTCAACGAAAAAGCAATTAGAAGAGTACAAAGACAAAATCTCTGAAGGTAACAAAACCAAGATTCAGGAAGCGTTGGAAGTGCTCGAAAAAGCGCACAAAGAAGAGCGTATCGCTGATATTGACCCGGCTATGGAAGCATTAAATCAAGCTTGGTCTGCAGCTTCAACTGAAATGTACAGTCAGGCTTCCCAAGATGCCGGAGCTGCGGGTAATGCCGGAGCCGGAGCTGAAGGAAAAGCTTCTTCAACTGATGATAACGGCGCAGTTGATGCCGATTTCGAAGTAGTTGACGACGACAAGAAATAATCAAAAGCTGATTAAAAATCGAAAGCCAATCCGAAAACGGGTTGGCTTTTTTTTATATTAAAATTTTACTCAGATACTAATTAATCAATATGTATTTAAAACTACTTTTTTGTGTTAGCTTGTTTGCCATGTCTATTTTAGGTTGCCAAACCCCTAAATCAGTAATAATTGATGGGGTTGAATATGTTTATTCTAGTGAGCCACCTGAAAAGGTTTTTGCAGGTGAAGAGGTGGTGACTTATTCGGAAAGAATGCCAGAAGTGATTGGTGGAATTGAGCGCATTTATAAGAATGTATATTACCCTGCAACTCTAAGGAAAAACTACATAGAAGGCAGAGTAATTGTCCAATTTGTTGTCTATAAAGACGGAAGAATAGGACCTGTTTCGGTTGTATCAAGCCCTCATCCTGAATTAGGGCAAGCAGCAGTTGATGCTTTAAGTGGTGTTACATTTAGACCGGGTATTCACTATGGAAAAATTGTAAACGTTCTTTATCAAATGCCATTTGAATTTAGAGTTAAGGATAAGTGAAAATCATAATACTACTATCATGATAATACTCGGCATTGAATCTTCCTGCGACGAAACCTCCGCAGCCATTTTTTCTGATGGTGTGATGCGCTCTAATATTATTGCAACTCAGGCCATTCATGAGCAGTTTGGCGGAGTTGTGCCCGAACTGGCTTCGCGTGCCCATCAACAAAAAATATGGGGAACGGTAAATCAGGCTGTGCAGGAAGCGGGAATTGCCTTAGAGGAAATTGATACGATTGCCGTTACCAATGGTCCAGGTTTGATGGGCGCTTTGTTGGTCGGGCTTAGTTTTGCAAAAGGTTTAGCTCTTCGTTTGAATAAACCGATTGTTGGCGTTAACCATATGGATGCTCACATTTACGCGAATTTTATAGATGACCCCAAACCCGAATTTCCATTTTTATCGCTTACGGTTTCGGGTGGACACACCCAACTGGTTTTAATAAAAGATTATTTTGATCACGAATTATTGGGGCAGACAAGAGACGATGCCGCCGGTGAAGCCTTTGATAAAATCGGCAAAATGTTGGGTTTGCCTTATCCGGCAGGTCCGGTAATAGATCGTTTGGCGAAAGATGGAGATCCTGATGCCTTTCTATTCCCTCAATCCTTACTTGAAGGATATGAATTCAGTTATTCCGGTTTAAAAACGGCCGTTTTATATCGTTTGCAAGCTGTTTCAGAAGTTGAGCGAGAGCAATTTATCAAAGAAAATCTGAATGATTTATGTGCAAGTGTGAGTCATGCGATTACCGAACCGCTCATCAAAAAAGTAAAAAAAGCAGTTCGTGAATTTAAACTGAAAACGGTTGTTCTTGCAGGCGGGGTTTCTGCCAATAATATGCTCCGTACAAAAATGGAAGCATTGGCAAAAAAAGAACGTTTTGATTTCATAGCTCCAAAAATGGCCTATTGTACAGATAATGCAGCAATGATTGCAGTAACCGGAGCATTAAAAGCGGAGCGAGGTTTGGTCGATGATTTGAGTTTAAAACCGTTTGCCAGCCTGTGATTTTAGGCAGATGCCGATAGCCAATCGTTGATTAGTGCGCTTACATGCGACTCCACTTTTTTAAGGTCATCAACTTGTTTAAAGGAAAGCAATGCTCTGTCATTTTCTTTCCATGTGAGTAGCCCAGAATTATCTTGTATTAATTTATGTTCAGGCTGTGTCCGTTTTTTTGCACCTCTATGAAAGATGAGCTGAATTTGTTTCGGTGGTTGAATTCTCATGGTTAATCTGTCTTCATCATGATAACAATAATTCGGACCGTTCCACTTAATGTTTTCGGTCAAATCGGGATTTGATTGTAGGATAATCGTTCTTAACTGTTCTATTACATGGCGCAAAGGATGGTTCAATTCATCCAAAAAGCGGGATACTTCGTTGTTAAGCTCTATCATAGCCAAATTTTAATAATTGTGAGTACAAATAAAAAAGGCTGAATGAATCAGCCTATAAAATCAAGAAAAGAGAGGATTTCCACCTGTAGCCATTTCTTGGAATTTGTCCAAAAACATGAATATTGCAACAAAATAGAGTATCACAATCACTATGCTGATTATGATATACCAAAAATTGAATCGGAAATAAGAACGTTGGAACAGCAAGGCTTTCAATAAATCATCCGATGAATACGAATCCATAAACGAAGTGAATTTTTTTGCGCTATCAATTAAGCGTAAACTTGAAATGAGCATTGGGATTCCAAAGAGCGCGCCGATTATGGATAATGATACCAAACCACCTGAAATGACTCCGAATATTCCCAAAAACTTCATTTCGAAAATCATTTTTTTAATGATAGCTCTGTTACTTGGTAACTCAAGCGGATTTTGAACCGTTTCTTCAGACATATAGTTTTATATAAGTGATAAGTTGATTTTGCGAGAAAATAATGACAAATATTCAAGGCGCGCATTTTTTTCTATCTTAAACGTGAAAATAGTTTCCAATATGTTCCGACTTGTTTTAATCGCGTTGTTTTTGTGGGTTTCAGGTGTGCAGGCACAATCTTCGTTTTCTATCAGGCAGTTTACAACCAGAGACGGATTGGCGCATAATACCGTATTGGGCACGTATGTTGATTCCAAGGGGACGGTTTGGCTAAGTACCATGGATGGGATTTCTCGTTATGATGCCAATGGGTTTACGACGTATCAAAGTAAAAATTACCCGGGTTTAGAAACCAATTTCATTCACTCTGTTGCTGAACTTGGAAAAGACACGCTGTTTATTACTACCCGAGATAAGGGTTTCGCTTATTTATTTGTAAAAGAGAATAGGGTTCAAGCTATAAAACCCAAATCCGGTGAAATTGCTCAGAATCAATTTGCCATTATTCGATTTGTAGCTCACATCAGTAACGATGAACTGTTAATTGGGTTTAGCAACGATGTATGGTTGATTTATAATTTAAAAACGGAAGAGGAACTCATTTTAAATCCGGACTTTCAACTCGCTTATACGGATTCGTATTCAATTGAAATCATTGAAAATACGTGGTATCTCAGAACGGATAACCTAATAGCAGAAATCGATATAGACCGAAAAGCACAACAAATCCGACTAAAAAAAACGTATACAACTCAGAAAATCGGCGACAAAAAAATTCTAAGTTTATTTTCTTTTCACAATAAACTAATTGCTTACATCGAGAATATAGGCTTGGTATTTCTCCCAAGTGACCTATCCGAAATTGAAGAAGTGTTGGTTAAAGAAAGTGAATTGTTGGAAGCGCCGCGCAGGTTATATCTTCAAGATGATGTATTGTACCTGCTGTTTAATACATCCGGTTTTGCAGTTTATTATTTGAATACTAAACAGTTGGAAAATATTGACCTGAATCAACTTTCCGGTATTAATTTTCAGTATGTGAATAGTATTTCGCACGATACATTCGGGAATATTTGGGCGGCAACTTGGGGAACCGGTTTGGTGCAAATTCAACCGTTTTCAGGAATTTCATCTGTTCCAAAAGCAACTGAATTTGGGAAAATGTATTCCGATTTTAATTTAGGCATACTTGAAGATTCCTACGAAACGCTTTGGATGTTAAGTACACCCGGATTAATTCGCTGGAATCCCCGATCAAATGTGATGGATTTTATTGAACCTCAAAAAAACGCATCAGGCTGGCATTTGCGAGAAGATGAAAACGGAATTTGGATGTCGAGCAAGACAAACGGATTGCTGTTTTTGCCGTCAAAGAATTACCAAAAAAATGCATTTAAAAATCAATTTGTTCAGTTTGATTCCGATTCAAAAGGCTTGCTTTCAACAAATAGTACCATGAGTTTGAAAGACAAGACCGGACGATTATGGATTACACATCACAATCATGGGATTGAGGTTTATTCATCAGAAAAAGAATTTTTAAGGGATAAGAAACCTAAGCGTTTGGCTGTGTTTTCCGGAAATCAAAACGAGCAAGCATTTCTTATTCAGGATAAATCGGCTCGGGTGCTTTACGAGAGCAAAGCAGGTGAAATTTGGGCAGGAACCTTTAGCGGTGGAATTGCTCGGTTAAGTAAAAAAAACGGGGAATTGTCGGTTTGGATTCCGGATTCTACGGATGGATTAAGGTATTCCCACAAAGATATCAGAGGATTTTACGAAAGTACGATTACCGATTCCGTTTTATGGATTGCCACTTATGGCGGCGGAATTATAAAATGGGATAGAAAAGAGAAAAAGAGCGTAATTGTAGATACAAAAACCGGGCTTTCGAACAATTTTACATATGGAATTTTGGACGACGAAGAAGGGAATTTGTGGATTCCAACCAATAACGGGCTCAATCGCTATAATCCCCAATCCGGAAGAGTTCAGGTTTTTACTGATGTTGATGGTTTGAACAACAACGAGTTTAATACAGGCGGAATTCATAAAGGTAAGAGCGGAAGATTGTATTTCGGCGGTGTAGAGGGAGTTAATTTTTTCAATCCGCTTGATTTGAATCATAAAAAACCGCTAGCTGAGGTTCGCATAACCAGCGTAAAAGCATACAACAGAGAGTTATTTAATCGCGATTACATAGAAAACAATACAAAACTGGATTTTGAAGATCATTATCTCACGTTCACATACTCCGGTTTGGATTTAACGGAACCCCAAAAGCAAGCTTATCAATATCGATTAATCGGCTCTGATACAACCTGGATTCAGGCTGGAAATCGTACGAGTGTTTCATTCTCGAATTTAGCTCCGGGAACGTATCAATTTGAAGTGATGGGAGCCAATTCGGACGGGATGTGGAATCCTAAAACAGACTCATTTACGTTTGAAATTATTCCGCCATTTTGGATGACGTGGTGGTTTAGAATTATCGCGTTTATAACGGTTACCGGATTGTTCGTTTGGGTGATTCGGTACATCTCTATACAAAAATTGAAAGAAGAATTACAACGTTTGGAAACCGAGCAAAAAGTTCAGCAAGAACGTGAGCGAATTTCACGAGATTTGCACGATCATGTGGGAAATCAGTTAGCGAATATACTTTCCGGCGTTGATTTGATGCGAAAGTATGCCAAACACGGAAATCAGGAACGCTCTGATGAATTGCACGGAAATGTTAAAGATGACTTGAGAAGTACCATGCAGCAATTGCGTGAAACAATTTGGACCTTGAATAAATCTGAAGTGAGTTTGTCTGATTTTGTCTCGCGATTAGAAACCTATTTCAGAACCAGAATAACCGATAATTTGTCGATAACGGTTGAAATAGACAAAAAAATGGACATCGTTTTTGCTCCCGGAAAATCGTTAAATGTATTTCGAATTATTCAGGAAGCGGTGCAAAACAGTTTAAAATATTCCGGAGCTGATTCCATACATGTTCGTTTTAATCAAGTTGATAATAAAGTGCTGATTACGGTTCAGGATAATGGTTCATTCTTAATGCGTGATGACGGATACGAAGGTTACGGACTCAAAAATATGCGTCAGCGTGCAGAAGAAATCGGAGCGAATTTCGAAATTAAGGCTGATGAAAACGGAACACGAGTAATATTGATACTTTATTAAATACCTGTATATTTATTAGCCATCGTCAAATAAGGGTACATCGTTAAATAAGAGCGTTTATTTCTATGAAAAAGAAAGTTTTATTTGTTTTCGTAACAATCTGGAGTTTTAATAATCTGTTTGCTCAAGATGTTACAACCATCAGCGTTGAAACAGGCGGTTTTTACTCATTTGGATTATATAATAACTCAGTTATAAATATCGGAGATTATATTGACCCGATTTATTTTGTAGTAGGATATCAAAAATGGACTCCCATGCTTAATTACACAGTAAGATTAGGTTTAATGGAAGATAATTTAGCGGATGAGTTTATGGGGTCTCTTGATCCGAATTCAACTTTTTTTGGATGGAGAAGTTGGTCCCCAAGGGGGCGTAAAACAGTGTTGCTTGAAATTCAAGCCTCTGTGAATTGGTTAAATAAACAAAATAAAATCTTCCCAATTATTGACTTGGGAATCAGCACATTGTTTAGAGCACAAAAAGTTGGAGGTGGTAGTTCGATTGGCGACGGCCAATCAGATTATCAAATACAAGGAACGTATACGTATGAAAGGGCGGTAACACCATTTCTAATTGCTGGTTTTCAATATAAATTGTTTGATAATCCAAGTTATGCACTACCGATTCGTTTCGGATATCGTGTACCGTTATTAAGTGCCAGCTCAAAAGCAAATTGGGTAATAATAGACAGAATTAAAAATGTAACACAGTACGAACATGGACAGAAAACCGGATTTGCTACTTATTTCACAATCGGATTGGAATTCAAGTTATAACGCCGGTTCACAAGTCGGTTAAAAAAACGGATTGCTAAAAGGTATCCGCTTTTTTGTTTTTAGAGATATATAACGCTTTTTTTGAATATGGATATATGTATGAAAGATTGTCTCAAGATAATTATACTGTCAACTTACTTAACATTGGTAACAAATTTGTTATTCGCTCAACATAGTAACTCAGTTGCAGTCGAAACGGGATTTGTATTAGTGCCGGGAAGCTATACGAATCCGACAATAAATGTGGGAACATTTTTTGATCCAATTTATCTTTCTGTTGGTTATCAATGGCATAAAAAAGAATATTCTACATCCATTAAATTGGGATTAATGGATGATTATTTCCCGGTTGATGATTCCGGTTTATTATTAGATGAGGATGTTTTTTTGTCTAGATTATCTTCTGTAAGTACATCAAATGGAAGAACTCTAATGTTAGAATTATCAACATCGGTAAACTGGTTAAATAATCAGCACAAAATGTTGCCGATTTTAGAAATAGGGCTTCATACGTTAGCATATATAGATCATGAAGGTGGAATGACTAGTATGGGGGACAGTCAAAGTGAGGTTCAGGTAAACTATCAAGATGTATTTGAGCGCAAAATTAATCCGTTTGTGATAGCTGGTTTTCAATATAAATTGTTAAACAAAACTAGTTATGCCATTCCGGTTCGATTTGGATACCGAATACCCCTATTCTTTGATTATAGAACTACAGTTTTTCAAATAATAGATCGTAATAAAAATGAAACTAGGTATGAACTGGGGAGAAAGTCGGGTTTTGGTAGCTATTTCACTATCGGATTGGAATTCAAGTTATAACGCTGGTTCACAAGTCGGTTAAGCCCCAAACGGATTGCTAAAAGGTATCCGTTTTTTTGTTTGAATGTACATACTTAGCAATTGATTGAACTTGTAATAAGTACTTTTTTAAGTAGATGTTGGCGTACAGATAATGTATTCACCAAGAAGCGTTGGAATCAAAATAGCCCAAACGGAGTATTGGATTTCTTCTTTGATAAACCTACACTAAACCCATGAAAGCAATACGATTAGGAATAGTGGAAGATAATCATGCCCTGCGCAAACGCATGATTGAACACTTGAGTTTTGAGGAAGAAATTTCGCTTGTTAAAGCAGTTGATAACGGCGAAGATATGGTTCGTTTTGCTAAGGAAAATCCGCCCTTAAATGTGGTATTAATGGATATTGAACTTCCGGGAATCAGCGGAATAGAAACGACCGACCGTATCAAATCTCTTTGGCCGAAAGTAGATATCATCATGTTTACGGTTTATGAAGATGATGAGCGAGTATTCGATTCCATCGTTTCCGGTGCATCAGGCTACTTGCTGAAAGACACCGATTTCGACCGAATTGTAGAAGCTATTTACGAAATTCATCAAGGCGGTTCACCGATTTCTCCGTCCATTGCCAGAAAACTACTCAAACTGGTAAAGCCCGGAGTTGTACTGGAAAAGGAACCCGAACAACAATTCGATTTAACCGAACGCGAAGTAGAGATTCTGCGATTGGTAACTGACGGGAAATCCAATAAAGAAATTGCTGAACATCTTTTTGTGAGTCCGCTAACGATAAAAACTCATGTAAAAAACATCTATGAAAAATTACACGTGCATTCTCGGGCTGCCGCTGCTAAACTGGCCTTAAAGCATAAGCTGATATAAAAATATTTGGGTTGATGGGTTATATTAAACCTGAATGAAATCCTTCTTTACATACCTGTCTGTTTTCAGTGTCGATGTAGCCTTAGGCGCGGTTTGCTCAGCTGTTTTTGCCGGACAAATTGTGCATGGCATCTCCATAAATTGGATTCATCTTGGAGCCTTATTTTTTGCAGTAATAGGAATTTATACGTTCGACCATGTATTCGATTTGAGCCGCATACACCAGCACGCTCTTAGTCCAAGAAGGCAAATTCACGCCCAACAAAAAACTAAGATGTTGGTAGTAATGATTCTATCATTGATTATTGCGGCCTGTTTGAGTCTTTTTTTACCGAGAAATGTTCAAATTGTCGGATTAATAATAGCGGGTTTTATGGGCGTTTATTTTTATTCTGTCTCCCGTTTTGATACTCAAAAAGTTAAGGACATTGGGGTGAGTTTGGGATACGCTTCCGGTATTTGGTTGCCGATTTGGGCTTCATCAGCTGAATTTCCGCCCGTTCGAGATTGGTTGATGTTCTCTCTGTTTGTGATAAACACATTGCTTATTATGATGTTGTACGCCAAAATTGATGCTCATGCTGATAGGCAAGAATCGCTCGAATCTTTTGTAGAATCACATAAATGGTTCTTTTGGTTGGCATCAAAACTGCCGATTATTTTCATTTTGATGATGTTTTGGGCGTTTATTGTTTTTGATGAAAATGAAAAACTTTGGATATGGTTGCCGATTGTACAATTTGTGGCAATTCGTTTGATGACGAGATTTAAGATGAATACGTTGTCGCCTGTCTCAGTGCGTTACTTCGGTGAATATTCTTACCTCATTTATGGTTGTATCTGGTTCTTAACGTAAAAATGCCGACTCATTCCTGAGACGGCATTTGTATATGAGGTTCGTATTTAAGGTTCTTAAGACTTAGAATTAAGTCAAAGTGTCATACACATACATACGAATAGGTTTATTAATGAGAACATATTGAACTTTTTGTTCAAAAAATTGTGTCGAAAGTATTTCTAATCGACTTCTAATCTGTGTTAATTCTTAGCCGAGGCAAATAATTGAGTTCACGAATTTGTATTGAACTGAAAAAAAATTATGTTGCATCTTCAAAATCAAATAAACCTGTGTCTATGAAAAAAATCGTTATTGCACTGTTGCTCGTTGTGCCCGGAGTATTATTTGCTCAACCTAAAAATGCCGATAAAATTATAAAAGATGTATTCCCAAAAGTTGTGGAATGGCGCCGGCATCTTCACCAATATCCGGAATTATCAAACAGAGAAACGAAAACAGCAGAATATGTTGCAAAACATTTGCAAGCATTAGGACTAGAGGTTCAAACAGGTGTAGCAAAAACTGGTGTTGTCGCTATTTTAAAAGGCGGTAAACCGGGGCCGGTAATAGCCTTACGCGCCGATATGGATGGTTTGCCGGTTGAAGAACGAAATGATTTAGAATACCGCTCACGTGAAAAATCGGAGTACATGGGAAATGAAGTTCCGGTAATGCATGCCTGTGGACACGATACGCATGTTGCCATCATGATGGGGGTTGCTGAAGTATTATCATCTATCAAAAAAGATATTCCGGGAACAGTGAAGTTCTTGTTTCAGCCGGCTGAAGAAGGGCCTCCTGCAGGTGAAGAAGGCGGAGCTTCATTAATGGTAAAAGAAGGAGTTCTTAAAAATCCGGATGTTGAAGCAGTTTTTGGTTTGCATATAAATTCAGCTTTGGAATCCGGTTCAATTGCATTTAAAAAAGGTGCGGCAATGGCATCAAGCGATTGGATTGAAATTGAAATCGAGGGTAAACAAGCACATGGTGCGTATCCGTGGCTAAGCGTTGACCCGATTGTTACGGGTGCACAAATTATCAATGCTATTCAGACTGTGGTTTCCAGAAAGTCTGAACTCACCAAAGCTCCGGTTGTAGTAACCATTGGGCGTATTCAAGGTGGTGTGCGTAATAATATCATCCCAGAAAAATTGATTATGGGCGGAACAATTAGAACATTAGATCCCGATATGCACAAAAAAGTTCACACAGATTTACGTCATGTGATTACAAAAACAGCCGAGGCAAACGGAGCAATAGCAAAAGTGGATATAGTTACAATGGCTCCGGTTACATTTAACAACCACGCATTAACAGATAGGATACTTCCAGCATTAGAAAAAGCAGCAGGAAAAGACCATTTATTTGAAAGAGAATGGGTTACCGGTGCTGAGGATTTTTCCTACTTCCATCAGGATATTCCGGGAGTGTATTTCTTCTTGGGTGGGCGCCCGTCATCCATTACGGCTGATGAAGCACCGGCGCATCATACTCCTAGCTTTTATGTAGAAGACGATAAGTTGGATGTAGGCGTAAAAGCTTTTGTGAATATCGTTTTTGAATACGCGAAAAAAGCGAAGAAAAAATAAGAACACCTTTTCAATTGAAGCCACTCATTAATTTGGGTGGCTTTTTTTTGAATGCAAGATTATTCTTATTTCGAAAGAAAAAATGAGTCTGTTTTCCTATTTCAATGAAGATATAATCTCACCTAAGTTATTGAATGGATGTTCAAAACCCCGTTTTTCCAACCATTCGTGGTCGTTGGTCTCATGAAATCGAGATTTGATATAAAACGCTTTCATTCCTAAAGACAGTGCCGGTTTTAAATCAGATGGCTTGTCGCCTGCCATGAAGCAAAAAGCAGGGTCTAAGTTATATTTATGAATCATCTCGGTGAAGAAACGTGTTCCGGGTTTTCGATAATCTAAAAGAGCCGGATCTAAATCACCATGAAATTTTGGATGCCACCAAGCAATGCACCAATCATCAATCCAAGCATCGTGTTTTTTTAAGTCGGCATCAACAAAACGGTGTAATTCTTGTACTTGTTCTAAGCTAAATCTACCTCTGGCAATTCCGGATTGGTTCGTAACTACTATAACTTTGTATTTATTCTGATTCATCCATTTGATGGCATCAATTGCGCCTTTACACCAAGTCCACTCTTCTTTTAAGTGAACAAAATCATAGTCTTCGTTTAATGTGCCGTCACGATCTAGGAAAAAAGCTTTATTCATTGAGTATAGTGCTGTAAGTATTTAAAAGCGGAAAGGTAAACTTTTTGAAACGAAATTTTTGAAATGACTGTTAGTCATAAGGAAATCGTTGTTTTTGTCTTTTCTGAAACCGTTTTCAACAAAAAATGCACTAGAGTTAAAATTTAATTGATAAAAAATGACTAAGAGTCAGTATTTTTGAGACATGACCGTAATCACCAAAAAAGAAAAAGAAAAAGAACTAAGAAGAATTCAGATTCTGAATGCTGTTGACTCGCTTTTAAAAGAGAAGAGTTTTGAGTCTATTACAATGGACGAAATTGCTGAAAAAGTGGAGTTGAGTAAAGGAACCTTGTACTTGTATTTTGCAAGTAAAAAAGAACTTTCTTTAGCCATTCATAATCGTTCGCTGGAAATTGTATCTGATCGTTTTGCCAGAGTGTTGGCTTTGGATTTTCCCGGAAATGTGCTGCTAAAAAAGATGGCTGAGCAATACATCGATTATATTGAACAGAATCCAAGGGTTATGGAATTGTTTTTACAGAATGAAATGCTCTTGTTTCCGAATGTTGAAACCGCTGTTCAGATTTGTGCAGATGAAAATACTGAGGCGTTTCGTTGCCATGATTCTGCAGCTAGAATGTTTTCCTATTTAATTCGTGCAATTCAAGTAGGAATGGCAGATGGTTCCATTGTTTATAAAGGTGATGCTAAGGAATTGGCTGTACTTTATTGGGGTGGAGTTAAAGGTATCTTCCAGATAAGTTATTTGTATGAAAGAGGATTTGTTTTATCCTCTCTCGAGGGCATGGATTTGAGCTATAAATCCAATATTTCAAACTTTCTAAATCTTTTAGAAAGCGCTATTACAAAAAAATGACTGTGAGTCAGTATTTTTGAAACTACCTGTTTATCGAACCGTACCGAAAACCGTTTTTTAAATAAAAAAATCAACCTAAACATGAGTAAATATATGAGCGTCAGAGCTTTGCTAGTTCTGATATTATTCGTAGCCATTCAAAATAGTGTGGCGCAAAACAGCACTGGTGTAAAGCCGGAGCTAAAATTAAGTCAGGCAATTAAAACGGCATTGGCTAATGCTACTGAAATAAAACAAGCTGTTTATCAAATTGAAGATGCTGAACAATCTGTTTTAGTTTCTTGGGGTGAAGTTTTCCCAAAAATCGACACCGATATTTCATATCAGCGGAATTTAGAAGTGCCGGTAAACTTTTTACCCGCTGAGATTTTTGGCGGACCGGCGGGAACATTGATACCTGTGCGTTTCGGTACAGATAACAACTGGTCCGGCGGATTCACGGTAAGCCAGACATTATTTCGTGGTGAGGCATTCGTTGGTATTGCAACGGCAGATTTATACCGTTTGGCACAAAAAGAAAATCACAGAGCAATTGCACAAAAAGTGGTTACGCAGACTCGTGTAGCTTATTATCAGGCTTTGTTCGCGAATGAAACCTATCGATTAGAGCAACTGAATATCGAGCGTTTACGCAAAAATTTAGTTGAAAATGAAGCACGTGTAAAAGCTGGTTTAGTTGATGATTACGATGTACTGCGTTTAAAAGTGCAGTTAAAAAATCAGGAACCTGCTTTAAAAAATGCTGAAAATGCAGTTTTGGAAGCAAACAGAAGGCTAAATCTCGCTATGGGATTACCGGTGAATGTCCGTTTTGAGATTGTCGGTGATTTAAAGGAATTTGAAATTCTATCTGAAAATGCAGTGAGCAGTTTAAATACTGATCTCAAATCAATTGACAAAATGACTCCTTTGACATTTGATTCACCGAATGAAATATCTTTTATGGTGAATGCTTCTCGTGGGGATTTACGTTCTTTAAAAGTTGCCAGTGATTTGCAAGATCAACGCATTTTTGCAGACAAAACAAACTTTTTACCCAATTTGAATGCATCATATAGTATGCGTTGGACAGCAGCGCAAGCCGGTACACCTGTATTCTTTGCAACGTCAGATCAAAGAGCTCGCTCTCAAGTATTAGGCTTAACGCTGAACTGGAATTTGTTCAATGGATTAAAGCAATACACGGCACTTCAACAATCAAAAATTGAAAAGAAAAACATTGAAGAACAACGCCGCTTTGCCAAAGAAAGCGCTGTTAATGAAACCCTTACGGCACAAGATAATATTCAGAATTTGTTTGAATTAGTTCCTTCAGTAAAAGAAGGTTTGCAACTGGCGAAAGTAGGTTATGACCGTGCTTTAATTCGCCAAAAAAATGGATTAGGAACTCAGCTTGAAGTAACCGACGCAGAGTTACAATTGCGTCAGGCTGAAGTAAACTATGCAACACTCGTTTTTAACTATCTAAGCGCAAAAGCGCAATATGATATGGCAATTGGTAAAGTGCCTTTTGTTGCACAAATCGTGAACTAATTGAACAATAAGAGCTTAACAGAAATAAATAAACGTATGAAATCAACTCTCCCATTAATTATTGTTTTAGGCTTATTAGCCGCATGCTCCAAAGAGGAAGCACCAGAACAAACAACTGCTGCTGAAACTTCGCAAACTACAACTGAAGAAGCGGTAAAAGTAGTAAACGTAAGTACAAAAGAGCTCGAAAACGAGCCGTTCACAAGCTTTATTCGTTTAATTGGCGAAGTAAAAGCTGTAGACGATATTAAGTATTCTGCTGAAGTTTCCGGGAAAATCGTGAAGTATTACATTCCGGAAGGCGGAAAAGTATCAGTTGGTGATGTTATTGCGAAAATCGATGACGAGATGCTCAAAAAAGATGTTGAGCGTATGGAAGCTGTAGTTGCATCAACCTACGAAAACTACAAGAGATTGGAATCAATCTGGAAAGAAGATTCTATCGGTACAGAAATCGGTTATTTGAACGCTAAGTACTTATACGAGCAAAACAAAGCGTCTTTAGATCAATTGAAAATTCAATTACGCAAAACAAATGTAACCTCACCGATTAACGGGGTTGTTGAGTCTCAGTTAGTTAAAGCTGGTGAGCTTGTTGGTGCTGGCACTCCGATGGTAAGAATTATCGGAACGGATAAAGTGAAAATTGAAGTAGGTGTTCCTGCAAATTATGCCGCTGTAATTCATAAAGGTGACGCCGCTGAAATCAGTTTTGATGCATATGTTAACAAGACATTTAAGTCAGATATTTCCTATGTAGCCAGCAGTATTCAAACGCAATCCAGAACGTTTAAAGTTGAAATTGAGCTTCCTAACAAAAACAACGAGCTCAAAATTGATATGGTTGCAAATGTAATCTTAGAAACAGCAAGCTTTGATGAAGCCATCGTAATTAGTCAAGAATATGTTTTCAGAACAGAAAATGGCTATGAGTTATTCATTGCATCAAAAGAAAAAGACGGAAAATGGGTTGCGAAAAGTAGAAAAGTAACCTTAGGCCCAAGTTTCAACAACAGAGTTGTAATTGATTCAGGAGTTAAACCGGGTGAGTTATTAATTACCGGCGGTTCCGGAAATATTGAAAATATGACTCGTATTGCTGTTGTGGATACAACGGAGTCTAAAACAATGGCAGCTGCAAACTAATTTTAAAATCAGGATTTCGAAATCATGTCGAATCAAAACAATCAAACCGTAGATGATCGTAAAGAGTATAAACTATCGTCTTTTTCGATAGATAATGCCATTAGCGTATTAGTAATGCTCTTTTTGATTACCATAATTGGTATTCGTTCTTATTTAACGATTCCAAAAGAAGCACAGCCCGATATCACGATTCCAAATATTATTGTGATTAGTTTGTACCCGGGTGTGGCTCCGGAGGATATGGAGAGCCTTATCACACAAAAGATTGAAGATAAGCTCAACGAAATTGCTGACATCAAAAAGATGTCTTCTACTTCAACAGAAGGATATTCTTCAATCAATATCGAATTTGAAACTTCGGTAAATATTGATGAAGCACTTCAAAAAGTTCGTGAAAAAGTGGACTTGGCAAAGCCTGATTTACCGGCTGCTGCCGAAGAGCCAATCATTCAGGAAATTAATTTTTCTGAATTCCCGATTATGCAAGTGAACCTTTCCGGTCAATATAGCTTGGATAGGCTCAAAAAAATCGCTGAAAACGTAAAAGACAGAATTGAAGGTTTACCGTCTGTATTGGAAGTTGATATGGCCGGTGAACTAGAGCGCGAAGTTAAAATTGATGTGGATTTACCGCGATTGAAATACTTCGGCTTAAGTTTTGGTGATGTAATTAAAGCCGTTCAGGTTGAAAATGTTACTATTCCGGGCGGTTCAATTGAAGTGGGCTCCAAAAAATTCTTGGTTCGTATTCCAGGTGAGTACAAAGACCCGTCAAAATTGGAAAACATTGTAGTTAAAGCCAATTCTGACAATCCGATTTATTTGCGTGATGTTGCTAATGTTGATTTCGGTTTCAAAGATCGTGAATCCTATGCGCGCTTAGATGGCGACCCAGTAATTACGTTATCTGTTAAGAAAAGAACAGGTGAAAACATCATACAAACTACAGCCGATGTAAAGGCAATTATTGCTGACGAAAGTGAAAACTTCCCACCAACAACCAATGTGAAAATTACTTCCGAGTTAAGTAAAAACATTGAAGACATGGTGGCAAACCTCGAAAACAGTATTATATCCGGTTTAATTCTTGTAATTGGAGTGCTTCTTTTCTTCTTAGGGGTTAAAAACGCATCTTTCGTAGGTATTTCCATTCCCCTTTCCATGTTCTTATCCTTCATTATTTTGTTGGCTACCGGAATTACCATGAACATGGTTGTATTATTCTCATTGATTCTTGCTTTAGGGATGCTTGTAGATAATGCGATTGTAGTTGTAGAGAACATATATCGCTATTTAGAAGAAGGGTACGATAATATTACAGCTGCCAAAAAAGGAACAGGTGAAGTTGCTATTCCGATTATCTCCGGAACGTTAACAACCTTAGCCGCATTTTTCCCGATGGCTTTCTGGCCGGGTATCGTGGGTGAATTCATGGGATTTTTACCTAAAACACTCATTGTAACCCTTTCATCATCTTTATTTATCGGTCTTGTAATTAACCCTGTGTTGTGTGCTAAATACATGACATTAGAAGGTGTTAAAGATGATAAACCGGGAATGACTCGCAACGGTAAAATCACACTCTATGCAATTATTGGTTTGGTTTTATTAGTTCTGTTATTCTCAATGCCAGTGATAGCCGGAATGGGAATTTTAACTGTAGTTTCTGTTCATTACATCAATAAATATGCGTTTTTCCCAATTTCAACGTGGTGGCAAACAAAAGGATTAAATGATGTAGTTGAGAAGTATGAAAACTCACTAAAATGGGCGTTAAAACATCCGATTTTTACACTAGGAATCTCAGTAGGAACTTTTGTCTTAGCGTTCATGCTTTTTGGTGCGTTCCCTACACCTGTTGAATTTTTTCCGGAAGGAATTCCTCCAAAGCAATTATATGTTCAGGTAGAAGGTCCCGTAGGAACGAGCGTTGAGAAAACAGATGAAGTAATTCAGATTATTGAAAAACGCCTTAAAAACATACCTAACTACGAAGACGTTGAATCTGTAGTAGCCACATCAGGAAAGAAAATTTCCGGTGGATTTGGCGGCGGCGGAGCCTCAACACACTTAGGTACAGTAGTTGTTTCTTTTAAAGATTATACTGAACGCGTTGGTGATACATTTGAAGCACTTGAATGGATGCGATCAAACCTAGATGAAGGAATTGTCGGGGCTACAATTGTAGTTGAAAAACAACAAAACGGACCTCCGACAGGTAAGCCTGTAAATGTTGAACTTTCCGGTACGAACATGGATGAGTTAGAGCGTATATCAGCCATCTTAATCAAGAAAATTGAGAATGATCCTGTCTATTCTAAACTGGAAGGTTTAGATACAGATTTACCGGATGCACGCCCTGAACTGCGCGTAATTGTTGACCGTGAAAAAGCTGCAAAATATGGTCTATCAACAAATGTGATTGGTTCCACTGTTCGACAAGCTGTAAACGGTGTAGAAGCTTCAAAATACCGCGATGGAAAAGATGAATACGACATTACTGTTCGCGTAGCGGAGCAATACAGAAAAGATTTGAGCAGCCTTGGTGAATTAAACGTAATGGCTGATAAAGGTCGCCAGATTCCGTTATCTGAAATTGCTACTTGGTATGTTGATGAAAGCTTCGGCGGAATTAAACGAATTGATATGAATCGTGTGATTTCTATCGGCGCAGATGTTAGAAGTGGGTTCACGCCGAACGATGTGCTTAAGGAAGTGCAGGCTTTATTATCACCTTACGAAAAAGAGTTGCCCAAAGGGTATAAAATGACTTGGACAGGTCAGAATCAAGAACAACAAAAAGCTCAGGAATTCTTGGCAAATGCGTTCTTAATTGCCATGTTCTTGATCGCTTTTATCTTGATTTCACAATTTAACTCCTTGATAAAACCTGTAATTATCCTCACTTCAGTAATGATGTCTACAGCCGGTGTATTTTACGGAATGGTGATTTTGAGAATGCCGTTTGTTGTTATCATGACCGGTATTGGTATCGTATCGCTTGCCGGTGTGGTTGTAAACAACGCCATTGTATTGATTGACTATATCGATGTACTTCGTTTCAGAGATAAATTATCGCTCAGAGAGTCATTGGTTAAAGCTGGCTCAACACGTTTCCGTCCGGTAATTTTAACGGCTGTAACTACGGTTCTTGGTTTAATTCCATTAGCTATCGGTTTTAACTTTGACTTCTTGGTATTGTACTCAAATCCAATTGAATTCTTTACAAACATTGGTCAGTATGTGTACTACGGCGGTGAACAAGCAGCATGGTGGTCGGCAATGGCAACTGCAGTAATTGTCGGGCTAAGCTTTGCTACAGCGATTACCTTAATTTTAGTTCCCGTTCTATATCTGACTTTTGATTCAATTAATATGTGGTTAACAGCTTTCTTCAAAGGAAAAGAATATGCTGAAGCTAAATTAGTTGCGCAAATAGAAGGAGTAACGATTGAACAAGCTTTGGATACAACAGATGTATACACAAATGGAAATGGTCATTCTTACGAAGAATCTGAAAAGCCTGAGTATCAGGACAAATAACCATTTTTGTTGAGAATTTAAAGGAGTATCAATTCGATTTGGTACTCCTTTTTTATTGGCTCATAGCCTTGATTTAGTATCTTTGGTGAAATTTACAACCTATATCGTTCACATGATTCAGCGTATTCAAACCGTATATCTCTCGCTCTCAGTAGTTCTAAATGTAGCTTTTTTGTTTACTCCATTGTTTGGTAAAATTAGTGATGACCCTTCGGCATGGTTAAGTTCTACTCATTATGCAGCATTGGCATTTTCCGGAGCCTTAAGTCTATATACCATTTTTCTTTTTAGAGACAGAGTAAAACAAATGCAGTGGATTACATACACCGTCATGTTTCAGGCGGTAGTTTTAGGCTCAGCTGTTGGGGTTGTTGTTTCTTTGGGTGGTTTTGGAACCTATCTTTGGGATGAATTAGCATCACTCGGTTTGCCGATTGCCGGAGTTTTAACACAATTCTTGGCTAAAGCAAGTGTGAAAAAAGATCATGAACTTGTAAAATCGATGGATAGGATTCGTTAATGTCTAGTAAGTCGCTTGGCTTAGACATTCGTACGATTACCTTTTTAGCAGTAGGATTATTAGCCTTTGCATTCGCGCCCATTTTAGTGAGGTGGGCTGGAGATGTAAATCCAATCGCATTAGCTGTATGGCGTACTTTTTTTGCCGTATTGTTTATTACGCCGTTTTATTACCAATATGAACTTAAGCATGAAAAAACGGCTAAAGAATTTACTGCGGTAAAGAATTTGTTCTTGCTGAAAACCATTAGCGGCATTTGTTTAGGTTTACACTTCATTTTATGGATTAGTTCATTAAGATATACATCGGTAGCATCGGCTTCGGTGTTGGTTACAATTCATCCGATTCTGCTGATAATAGGTGAACAACTATTCTTTAAAGTTCGATTTAATAAGTGGATTTGGGGTGGAGTCTTTGTTTCGTTTATCGGTTCGTTACTTCTCGGCTACGCTGATAATTTAACTATGAAAGGGACTTTCCCTGATGCTTTGTGGGGTGATTTTTTAGCTTTTGCTGCGGCAGCCGTTTTTGCTGTTTATTTTATGATTAGCAGAAAAGTGAGGCAACATACTACTTGGTTAGGTTATGTATCTCCAATCTACGTTGGTTCTGCCATCACATGTATTGTGCTGGGTGTTTTACTTCCGGGTGAATTAATGTTGCCCGACTATGCAATTTGGGTTGCAGTCGGTATGGCGATTGGACCACAAATTTTAGGGCATGGCGCTATGAATTATGCCGTTAAATTTGTTTCCCCCACAATTTTATCGACAACTATTTTAGTTGAGCCAACATTGGCAACACTTTTTGGAGTGTACTTTTTTCATGAATATCCTTCTGTATTTGCACTTTTAGCCATGCTAGTAATTGTATCTGGGGTTGGTTTAACATGGTTTGGAAATCAAAAAATGACTAAAACCTCAGCTTAGTGTAAATAATTTTTAATTATGAACTTAGCTTAAAAAACCGCAGATTTAGCTAGAGACAGCGATTTTTAATTCGCAAAATGGGTGTCCAATGCAAAATTATGCAACTACATATCGCAGGGTAGCACTTAGTTTAGTGGTCGTGAGTTTATCTTTAATGTTCGGATGTTTTCCTGCAAAAGATAATCCACTGAATGTCAATGTGTTAGATCCGGTTGAGTTAGATTGGGATGCAATTAAAGACAGAGGAAGTCTAAGGTTAATCACCCGATATAATTCTATTTCTTATTTTCTGCATAACGGCGTTGAACATGGTTTTGAATACGATTTTTTAAAAACATTTGCCGATGAAAATGAGTTGGCTTTAGAAGTTGTAATTGTTCAAGAACATCAAAATCCGATTGATTTGCTAAATAGCGGTGAAGGAGATGTAATCGCAGCAAATTACACTATAAACGAGCAACGAAGTTTATACCATGCTTTTTCAAACCCGTATAATCGTGTATCTCCGTTCGTTGTCCTTCCTGAATCTAAAGCACAATTTGTTCAGAATTTTCAAGATTTGGCAGATATTCCTATTTCTGTAAGAAAAAATAGCAGCTATTATTATCGTTTAATGGATTTAAAAGACCAAGGTTATCCTATTGATATTGAAGTAGTTTCAGAAGATTGGGATACCGAAGCTATAATTATGGGTGTATCCAACGGTGAATTTGAGGCTACAGTCGCTGACGATAATTTGTTTTATGCAGCACAAACCTATCTAAGCGGAATCGCTCTCGGTCCGAAAATAGCTGATTTAGATTCAGTAGCATGGGGAATTCGAGCAAATAGCCCTATGTTAAAGCAAAAGTTAGATGCTTTCGTTGATAAGCATTATCGAATCGGGGATGATAATCAACCTAAAAGAAGTGCCATTTTAAATATTTTGCTCAACAGATACTTCGAAGACAATAAAAAACTATTTGCCTATAAAACAGCATCAAACGAAGCCAAATATGCGGGCGTACTCTCTCCATTTGACAACTTAATTCGCCCAATCGCTGACTCAATGGGAGTTGATTGGAAGATGATCGTTTCTATTGCTGCTCAAGAGTCAAAGTTTGACCCGTATGCAAAAAGTTGGGCCGGCGCTATCGGATTGATGCAGGTAAATAAACGATTCAGCAAATATTCAGAACAAGAATTATATGATTTAGATACAAATATTCGTGAAGGAATCAGGATTTTAAAAGAAAATCTGGAGCATTACAGTTATTTAGATGAAAAAAACAGATGGGCGCTTGCCTTAGCTACATATAATGCTGGTGTCGGCCATGTTACGGATGCACGAAGAATAGCTATGGATTTGTATAAAGACCCCAATAGCTGGGTTTATGTTGAAGATGCGTTATTGAAGTTGATGAAGCGACAATATTACAAAGATGCTAGATATGGGTTTTGCCGAGGTATAGAAACGGTGAAATATGTGAAAGAAGTGTTAAATAGACATGAGATGTACACAACGATTTTGAGCATTTCTGAGCGCGCGGATCACACCTTATCAAAAACAATTATTGGAATGGGTAAAATGATTAACTAGGAATCTCTTTTTAAAACAATTAGAGTTAAATCATCGCCTAACTGATTATCACAATACGACTTTACATCCAGCACAATTTCAGTTTTTAACTCTTCCGCTGATAAAGAGGCGCGTTTTTTTATCAAAGCTTTCAGGCGTGCTTCTTCATATTCTTCGTCTAGTTCATCCATCGCTTCGGTAACACCATCGGTAAAAAATACAATAATATCTCCGCGCTGTAATTCAACCGTTTCGGACTGGTACGGCATCAAGGTTTGAAGTGCACCGATTAGCAATCCGCCTTTCGTTAGCTCTTCAAATTCTCCGGTTTTAGCTCTGTAAAGAAGCGGGGCATTGTGCCCTGCATTCACATATGTAAATTGATGCTCTCTGGCATTGAGTAGCCCCCAAAAAAACGTTATAAAAATATCAGGCGGAGTATTTTCGTAAATGATATTGTTAATTTTGCCTGTTTTTGCTGGTAAGTCTAAGCTGGAGTCGTTTAGAAGATGTAACATGGCTTGTAAGTTTGCCATAATTAAAGATGCAGGGATGCCTTTGCCCGTTACGTCCGCAATGGCAATAACCGCTTTATCATCCCCGGCTTGAATTACATCATAATAATCGCCACCAACAAATTGCGACGGTTCATTTAGTGCTGATAATTGATAAGATGTGAGTTTGGGAATCTTATTAGGTAATAGGCGTTTTTGAATATCTCGGGCGATATTCAATTCTTTTTCTATGCGCTCTTTCTCAATTTGTTCTTCCAGCAAATAAGTTTTTTGGATGGACATCAATACCAAATTGCCCAACGAATATAAAAAGTTGATGTCTGATTCCGTGAATTTTTCGCCATTTGCACGTGGTCCTACACCCAAGATAGCTTGTTTTTTGTCTTGCAAACGTAAGGGTAGCAGTAACTGAAAATTTAATCCATCAATTTCAGAATAGGGGTTTTCATCGAATAAATCTAAGTGGATGGGTTCGTTTACCTTATCGTAGATAGGAACTAAATCGGAATCTTCGATTTGTTTGGGAACTCCGCTTCTTGCTAAAACCGATTTTGCTCCATTTCTATCAAATATTAAAAAGAACGATTTAATAAACATCTGACCTAATAAGGCAAATTTGAAAATGCGAAGAATTTGGTCGCGTTCAACAGTTGCAGAAAATTCTTTGCTTAGATCGAATAGAGTGTGGAGTTCTTGTACTTTTTTGTCAAGATTGCGGTTCGCTTGTTTTAATCCGCTGAATAATTGAGAATTAGCAATAGAAACCGAGAGGATAATTACTAAGCTGGTTACAAAATCGATTTCACGTTGGCTTAGAACTTCTTTGTTAAGCTTCGGGCCGAGTAAAATAAATCCTAAATATTGATTGCTCGTTTTAATATGAACAATCGTTTTTAAATCATTTTCCCAAAAGTTTGAAGGATAGTCAGTGGATTCGTTTTTTATGGTATGAATAGTATGAGCCTTATAGGAATCCGGTATTTCCCAATCAATTCTAAAATTGGTTTGGAAACTAAGTCTGCCTTTGGTGTGTGTAGCAAAAAAACATTCAGCGTCTTCATCATAAATAAAAACGGCCGATTTTGTAATCATGAGTTTTCCCATAAGGTTTAATAACAGGTTACTCATAATAAAGTCAGTATCGTGCGATTCTATAAGAAGACGACTGCTATCGAGAATGGCTTTTAGCTCAAATTTATTCCGCCTGTTTTCCAGGTCGTCCATGTTTTGCATGGAAAGATTACTTAAAGATGCTTAATTAAACGAATCTGGTTGGTTGAGCCGATTGATTTGTACTCAACTTTATCCATCAATTTTTTTATTAGATAAACGCCTACACCTCCGCGTTTACCTTGTTTTATTCGTTCAGCAATGTTGGGTTCAGTATAAGAAGTCGGGTCGTAAGGTTTGCCTTGGTCGCAAATTGAAATCCAAAAAGAAGCGTTTTCAACCCCGGTTTTTAAACTGACATTTTGAGCTTTGTCATAGTTATAAGCATGCTTTACGATATTCGTAAAAGCTTCGTCAACCGCTAAACGAATTTCATCAATATCTTTTTCAGATAAACCGTGCGTACGAGCGCTTTCAGCAACGAAATTGCGCACATCAGCCAGATTTTCTGTAGAAGCAGAAACAGTTAATATGTTATCTGATTTTGAATCCAATTTACTCACTTAGGCTTTTGAGAATTGTTCAACAGCGTCAGATACATCTTCTAAAATATCATAGAGAGTTGGGAATCCTAATAAATCAAACACATTATACACCCTAGGATTCATGTTGGTAAGTTTGATATCGCCACCTAAACTTCTCACGTCTTCAATATAAGCCATAAAAACACCTAAACCGGCACTAGCTATGTATTCAAGAGATTGGCAATTTACGATAATGCGATTTCGATCTTGATCGAGCACAATCTTTAAAGCATCCTCAAGTTGAGATGCTGTATGTGCGTCGAGTTCACCACTGATTTCCAGGATGTCTAAACCGTCTTTGTGATTATGTTGGATACCGAAATTACTCATTTCAATTTTTAGAATTCATTTACTGTCAACTAGGGTAAAGTTAACAGTTTGAGCGATGTAAGCAAACGTTATTAAAAAAATTCATTTTTTGTTGACTTGCTTATTTATTGTGAAAATAAAAGTTAAGTCGCTACGTAGGTGAAAAGAGAAAGATTCAACGATTATAAAAATAAAATCGGGTAAATCGGGAGATTAAAGACAATTTCAAAAAAAAAAGACATCGCACGGTTCAGGTACGATGTCTTAAACTATTCATCAAGAGAGACGCTACTTGAGCGCTCACAAAAATAGGGTAACAGATTTCTTTATGCAAATAATACCCGAAAAATATTTTGCAAAGAAAAGGCAAAAATCAAATCTTATTTAAGATGCGAAATAAAAAGGCAAGTGTATCTGCCTCCACTTCATCATATGATTTATTATGAAATGGATTGGTTAAAATGTGGTAACCGCCGTCTTTATAATTCTTGATGAAGCGATAACTGCCTTTTGAAAGTTGAATGTCTTTGATGCGTTCGAGAGTCGGGATGTGAACTCTATGATCTGTTTCGGTTTTACTTTTATGATAGTAAGCTAGTAATAAGGGCATTTGTAGCTTGTAAAACGGTTCTTCTTTTTTTACTAAGTCAACTAGTTTTTTAAGTTCAATAACGGCTTTCAACGGATAAGTGTCATACCAATATTGCGCTTCAAAATCATGTAAGCCGCTTTTTGATGCATTGGTTCTAATGTGTTTATTGGGTAAAATCCATTGTTGGAGTTTACCTAATAATGCGCTTGGTAAATTCCTGACTCTCCAATCATAAAACTCAACTAAAGGCGAATAGAGTAATAAGGCTTTTGTTGTCGGTTTATATGCTGCAATTAATGCAGCTAATGCAGCCCCTGTTGAGCAACCCATCACGATAATTTTTTGCCCAATTTTTTCACCTATTGCAAATGCTTCAACTGCTGTTTTAATCCAATCTGTATATAAAGTGTTTTTCATTGGATTTTCTGCAAGTCCATGTCCCGCAAGACGGCATAAATAAAGATTGGCGTTGCAGTATTCAGCTGCGCGGAAATGTAAGGGTTTCCCATCACCTATACTGGATGAAAAGCCATGTATATAAACTATGGAAAACTCGGTTTTAAGTTTTTTTTCAGGGTTATTCCAAACGATTCGAGCTTCATTGTCAGGTTTTATACGTCCTGCTTTTAGTTCTTTTTGTAGAATCAGTTGCTCTAACTCGTCAAGGTTATCCGGCAGATAAGGAGGAATGAGTAACTCTTTTAACCCAATTTTCATCCGGGATAACGTTTTACGATGGCTTCAATCATTAAGGGAAGCTGTTTGTAGAGCGTGTCCGTTGGGGTAATGGTTATTTTAGCATAAGCTCTCCATGCTAACTGCATCGTTCCAGAATCAACTAAATCCATTACAAAAAGTGCTTGCTTGCCGGTAAGTGTGTCTACATCTATCGAATATTGCTCAGGAAGTAAATTACCGTATTGGTAAGGCAAAACGGGGGCTTTTAAAGAATCATCAAGAAAATAATAAAATAGATAGGAGTCGGGCGAATTGGATGTCAGCTTTAAACCTTGATTCTCAAACTGAAATTTTATCTCTTTTTTTATTCGTTCCTGCAATTGTAGATTACTGAAAAGCGGATCTGATTTAGATTGAGGATTTACGTTTCCGTAACCAAAATTCTGAAATTTGAATAAAAAACCACCATTCCAAGAACTCGTTGTCGGATAAGTGATTTCTTTAGGTTGAGTGCAGGATAGAAGTGTTAATCCTAAAAAAAATAAGCCTGTACAAATAATCCCAAAGTTACATTTAGAATACTTCATACAGGCTTTAAATTTTGGATGTGAGTACAGATTACAGGGTAGTTACCCAAGTTTTCTTTTTATAATCTTCGAATATAACATTGGCAGCTTTGTCAGCCATTTTACGCGTAGCAAATCTGCCGAGGCGGACTCTGAACCAAACATCACCGGATTGTTCATCGCCAAACTCAACAACAAATGCATCAGGGTAGCCACGTTTTTTCCATTTCGGAATTTCTTTTTCGGCAGTTTCACGAGCTCTGCTCGCTTCAACTTGTACTGTGTATTTCCCGTTTGGATCAAATTCGATTCTTCTACGCTCTTTTTCAGCCTCAATTGCAGCTAAGCGGTCAGCTTCAATTTGTGCTAAACGTTCAGCTTCTATCTGTGCTTGTTTTGCTGCTTCAACTTGGGCAAGTGAATCTTGTCTTGCTTTTTCTTTTGCACGTAGTTCTTCTTCAGACGGACCACATCCTTGAATAACTAGAAATCCCAAACTAAATGTTAAACCTAACAGAAGTAATTTTTTCATGGTTTGCCTTTGTAATGATTTAATATCTCCAATAAGCCTAATGTAATAAAGACTTTTCATTATCTGAAATTCAATTTTACTTGAATAATTGTTTCAACTGTTTAAATACCTTGAACTTAGCTTCAGGTTCCTGAGAATCTGAAATAGGAATTAATCAGTTTTTTTTAGCAGATGTTTATATTGCTTGAGGAATTTTGCCACTTTCGGCGCAATTACGAACGAGCAATAGCCTTGGTTAGGGTTGTTGTTATAATAATTTTGATGATAGTTCTCCGCTTTATAATAGTTGATTAAGGGCGAAATTTCAGTAACAATTGGGTCGTCCCACAACCCGGATTCATCAGTTTTTTTCTTTGATGCAATTGCGGCTTCTCTTTGCGCATCATCATCATAAAAAATTACAGAGCGATATTGCGTTCCGGTATCTGCACCTTGGCGATTTAAGGTTGTCGGATTGTGTGTGTGCCAGAAAACATCTAACAGTGTTTCAAAACTAACCTTAGACTCGTCATATTCAATACGAATTACTTCTGCGTGTCCGGTTTTTCCAGTACAAACTTCTTCATATGTCGGGTTGGTTACAGTGCCGCCGGAGTATCCCGATTCTACATGGTTAACACCATCAATTCTTTGAAAAATGGCTTCTACACACCAAAAACATCCGGCACCAAAAGTTGCAGTTTTCATTGTTGATTTAGATTGACTAAAGATTTGAAGTGGAAATGTTATCAGAATTAAGCTTAACCAGATAAGACGTTTCATGTACGTTGATTTAGGTTACTTTTAGTTGATAACAGGGAATGTAGTCTTTTAGTATCAGATATATATTCTGAAATAAAGAAATTGTAAGTCAAAGTCGTGGTTTTGACAAATACTTATTCGGCTGATTCCGTTGCTGGTTTAGCGCTGTTTTTAAGTTCCTCTGGCATGAGATGTTTATAAAACACAAACATAGCTATTACAGAACAACTAATGGCTACATCAGCGAAATTGAAGATATATGGGAAAACGGACCAGCCATTAATTTCTAAAGTAAAGTGTATAAAATCGACGACGTGACCGTCCATAAAGCCGGATTTATCTTGAATAATTCCCATAAACATTCGGTCGAAAATATTACCAATAGCTCCGCCAATAATTAATCCGTAGCAAAAAACCTGACCCCAGTTGGCGGTTTTTAAGAGCTTAAATAAATAGAAAACAATACCAATTATGGCAGCAAGTGTTAAATAGCCAATTATGTAAGTCGGTAGTACTTCGATTCCCATAGCCATACCCGGATTTTGGATATAGTGAAAGGCTAACCAACCTTTAATAATATCGAAATACTGCCAGTTCGCATCAGTACGAACGACATACTTCGACCATTGATCGATAGTAATAACCACTGCTGAGATACTCAGCAGTGCTATAAGTTTAGATCTGAAATTATTCAAATTAACGTCGTTTCAGTTTTGCTTCAATACTGATTTGTGTGTGTGGTACTGCCTCTAAGCGACCTTTTGAGATTTTTTTGCCGGTAACTTTACACACACCATACGTTTTGTTATCAATACGTTCTAAAGCGGCATCCAAATATTTGAGGAATTTTTTAGTGCGATTTAATAACACGTAGTTTTTTTCACGTTCAGATGCATCAGTTCCAGCATCGGCCATATGAAACGAGTAGGCATTATCATCACTTGGATTATCCATTGCTTCACGAAGAGTGCGTTGAAGCATTGTTAAATCTTCTTCAGCTTCGCTTCTTTTTTTGAGGATAATCTCGCGGAAATACTCCAGTTCTTCGTCGTTATATGGAGAAATTCTCTCTGCAGGTTTGTTTTTTTCGTTGCCTTCCATATCTGACTCCAATTTATTTTAATTAGAACGTTTAATCGCGATAGTTATATCCTCGCCATCTATATCCCATTTTTTGGAATAGTCGCAAATATCTAAGTCGCCAACATTAATTTCAAGTGTTAATGTTTCTTCCGAAATATACTTTTTTTGCGATTGAATGGCTTTGATTATTCTATCACTACTTTCAAAATTCGTTGTTATTCTGTCAGTTACCTCAAATCCGGCTTCTTTTCTCATATTCTGAACCCGGTTGATAAACTCACGAGCGATACCTTCGTTTATAAGTATTTCACTTAATTCCGTATCTAATGCAACGGTTAGACCTTCTTCTGATTCAACAGACCAGCCATGTAATCCGGTTCTGGTAATATCTAACTCAGAAGATAAAATTTCTATTGATTCACCTTCGATTTGAACAGTCCATTTTCCGGAAAGTTCAATATTGGTGATGTCTTGAGTGCCTAAATCTTTAGTCGCAGATGAAACGGCTTTCATTTTTGCACCAAGTTTTTTACCAAGAACGGCAAAGTTTGGTTTTGCTGTTTTTTCAACGATTCCGGAATCGTCACTTACATATTCAATGTCTTTTACGTTTACTTCATCCAGAATAATGTCTTTCACGGATTCCATAACTGCAATTTCTTCTTCATCACTAATAGGAAGAATAATTTTGCCTAATGGCTGACGAACATTTACACTGATTTGGTTTCTTATCCGTAAAACGATGGATGAAACCAAACGCGCACGTTCCATTCTGTATTCTAATGCTTTATCTATTGCCGTTTCTTCAACAGTCGGGTAGAAAGAAATGTGAACTGATTCCTGATCTTGTTCAACTACATCATTCAAATTTTGATACAACCATTCACTTAAAAATGGTGCAATCGGTGCTATAAGTTTTGAAAGGTTTAATAAGCACTCAAATAATGTTTGGTACGCCGATGTTTTATCTAATGATTTGCCGTCTTTCCAAAAACGACGACGATTACGGCGTACATACCAATTTGATAGTTCCTCAACGAATTTTTCAACTTCACGAGCGGCTTTTGTTGGCTCATATTCTTCGAAAAACGTATCTACTTTTTTTACAGTGGTATATAATCGAGAAATAATCCAGCGATCCATTTCAGGACGATTGCTCACCGCAATGTATTGTCCAGAAAAATTGAATCCGTCTATATTGGCATACATCGCAAAGAATGAATACGTATTAGTAATCGTATTAAAGAATTTTCTTTGTGTTTCTTGTAAACCTTTTTCACTGAATTTTAGATTTTCCCATGGTGCAGAATTGCTCATCATGTACCAACGAGTAATATCAGAACCGTAGCGGGAAAGAATGTCAAAAGGATCTACTGTATTTCCTTTTGATTTACTCATTTTTTCACCCTTTTCATCCAAAACCAACCCGTTTGAAACTACATTCAAATAAGCAGGTTTGTTGAAAAGCATCGTTCCCAATGCATGCAGTGTATAAAACCAACCACGAGTTTGGTCAACACCTTCGGCTATGAAATCCGCAGGGAATTGATTTTTAAATTTGTCTTTGTTTTGCTGAGGATAAAAATGTTGAGCGAATGGCATGGCGCCTGAATCAAACCAAACGTCTAACAAATCCGGGATTCTGCGATAGGTTCCGCCGTCGGAGGCTTTCCATGTAATATCGTCGATATAAGGACGGTGTAAATCTAGTTTCGACGTGTCTTTAATGCCCGCTTTATCAACCAACTCTTTAATTGAGCCAATGACAATCATATCGTTCGGATTGTTATCGTTCACCCAAATAGGAATTGGAGTTCCCCAGTAACGTTGGCGAGAAATAGCCCAATCGACATTGTTTTCAAGCCATGTTCCAAAACGTCCGGTTCCGGTACTTTCCGGTTTCCAGTTGATTTTTTTATTGAGTTCAATCATGCGATCACGAACAGCAGTGGTTTTAATAAACCAGCTATCAACCGGATACGACATTAGCGGAGTGCCTTTGCGCCAATCATGCGGATAATTGTGCAGATAGGTAAGTTGCTTATGCATTAAACCGCGGTCTTTTAAATTGCGGATAATTAATTTGTCCGCATCTTTAAACCATTGTCCACCAAATTCTCCGGCTTGACTGGTGAATTTCCCATCACGATCAACCGGATTGTATAATTGAATTCCGGCTTCTAAACACACATTATAGTCATCAGCACCAAATGCTGGAGCGGTGTGAACAATTCCGGTGCCATCTTCAAGTGTAACGAAATCGCCGGCGATAACTTTCCAGCCTGCATCGGCACCCAATTCGTTTTTAGCAAAAGAAAATAGAGGTTCGTACTTCTTCCCAAGTAATTTAGAGCCCTTTACTTCGGTAATAATCTCGTAGTCTTCGCCAATTACTTGGTCTGCTAAAGATTTAGCAAGAATTAAAATTTCTCCTGATGATTTTACGTGAGCATATACATAATCCAGTGCTGGATTTATGGTTAGTGCCATGTTAGAAATCAAAGTCCAAGGAGTTGTTGTCCAAGCTACGAAATATGTTTGCTCTCCTTCCAAAGATTTGAATTTCACATAAACAGAAGGATCTTGTACTTCTTTGTAGCCCAAACTTACTTCGTGAGAACTCAATACGGTTCCACTTCCCGGAGAATACCACTGAATTTTATAGCCTTTGTATAGCAAGCCTTTTTTATGCAATTCACTTAAAGCCCACCAACAAGATTCGATGTATTCATTTTCGAAAGTGATGTATGGTTTGGATAAATCAACCCAATAGCCCATGCGTTCGGTTAAAGAATCCCACAAGCCTTTGTACTTCAAAACACTTTCGCGGCAAAGTGCATTGTATTTTGCTACGCCGTATTCCTCAACCTGAGAGCGACCGTTTAAGCCTAATTGTTTTTCAACTTCAATTTCTACGGGTAAGCCGTGTGTATCCCAACCGGCTTTGCGTTCAACTTTATAACCTTTTAAAGTTTTAAATCGGCAAAATAAATCTTTAACGGTACGCGCCATAACGTGGTGAATACCCGGTTTGCCGTTAGCAGTTGGTGGCCCTTCATAAAAAGTAAATGGAATTCCGTCTTCCCTCGTTGTAATACTTTTTGTGAAAATGTTATTTTCCTTCCAGAATTGAAGTACTTCTAACTCCAATTTGGGGTGGTTGATTTGTTTAACTTCTTGAAATTTCTTCGACATATATACGTTGTTGGATTTCCCAAACCATAAATAGGCACGGAATATACAAATTTGTAAGGCATAACCCTATGGCAAGAAAAGGTGGTTCATTTTATAAAATG
>SBGQ01000022.1 GCA_006226965.1 bacterium | reverse complement strand
AAAAATTTATAAACTCCGACATCCGACATCCGACATCCGACATCCGACATCCGACATCCGACATCCGACATCCGACATCCGACATCAAATAACTTTCACTAAAGCATCGATATACGCTTTTGCAGTCGCAAAAATCACATCTTTATCAGAGCCGAAACCATAATAAATAATGCCGTTTTTTGATACTTGAATGTGAACTTTACCCACATCATCTGTTCCGCCATGTACCGATTGAACCAGATATTCTTCCAAGCGAATGCCTTTGTTCATAATACTGTCAATCGCTTTGAACGTAGCATCTACCGGACCCACGCCGGTTTCTTTTGCTTTGAAATTCGTACCGTCGATATTAACGGAAACTTCTGCTTCAGCGCCATTGCTTCCACAACTTACGGCAAGTGATTCAACATGGGTGGGGCGGCGTTCAACTTGTTGTCCCGCTAACTCTAATAAATCGTATTCATCCAAATCTTTTTTAGCATCAGCCATCGTTAAAAAGCGTTCGTACACTTCATCCAATTCTTCTTTGGTGAAATGGATGCCTAATTTTTCAAGATTGAATTTTAAAGCTGCGCGACCCGAACGAGCGGTCAAAACGATGCTGGATTCTTTAATTCCAACATCTTGCGGGTCAATGATTTCGTAATTTTCTCTTTGTTTGATAACACCATCCTGATGAATTCCGGATGAGTGAGCAAACGCATTTCTGCCAACAATTGCTTTATTGGGCTGAACAGGCATACGCATCAAACGGGAAACCAAACGAGAAACAGGATAAATCTTGCGTGTGTTAATTCTATTCTGGAGTTTAAACTCAGGCTGACGACTTTTTAGCGCCATTACAACTTCTTCGAGTGACGTATTTCCGGCACGTTCACCAATTCCGTTTATCGTTACTTCAACTTGACGAGCACCATGCGAAACTCCGGCTAAAGTATTGGCAGTTGCCATGCCCAAATCGTTGTGGCAATGCACAGAAATAATGGCTTTATCAATATTCGAAACATGATCGAACAAATACTGAATTTTTGAGCCAAATTCGTCCGGTAAACAATAACCGGTAGTGTCAGGAATGTTTACAACCGTAGCGCCATTTGCAATAACAGTTTCAACTAATCGGGCTAAAAAGGCGTTGTCTGCTCGTCCGGCATCTTCACAGTAAAATTCAACATCATCCACAAAATTACGAGCGTATTTTGCAGCATGAGCCGCTTTTTCAAGAATCTTATCTCGTGTGGAGTTGAACTTATGGAGAATGTGTTGGTCTGATGCTCCGATTCCCGTGTGAATACGTTTGAGTCGGGCGTATTTTAACGCCTCAGCGGCAACTTCAATGTCTTTATCTACAGCTCGTGTTAGGGCACAAATAACGGGTTCACGAACCGCTTTTGAAATTTCTACAACAGATTGGAAATCTCCCGGAGATGAAATAGGAAATCCGGCTTCAAGAATATCTACTCCTAAATCTTGCAGCGCTTCAGCAACCTCAATTTTTTCAATGGTATTTAACTGGCAGCCCGGTACTTGTTCACCGTCGCGTAAAGTGGTATCAAAAATGTGAATACGATCCATGGTTGAATAGGTGTTTTGAGCGGGTTAAGCTCATCGTTGAAATTCGAAAAAATCGGGAAGTGTTACATTGCACTTCCCGTTTAGTAAGTCATCCACTGACAAAAGCCTCATTTAATCGGATGGATGTTTAATTTATTTACTTAAGCTCTTTCAGGGCGGAGGGACCGAACAGCTGTTCCTGCCTGCCACATTTCAGAGTTTCGAATTTCTGCGAGTTCAGCTTCAAGCTTCACTCTGTAATCAGACTGGCGGTTTGCTTCAATCGTAATTTTAGCTTCGTTACCCGTTGCAACTGATTCGTATAAATCAGCAAAAACAGGAGCAACAGCATCGCGGAATTTATTTTTCCAGTCTAATGCACCACGTTGAGCTGTAGTTGAACAGTTGGCGTACATCCAATCCATTCCTTTTTCACCAATCAAAACAATTAAGCTTTGGGTAAGCTCTTCAACTGTTTCGTTGAACGCTTCCGATGGGCTATGGCCTTTTGAGCGTAATAAGTTGTATTGTGCTTCCATCATTCCGGCAATACCGCCCATTAAAACTCCGCGCTCACCGGTTAAGTCGCTGTAAACTTCTTTTTGGAAAGTAGTTTCGAATAAATAACCTGAGCCAACACCAATACCTAGTGCAATTGCTTTTTCACGAGCTTTTCCCGTTGCGTCTTGGAAAACGGCAAAACTTGAGTTTAAACCTTTACCTTCAACAAACAGACGGCGTAAAGAAGTACCTGAACCTTTTGGAGCAACTAAGAATACGTCAACATCAGCAGGTGGTACGATTCCTGTTTGGTCTTTGTAAGTAATTCCGAAACCGTGAGAGAAATACAAGGATTTTCCGGCGGTTAAATGCTTTTTAACAGTCGGCCAAAGTGAAATTTGACCAGCATCAGAAAGCAAAAACATAATTAAGGTTCCTTTTTCACAGGCTTCTTCCAATTCGAAAAGTGTTTCGCCGGGTACAAAGCCGTCAGCTACTGCTTTATCCCAAGAAGCGGAAGGTTTGCGTTGACCAACAATTACATTAAAGCCGTTGTCGCGTAGGTTTAAAGCCTGTCCAGGGCCCTGAACTCCATAACCGATTACTGCGATTGTTTCTTTAGAAAGCACTTCTTGTGCTTTTTTGAGCGGGAATTCAGTTCTTGTAACGACGTCTTCTTCAACGCCGCCAAATGTCATTTTTGCCATGTTTTTATGTGTCTTAAACTATAGGTTGTAGTTGTGTTGGATGAGATTCTACTTTGGACAGATAACTGATAAGGTTTTCTGTTGATTTACTTACAAATATTCTGCCTGAACGCACGAATTCAAGAATTCCGAACGGTTCTAAATCGGCAAATAATTGTTGAGTTTCTTCTTTGTGACCGGTTTTTTCGATAACCATGAACTCAGGTCCGACATATAAAATGCGGGCTGAGTGCAAACGAACCAAGCGTTCTATGTTGTCACTTTTAATAAGTTCACTTGTCGGAACTTTATATAAGGCTATTTCCTGATAGATGGTTTCGTCTTCTTCAAAGACTTGGACGCGAAGAACCTCAATCAGTTTTTCAATTTGTCCGGCTACTTTTTGAATTTGTTCATGTGTTGTCTTGATTTTAATATTGAATCGAAACACACCTGAAAGTTCTGTTTCAGAAACCGTTAAACTTTCAATACTGATATTTCTTCGGGTGAAAATTCCCGTTGTTCGGTTTAACAAACCGATTTTGTCTTCTGTGAAAACGCCTAAACTGAATAAATGTATCATAGTTCGTAAAAAATGGGTTTATGGTTGATGAAAGAGAGCTCTATGTTTATTCTAAGCGAACTTCTGATACCGAAGCACCGGTCGGTACCATCGGAAATACATTTTCTTCTTGTTCCACCATCACTTCCAAGAAAGAAGGACCGGGATGGTTTAACCAATTTTCCAATGAAGTTTTTAATTCTTCACGATGTTCAACACGGTTAGCATCAATCTGATACCCTTTCGCGATAGTTACGAAATCAGGATTGGTCATTTCGGTTGCTGAGTAACGTTTTTCAAAGAAAAGTTGCTGCCATTGGCGAACCATTCCTAAAAATTCATTATTCAAAACCAAGATTTTAACAGGAATCTGAAACTGAAAAATAGTGCCCAATTCCTGAATAGTCATTTGGAAACCGCCGTCACCGATTACAGCAATAACCGGACGTTCAGGAGCGCCAAGTGCCGCACCCATACTTGCAGGAAGTGCAAATCCCATGGTTCCCAAGCCACCGGAAGTAATATTGCTATAAGGTTTTTTGTATTTGTAGTATCGATTTGCAACCATTTGGTGTTGCCCTACATCAGTTACCACAATGGCTTCACCTGATGTTAATTCAGAAATGTGACGAATAACTTCAGCCATGGTCACTTTTCCGCTGCTTGGATACACTTCTTTGGCAATTACTTTGTCGAACTCAATTTCATCGCAAGCTTTAAATTCGTTCATCCAATCCTGATGTGTTTTTGCCTCGCACTTAGCCGTTAAGGCTTGTAAAGCTTCTTTTGCATCCGCAATTATTGGACAATCAGCTTTTATAATTTTGTTGATTTCGGCTTTGTCTATATCAATATGAATTACCTGAGCTTGTTTGGCATATCGCTTAACATCTCCGGTTACACGGTCATCAAAACGCATCCCGACAGCTATTAAAACATCACATTCGTTTGTTTTGATATTTGGACCATAATTTCCATGCATTCCCAAATAACCGACATAATTTGGGTGGTCAGCAGGGAGCGCGGATAAACCCAATAAGGTTGAGGCGGCAGGAATTCCAGTCTTTTTCAAGAAAGCATCTAATTCAGCTTGTGCGCCGGATAACAAAACACCTTGTCCTACTAATACATACGGTTTTTTGGCTTTGTTGATTAAATCAGCGGCTTTTTCAACTTGAGTTTTATCTAATTCAGGAACCGGTTTATAGCTGCGTAAGGAAATACATTTTCTGTATTCGAATTCAAATTCGCCAAACTGAGCATCTTTTGTGATGTCAATTAAAACGGGACCCGGACGACCGGAACGCGCGATATAAAATGCTTTGGCTAATACTTCAGGAATTTCACTCGCTTTTGTAATCTGGTAATTCCACTTAGTAACAGGCGCTGAAATACCAACTACATCTGTTTCTTGAAAAGCGTCTGTTCCCAATAGAGGAGAAGCAACCTGACCCGTAATACAAACCAAAGGTGTTGAATCAATCATAGCATCAGCAATACCGGTAATCAAGTTTGTTGCACCCGGACCAGAAGTGGCAACACAGACACCGACTTTTTTTGATGCACGTGCATAACCTTGTGCGGCATGGACAGCGCCCTGCTCGTGGCGGCTTAAAATGTGCATCAATTTATCTTGAAACAGATAGAGTTTGTCATAAAACGGCATAATGGCACCGCCCGGATACCCGAAAATAGTATCTACGCCTTCTTCCAATAAGGAATGGATGATGGCTTCGGAGCCTGTAATTCGTTCTTTGTGTTTTCGCTCAGCTGCCTCGGGAGCGAAGGCGATTTTAAGTGAAGTCATAGTTGATCAGTTACGCATCCTTGTGATGCTGTTGCTACGGTTTTAGCGAATTTGTAGAGATAACCTCTGCTTACAGATAAAGCAGGTTCATTCCATTGGGCTCTCCGACGGATCATTTCTTCGTCGGAAACATGCAAATTGAGAGTTTTATTGACAGCGTCAATTTCGATGATATCTCCGTTTTCAATCAGGGCAATAGGGCCGCCTGTTTGAGCTTCGGGAGTTATATGGCCAACCACAAAACCATGAGTTCCGCCGGAAAAACGTCCGTCAGTAATTAATGCTACTGATTTTCCTAATCCTGCTCCCATAATCGCAGATGTTGGTTTTAACATTTCCGGCATTCCGGGGCCGCCTTTCGGACCCACATAACGAATTACAACAACATCTCCCGGTTTTACTTTTCCGTTGATGATGCCCTCGTTTACTTCAAATTCACCGTTAAATACACGTGCCGGACCTTTAAATACTTCACCTTCTTTTCCGGTGATTTTTGCAACAGAGCCTTCCGGCGCTAAATTGCCGTACAAAATCTGAATGTGGCCGGATGGTTTAATAGGCGTTTCTACCGGATTAATAATCTTTTGATTGTCGACTAGGGAGGGAACTTCTGCTAAATTTTCAGCTACCGTTTTTCCTGTACAGGTTAAACAATCACCGTGAATGAATCCTTTTTCATACAAGTATTTCATTACCGCCGGAACACCGCCGATTCGGTAAATATCTTCCATGTAATAGGCGCCACTAGGTTTTAAATCAGCTAAAAGCGGGGTTTTGTCGCTAATGGTTTGAATATCATCTAAAGTCAAAGAGATTCCAGCGGTGTTTGCAATAGCCATATAGTGTAGTACGGCATTAGTTGAACCGCCTAAAGCCATCACAACCGTTAAGGCATTTTCTAAAGATTCTTTTGTGATGATGTCCAGCGGTTTGATGTCTTTTTCAAGCAATACTTTAATGGCAACTCCGGCGCCGTGTGCTTCATCTTGTTTATCCGAACTTCTTGCAGGATTGGAAGATGAATAAGGGAGCGACATTCCCATTGCTTCAATCGAAGATGCCATTGTATTGGCGGTGTACATTCCGCCGCAAGCCCCGGCATCAGGAATCGCATTTTCTATAATTCCCTGATAATCTTCCTGACTCAATTTTCCGGCTGTTAACTCCCCTAATGCTTCAAAGGCAGAAACTATATCTAGTTTTCTGCCTTTGTAAGAGCCCGAAGCAATAGTTCCGCCGTACATCATAAAAGCCGGACGGTTCAAACGGCACATGGCCATTATTGAACCCGGCATATTTTTATCACAACCTACAATGGCAATCATGGCATCATAAGCTTGAGCCTGAACAACGGTTTCCATAGAATCCGCAATAATTTCACGAGAAGCCAGCGAATAACGCATTCCGGGTGTTCCGTTTGTAATGCCATCGCTTACACCTATGGTATTAAATACCAAGCCAACTAATTCTTGTTGATTTACAGATTGTTTGATTAAGCCGGCTAAACCGTTTAAGTGCATATTACAGGGATTGCCGTCGAATCCTGTGCTGGCAATTCCGACTTGTGGCTTTTTTAAATCTTCACGGTTTAAGCCAATGGCATGAAGCATGGCTTGAGCTGCCGGAAGTGTTGGGTCTTGAGTTATATGTTTGCTGTATGTATTTAATTCCATAGATGATTTCATAAAAAAAAAGCCTTTCCCACTTAGTGAGAAAGGCTGAATTTCAAATTCTGCTTATACCTTCCTCACCTCGGTTTGCTAATGAGCACGAGAAGAATCACGTTAATAAGGAGAAGGTTGTTAAGCATCGTTGTTAAGCCAATTTGTTTGTTCTGTTTCTAATGTAATTGAAAATATCTGAAAAACAATATGGAAAATAAAAAAAATGAAACAAGTGTTTCTGTTTAATAGTCTATTTAAGCATTTGAAGCCTATTTTGAAATGAATGAAATTGGAAAAGCGCTTCCATTTTGAGAATTATGTTACAAAATGAGTGAATAAATTTTAAGTATTTGTGTTGGAACGATATCAAAACGAATTACATTTCACTTGAATAATTAATCAAAAACGAAAAAAATTGAAAAATGCAGACGAATTGGGATGTACTTGTTGTTGGCTCGGGTCATAATGGATTAGTAACTGCTTGTTTTTTAGCGAAGTACGGTTATCGTGTGTTAGTACTTGAAAAACGCGATACGATTGGTGGCGCTGTTTGTACCGAAACCATGTTTCAAAGTGAACGCTTCCCTGATGGTTTTCGAATGGATGTGGGTTCATCGGCGCATATTATGATTCATCAGACAGGAATTATTGAAGCTTTGGAATTAGACAAATACGGATTAGAATACATCGATTTAGATCCGTTTATGTCTTATCCTGTTCCAAATGGAAAAGGTGTTATTCATTTTTGGAAAGATTTAAACAAGACACTGGAATCAATACAAACCGTTGCGCCGGAAGATGTTGAGAACTACCGAGACTTTATTGAATTCTGGACACGAATTAATCATGGTGTTTTAAAAACGTTTATGGTTCCGCCAAGCGGTAAAAACATTTTTATGGAAATGGCAAAGGGACAAATGCGTGATGGCTCTATGTTCAAAAAAGGAGAACAGCTTGATGGACTTACTAAAATTTTGGGCAGTTATGGTGAAGTTGTCGAGCGTCAATTCAAAAATCCACACCTGAAAACGGCTTTATTGTGGATGGCTGCCCAATCGGGACCGACACCTGACCAAGCCGCCACCGGAGATTTTGTAGGATGGCAGGCGATGTTACACGAAAGCGGTGCAAAACATCCAAGAGGCGGTAGCGGAATGCTTACTCAGGCAATGAAAAATTATTTGGAAGCACATGGCGGTAAAGTTCTTTCGGAATCACCTATCAAAGAAATAATCGTAGAAAAAGGGGAGGCGATAGGCGTTAAGACTGAAAAGGATGTTGAATATTTTGCAAAAACCATTGTGTCGAACGCACATGTGCAAACAACGATGTTAAAACTGGTCGGAGAAAAACATTTGGCTCCCGAAATGATTCAAAAAGTGGAGAATATCACGGTAGGAAACGGATTTGGAATGGTAATCCGTTGTGCTGTTGAAGAACTTCCTGTTTATTCCGCTTGCGAGGATGATGAATTTGTGACTAACGGTTTACAATTACTTTGTCCATCAAAACAATACATGGATAATGCCATCACTGATTTTATGAGAAAAGAACCGCCTCAAAAACCGGCTGTCTTGGCTATGACTTTTTCGAAAGTGGATGAAGATGTGGCAAAATCCGGTGGACATACATTATTTGCATGGGCGCAATGGCATCCGTATGAATTATCGAACGGGGAAAACTGGGATGATATTAAAGAACGAGAAGCACAAAAGATTTACGATGTGGTTTGCGAATATGCTCCGAACATGAAAGGCAAACTCATTGATTGGTATATACAAACTCCCTTGGATATAGAGCGCAAACACGGCATGATTAAAGGGAACGTGATGCATGTGGAGATGAATTTTAACCAGATGTTTATGTTTCGTCCGACTCCTGAATTGGGGCAATACCGTACACCCATTAAGAATTTATATTTGAGTAGTGCATCGTGCCATCCCGGAGGTGGAGTTTTCGGTGCTGCGGGTTGGAATGCGTTTCAAACCATCATGAAAGACAAGAAAAAGAGCTTTGCAAAATTGATTAGATGATGAATTGATGAAGCGATGTTATGATGTAATGATGTAATGATGTAATGAGGGTGTTCATTAAAGTGTGTCAAATTTGTCAATGGGCGGCATCCTGTCAGGGAATACTGGAGTCTCATGTCGATTGGGGTTTTGCAGAATCAATAAGCGTTAAACAGGTCGTGCACTCAAAGAGACTCCCTAATTCGAGGACACTGCATACAGCTCAGTGCAATGACGATTAAAAAAAATATTCTTTGAGGAAAAGGAGTACGAAAATGCCTTCTTACGCTTATGAGTTTTGTGAAATTCTTGGATTTTCAGTCTTATGAGGGCTTTATTTGAAATCAACAATCAACAATCATCCATCAAAAATTTCTAATATCCGCAATCCGCAATCCGCAATCCGCAATCCGCAATCCGCAATCCGCAATCCGCAATCCGCAATCCGCAATCCGCAATCCGCAATCCCTAATCCCTAATCTCTAGCGTCGCGTCCCCACATTAATTTTGTGCGTAGCGTTCCGAAAAAGGAATGATTCGGTAATTCAACAATGTCGATATATCGTTCAGATTTTTGAATTTCAATACGAAGCGGGTAACGGCTCACATCCACATTATTTCCGTCATAAGAAAATAAAATATCCGAGTTTTGGCGGTCGATAATTACTTCCAGTTTCCCGTTCGAAGGTAAAACCAAGGGTCTTGTAGTAAGTGTATGCGGAGTAATCGGTGTTAAAATGAGAACATCAGTTCCGGGCATCACGATCGGGCCGCCGCTCGACAAATTATATGCTGTTGAACCGGTTGGCGTAGAAACAATTAAACCATCAGCCCAATAATTGTTAATCAATTCACCGTTAAAAATGGCCTTTACCGTAATCATAGATGCACTGTCTTTTTTGGCGAACAAAAATTCATTCAGTGCAAAATGATGCCCTAAAATCGGGTGCTTAGATTCCAGAAAAAAGCGTCTATCCAGACGAATCGTTTTTTGTTTGATGGCTGTAAGGGATTCATCAATTTTCTCTAAAGCAGTACTTGCCATGAAGCCCAATCTGCCGGAATTAATTCCCAAAATGGGTTTTGGATCGGTTTGTGTCATTAATTGTGCCGTCCAAAGAATGGTTCCGTCACCGCCAATCGAAATTACATAATCCGATTGTTGAACAACGGCTAATTCCGACTCAACTACCGATAAATGAGCATGAGACTCAAGTACATAATTATTCAGTTTGGGACTGATTATTAATTGACATTTGTGAACAGAAGACCATTGTACTACACGATCAACCGCGTGACGAATGGCATATTTATCGGGGTTTGCAATAATTCCAAATGTCAGTTTCATAGAAAGAATACTCAATCAATTAGTATCAATTTGAATCCACCAAGGTTCGTTTGAAAAGCGAGCCAATGGTTTTCCTTTTGTTTGTAATCCGGTTCTGTTTACGAAAAACTGCGCTATCGCAATTGCATTTGAGGTAGGTTTTTCAGAGCCTTTTGAAGCAATGAAAATAGATTCGCGTCCGGTTACCAAGGTTTTTAAAACCACGGCATCATAATCTTTTGAAATGGATTGGTAAACATTTTTCAAAAGTTCAAAACTGAGCGCATCGCCGTTATATGCTAATACCAATCGTTGTTTAGCATCCGGTTTTTTGAAAATAGAAAGCAGAGCTGCATCCGCATTTGGCGCATCTTTTAACACATAATTATTTGAAACGATGGCCTTTGAAGAAGCGAATTCATTGTCAATGGTATTTTTTGATATCAAAAAAGCTGCATCACCGGCTTTTAACCCGTATCGATTGGCGGTATTGAACCAAAGGGTATAAGGCGTTTTTGATGTTGTATTATACAGCTCAAACTTATCTTGATAGGCGATTTCAAGCTTACCGTTGGCATCAAGCAAACTTGCTGATAATTGAGGTCCTAACTCCGGTACAATATCAATCTCTTCTTTGAAAAACTTTTTGTAAAGCGAAACCTCATTTTTGAAAAAGTAGAATTCAATACGTTTTCTCTTTATTTCTGTTGAAATGTTAGTGGATTGGTTTTCGGGACGAAGCGTGATAATACTGTCTTGAAATAAACCCGAAAAACGCCATTCTCCGGTGCCGATGGGATTCGATTTTAAAACTGATTCAGCGCCAGATATAGCTTCTTTTGGATAAACAGAAGCTTCCGGACGCGATAGTTTATTCAAAAAGTCAGAGTCTTTGTAATCGAGCGTAAAACGAATGGTTTTTGAATCTATAACTTCAACTCCGGCAATGGTTTTTAGCATTCGTTTTGATTCATCGTATATCTCGCGCTGCTCTGCAAAATAACTATCCATTCCGCGAATAGCCCAAAATAATCGAGCTGTCTGGGGTGGTACGGAATGGCTTCCCATGCGTTTAAAAACCAATTCGACATCTTCTGCAGTTACTTCTCTACCAGAACCGTTAAAGAATAAATCCGATGAATGGAATTGCTTGTTTCCTAAATAAAACTCATAAACAAGCGAATCAGGGCTGATTTTCCATGAATTGGCAATTCCTGACGTGATTTTACCGTCGATAGTTTGATTTACTAAGCCATCATAAACTAAATGAATAACACGAAATTCACCGTTTGTTGTAGCAAAAAGCGGGTCAAGTTGACGTATTTCGTTTAATTCTCCGATTCGAACGACCTGTTGATCCACTTCATTAGTTAATTCTGCGAGCGGAACTTGTTCACCCGGGAAAACGGGCTTTTTATCCACATTAATAGTATTCGAAGGAGTACAATACGTTGCAAAAAAAGTAAGTCCGAGGAGAATTGGTTTTAGCTGACGTCTCATTTTTTTAAACCTTTTAGTCCTTTGATTCCCTTAGCTGATTTTTCACTCAGCAAATTGGTTTCATAAGAGCGAATTCTTCCGTTTTTTTGTTGATGATTCAACACTGCAATTCTAACCAATTCTTTGGTTAATTGAGAAAATGTAAATCCGCTTTTTTCCCATAAATAAAAGGAGAGTGAGCCGGGAATTGTATTTATTTCATTAAAATAAACGTGTCCGGTTTCATCATTCATCAAAAAATCTAAACGAGCAACACCTGAGCAACCTAGTACACTGAATATTTGTTTTGAAAGTTGTTGAATTTCATTTGTTTTTTCTTCGCTGATGGGCGCAGGAATTAAACGAGAAGCCGATGCCATACCTTTGGTAGAATTACTGTCAGATTGATATTTATCCGTAAACGATAAAATTTCTGTACTTCCTTTGGGCTGTTCACAAACGCTGGCTTTGTTTTCTTCAGCCGTCCCCAAAACAGAACAGTTAATTTCTCGCAATGGCTGAATTGCTTTTTCAACTAACAATTTTGAATCGTAGCGGAATGCGGTTTCAATAGAATCAATTAACTGAGCTTGATTATCAGCTTTTGCCACGCCGATACTAGAGCCTAAACGAGAGGGTTTTACAATTAATGGATATCCGAATTTTTCTAAACCATTTACAATCGTGTCTTTTTTGCAAACCCATTCCGATTCCCAAAAAGTAAGTCCATCCACAACCGGAATGCCGGCATCTCTGCACACACGTTTAGTCATATCTTTATCCATTCCAAGCGATGATGCCAAAACGCCGCTGCCAGAATAGGGAACATTTAAAGCTTCACACAAACCCTGAAACGAACCGTTTTCACCGTCAGAGCCGTGGAATGCACATAAAACGGCTTGCGGATTATACTGCAATGGTTTTTTGAATAAACCTTTTTGTTCAATTTCGAAAGCGGTAACACCTCTGCTGTCGGTAACAAAAGCTGCTTTTGGTGATGTTGCCGTTAATACTTTCAAGTCTTTGTAATTGCTCAACTCCAATAAATGTTCACCGCTGAACCAAGCACCTTGTTTACTTATGTATAAAGGAATGCACGCTTGCCCGGATTCTTTTAAAGCCATTGCAGCTTGAATACCGGTAATTACAGAAACTTCATGTTCAGGCGAAACACCGCCAAAAGCGACAATTACAATAGCAGAAGACATGTTTTTTTGTTGAATATTGGTGTTAATTATGTTTTCTGTAGGCTAATTTAACTTAATCAGGCTTAGAAAATGAAACGATTTTGTTTGCAAACGAGCTAGTTTTAATTGTGGTATACAGCATTCTGAGATTACTTAATTTGTTTTCAGCCATTCAACAAAATGCTTTAAACCCGTTTTTAAATCAACTTGAGGGTCGTAGCCTAAAAATGCTCGTGCTTTGGAAATATCAGCATAGGTAAAAGGAACGTCTCCGGCTTGCATGGGCTGCCAATCAATCGTCGCTTTTTTGCCTAAAGCATGTTCGAGTTCCCGAATCAAAGTCTTTAGAGGAATCACTTTACTTTCACCCAAATTATAGACATCAAAACCTTGATGATCGGCATAAACGGCACCCAAAACACCCTGTACAATATCGTCGATATACGTGTAGTCTCGGGCAGTTGAACCGTCACCGTAAACAGGAATCGGCTGGTCGTTTAAAATCATTCGGGCGAATTTGTGAATGGCCAAATCAGGTCTTTGACGCGGACCGTAAACCGTGAAAAAACGCAATGCCGTTATAGATAACCCATAAATATGCGAAAAACTATGTGCTAATTGCTCACAGGCTATTTTGGATGCAGCATACGGTGAAATACTTTGGTTAATGGCGTCACTTTCCGCAAACGGTACTTTTTGATTGATACCATACACACTAGAAGATGAAGCAAAAACCGTTCTTTTTACACCGTTTTTGCGAGCAAATTCAAGCAGATTTAACGTAGCATCTACATTTGCCCGAATATACGATGAAGGATTTTGAATCGATGGACGCACACCCGCTTTTGCCGCTAAATGCAAAATCAAGTCGATTTTAGGAACGTTTTCGAGTTGTTGAATAATTGCGGAATCGGCTAAATCCCAATCATAAAAAGTAACTTTATCAATAAACGAAGAAAGGTTTTTCTCTTTGATGTCTTTGTCGTAAAACGAATCAAAGTTATCAATCACGGTTAGTTGGTGCCCTTCCTGAAGCAATTTTTCAGCAACATGCGAACCTATAAATCCGGCACCACCGGTCAAAAGAATATGCATAGTTCAATTTAGTTTGAATAAGGACTCAATATAAGCGATTTAAGAGCGAATTTTACGGAGTCTTTCCACATATCTGGTTTCAAAACCTTCGGTTCCGCCTTCAAACCACGTTTTGTTTTTTAATTCATCAGGTAAGTATTGTTGATTTACCCAATGGTTAGGAAATTCGTGCGGATATAAATACTCGTCCGAGTAGTTTACATCTCCCGTATAGCGAGCTTTTAAAGCGTTAGCCGTTTTGTCTTTTAGATGTTCCGGTACTTGCTTAACCCCATTTTTTTCTATGTGTGATGCAATCTCAAAAATGGCTTTTGTACTGTTGCTTTTCGGAGCCAGAGCACAATAAATAACCGCATGAGAAATAAAATACCAGCCTTCGGGCATACCTACTTTATGAAACGAATCCTGTAAGGCGTTCACTGTCGCGATTACATTCGGGTCGGCCATGCCGATATCTTCCGAACAAAAAATGAGTAATCGACGAAAAACAAAATTCGGGTCTTCTCCGCCGCTTAACATCGCTGAAACCCAATATAAAGCAGCATCAACATCGGAGCCGCGCAGAGATTTTATAAACGCTGAAGCGTAATGATAATGTTGATCGCCGGTTCGGTCGTATTTAGTGGTTCTTTTTTGGATGGATTCCTGAGCCAGATTAAAATCAATACGTCGCGAACCGTTTTCGAGAACAGGAGCCGTTCGTGCAGCAATTTCGAGCGCATTTAAAACTTGACGTATATCACCGCCGGCAAATTCTGCTAAGAAAAACTTGGCTTTATCATCAATCTGAACATGAAGTGAGCCTAAACCTCGCTCTGAATCCTGAACGGCTCGGTCAATCATAAACTGTAAATCATCAATAGAAAAAGAATGCAATTCAAATAACTGGCAACGTGAAAGTAGCGGCCCGACTAAAGAATAAAACGGATTTTCAGTTGTTGCTCCGATGAGTGTAATTAGCCCGGATTCCACATGCGGTAAAAGTGCGTCTTGCTGCGCTTTATTCCATCGGTGAATCTCATCAACAAATAGAAGAGTTCGCCTGTTTTTATGTTTTTGATTGTAATCGGCTTTGGCAACAGCTTCTTTTAAATCTTTGGTTCCGTCTAAAACCGCATTTAAGATGATGAAATCGGCATCAATTTCTGCTGAAATGACATTGGCAAGGGTTGTTTTTCCGGCACTTGGCGGCCCGTAAAAAATGACTGAACCCAGAACGCCTGTATCAATCATTTTCCGAAGAAGTTTTCCTTCACCCAAAATATGCGACTGGCCAACATACTCATCAATGTTTCGCGGACGCATTCGAGTAGCTAATGGCGCCCAGGCTGAAACTCCTGGTTTATCTTTTTTTGATGAAGAATCCGATTCGTTAAATAAATCCATACTGTTTCTTATTTCGCTTCTAAGGTAGAATGAAGAGATGCGGAATGCAATGAGAAAACCCAAAAAATACTCCAATCGGAGTATTACCATTGCTGCCACGAAAGCCGATTTTTAACCCCAAATACCGAAAGTCGGTTCGTTTATTCTCAGAATTAATAAGGCAGTAACATGTTTAAGAAACTAAGTTTGATTGGCGGTGCCGTTTTCGTTCTCGCCGGTTGTGCTCAAATCGGTGCATTAGCGTTAAAACTAATGACATCAAAAGAAAAAGATTTGTCCAAAATGGCAGTTGTTGGAATGTATCAATCCAACTTGTACTCAAAAAACATTAAAACGATGGGAACCGATTTTGCCAAATATTGGGAAGACGGGAAGTCCATGGTCGGGTTACAGTTTATTAAAACAGAAGGATATGGCGTACTCGATTTAGAAGGAACAGTTATTGTTGGCGGTGATACAGCTAAAAGTCAAGGCGGTGGAGTGTACTCTGTTTTTGTTGATAAAGATGACAGAAGTCCTAAAAAAATTGAAATTCACAGTCTTTCGGGACAGACTTCATCCTTTGAAATTTCTCCTGCTCCGATGTTCACCATAAAAAGTATTAACGGAAAATCATCTGATTATGAAGTGGATTTAACCAAAGATTTAGTCTTGGAATTTAATCTTGGAAAAGACGCAAAAGGCAAGTTGATGTTGGTTTCCATGATTTCAAAAATGCCCGGCGGACAAGAGTTTAACGGTATTCAACCATTTCATGCCGCAGAAAAAGTAACCATTCCTGCCGGTTCGTTTAAATCAACACAAGTGAGCGGCGGCGGAATCGGCGGTGTAGATGTGGTGAAATTTATCACCGAAGGGAATTATCTGAAAGTTGATTTGATTGAAGAAGATCGTTTAACGGTTGAACCGCATCCTTATGCGCGCAGAAAAAGTGCACATTTAGAAACCGTTCCTGTAAAAGTTACCGGTGAAATTAAAGCATATGCTCAATATCGCGTTGATGGTGAAGTAGATGTAAAAGATGAAAAACCGTTTAAATATTACGGTAGCGCCGCAAACGGGTATTATGCAGCGAGTCTTGAAGCGAAAAAACTTAGAATTGGAATTGCGTCATTAGGAGTGTCGGCAAGTTTGTTTAAACAGACAAAAGACGTTTCAGAAAGCAAGCGTTTAGACGGTGCCAGAGTTATTACTACCACTATTACAACCTATCAATTCCCGCAATTGGATGATAAATACTGGGATGAGTACATGAAAGGTATTTATGACGGATTTCGCGCTATTTTAACCAAATACAATGTAGAAGTAGTTGATATTGATAACGTTGTGGCAGATCCGAATTACGAAAAATTCTACGCGGTTGAAGACAAAAACAATAAAGAGTTATTCAGAAAAAATTACAAAAACTCAAAACGTTTGAGCAGTCTTGGCTTGCTGGAAATCGGCGATCAAACCGCAACGGCAGGTATTACAGATGATTTACCAAAACCCAAATTAATTCAGTCTATGAATCTCGATGCTGTGGCGTATGTGAATCTAAACTTTACAATTGGCGGAGATAACAATGCCGTTGTACTGTACCCAAGCGGGAATGTGTTAATTGAAGGAAGGAATATTGTCGATAAATCAACCGTTCAAAACTGGTATTCAGTTTCGGCTGATAGAGGTAAAGGCGTTCCGTTTAATGAAAAAGAGTTTACTAATGTTGCAGCTTTAAATCGCATCCTACAAAAGGATATGATTTTGGCCTCATTTGATAAAGCTATTTCTGAATTGGTTGCAAAGCAAAGAGAAGCGCAAGTTGCCGAGTCTTGGAATGTAATGTTAAAGTAACAGTTCACCGTGAAATAACTTAAGTGCAAAAAAGCCCTTTTTGATTGTGCTATATCAAAAAGGGCTTTTCGTATATATGGAATTGAAATAAGATATTAGTATAATCAAGGCTTAAATAAAACGTGTGATTTAGGTTTTGAAACTACAATCGAGCAACATCTCAATTTTATTTAGCTTAGCTGAGAAACTAGAAACGGGTTTGGTCTTGATGAATTCCTCTTTTCATGTCATTGATATGAATAAGATTGCACATCAAGTTTTAGGAGTTTCGCCTGAGCAGCTTCGAGATAAATCCATAACCGATGTGTACAAAATCCACGATTCGGATAAGAGGGAAGTTTCGGTTGAAGAAATCTATCAAAATTACCAATCAGGAAATGGAACGGACGGGAATTTTCGATTCACTCTATTAGAAGATGAATACGATGAAGTGATTGTGCATCTCAACTTCGTAGCAGTAGAGAAAGAAAATGTAATAGAGAAAGATGCTTTCGTCTTTTTAGCAATTAAAAATGTAACGTCAGAGTTTGAATCTCATCTTGAACTGAAAAAACGCGAAGAACAATTTCGTCTGATTTTTGAAAATTCACCTGCAGGAATTTGTTTTTATGATTTAGAAGGTACCATCATACAGGTAAACGATGAATTTTCTTTTATTCTGGGTTCATCAAGAGAGCGTCTGGTTGGTTTAAATATGATTCGCGATCTGAAGAATAAAGAGGTTATTACTCAGGTTCAGAAATCACTGGAAAAAAAATTGGGTTTTTATGAAGGTTATTATTCCTCGGTAAGCTCTAATAAAACTACGTTTGTGCGATGCTTTTTTAACCCAGTATTGGGTGATAGAAACGAGTTTATAGGCGGCGTTTGTTTATTAAATGATTTAACGGAAGCTCAGCGAGATAAAAAGCGAATAGAATATTTATATGCCAACTTAAATGCTTTGGTTGAGAGTTCCCAAGATTATGTTTTTGCTATAGATAGAGATGGAAATTATTTGTATTTCAATTCAAAACATGTAGAACTCTTCAAACAGATTGGCGGGGTTGAGTCAATAAATCTGGGCGATAATGTTTTTGATTTTTTGCCCAAAAATGAAGATGTAGAATTATCTAAAAAAAGGTTGAGAGAGATTTTTGATGGCAAGAGTTTACACTACAAACGTTCAATCCTATTAGATAATAAACTCAGGCATTTTACTGTAAGCATGAATCCTGTTACTACTCAGGAAGATGAGATTATTGCAGTATCCATTTTTATGCGTGATATAACCAAGGAGCACGAGGCGAATACACGTATAAAATTAAATGAGCAACTGCTAAACTCTGTTACATCGAACCTAACCGAAGCTGTTTACCGAAGCTCCAAGGAAGATGGGATTATTTATGCGAATGATGCTTTCTATTCGATGTTTGGATACTCAAAAGAGGAGGCCATTAATGACAAAGAATTGTATTTGTTTTATGAAAATCCGGGTTCAAGAACTTCTTTCTTAAATGAGATTGATGAAAACTTGAAGGTGAGCAATCGAGAAATGCAGCTCAAACGAAAAGACGGAAGTCGATTTTGGGCTTTATTAAATGTCTCGAAAATAAGAGCCGATGAAAAAGATTATTACGACGGAGTAATTACTGATATCACCGAAAGAAAAAGGAACGATACGCAGATAAAAGAGAGTGAAGAATCGTATAAAAAGCTCTTTGAAAATGCGAGTGAGCCCATTTATATCATTGATGAAAGCTATTCGTTTGTTGATTTGAATGCCGCTGCATGTAAAATGTACGGTGCCACAAATGCAGAACTTATCGGAAAAAAACCTCCTTTTGCAACCGACTTGGAGCTTAATAATCCAATTCTTATCAAAGATATGTTGAAGAAGGCTTTCAAAGGTGTGCCGCAAAACAATGTCATTTATGGTAAACGAATTACCGGAGAAATTTTTCCTCAAAAACTGAGACTTCAAAAAAGCACCTACTTTGGTAAAACCGTTCTCATTGCCTTTGTTGAAGATATTACTCAGATAAAAAAACAGGAAGATGAACGCAATCGGATGATTCAGGATTTAACTCGCCAAAATCGTGATTTACAGCATTTCTCTTATGTAATTTCTCATGATTTACGTGCTCCGGTGGCAAATATCTTAAGCCTGACCAGTATTTTTGAAATGGCAGATTTAGACGCTGTAACTCAGAATAAAATCATTAACGGCCTTCAGCAATCTGCGTCAATTTTAGATAAAACGATTCGTGATTTGAATGAGGTTTTATCTGTAAGAAACGATATCCATGCGCAAAAAGAGTTTATCAAGTTTAGTGATATCATGCTTTCTGTACAGACCGGTTTAACTCGACAGATTATGCAATCGAACGCACAAATAACGTACAACTTTGATGAAGTTGACGGCATGTTTTCTATTCAGGCTTATTTGAATAGTATTTTCTTTAATCTGGTTTCTAACGCCATTAAATACAGATCACCTGAAAGAACTCCGGAAATTCATGTGGTAAGCAGAAGGAAGCTCGGAAAAATTGAAATAGAGTTCCATGATAACGGATTGGGGCTTGATTTGGAGAAGTTCAGTAAAAAATTATTTGATATATATCAGCGATTTCACACACACGTTGAAGGAAGAGGATTGGGCTTATATCTTGTAAAAACACAAGTTGAGTCACTCAGTGGAACAATTGAGGTTAAAAGTAAGTTAGGTTTAGGGTCCGTTTTTACTGTAATTTTCGCTCATGATTGAAACTCAGCACAAAGAAGTATGGCTCGTAGATGATGACGCTATACATAATATGGCCCTCGAAATTTTAATTCGAAAAACAAATAAGGTCTATCAAGTTCAGGCTTTTACTCAAGCAAGTGAAGCTTTAGAACATCTAAAATCCAGAGTTGACTCAGGCGAAACCCCGCCGGCATTTTTATTTCTAGACCTGAATATGAATGAAATGAATGGGTGGGAGTTTTTGGAGAGTTATGCGTATTTCCCGACTCCGTTTAAAAAGCAAATAAATGTATTTATGCTTAGTTCGAGCGTGAGTCAATCAGATAGAAATCGCGCTGTTGAAATCCCTGATGTGTACGATTTCATAATCAAGCCGCTTACACATCATTCTTTGCAAACTATTTTGGTGTAACTGTTTATCTAAATCAAATAGTCTAATAAATCATAGGCTTTAGAAGCTGATTTATCTCCGTTGTTATTAATGGTGAGAAGTAATGTTCTGCCGCGTTGTCTATCGTGAACCGGAACTTCGAACGGAACGCGCAAACCTGACGCTGCATACAAATGAACCCGTTTTTTATTATTTGTTTCGGTGATGGATCGATTAGTCGCCATCCCGACTTCAATCCAACCTCCTAAGTGGTAAAACGCTCCGATTACACCGAATAGTTGATTATCAAGCGGTTGAACGGGGTTAATTTTCTGAATATAGAGCTGTTTATCTATTAATCGCCCTTGCAGTTCAGCTAACAGTTGATCCTGAATCGGTAAATGTGAATAGGATTCGGCATGGTGCATATCATACCCAATTTGTAATCTCCGTTGAAGGTGATTTTCAATACTTTGACCTATTGAAATGCGGGCAATTCTTACCAAATTGGTTTCGATCATTTGAAAATCAATAACCGGATTATACCCCAAATTTATAATTACAGTTCTGATTTGATTAATTAACATTCCTGTATCTATGGCTGTTTCTTTCAGAATGGTATCATTTCGGAAAGCCTCACTGTTTATCAGAACATCTATCATGTATTCGTTGATATGTACCGAAAAATGAGGTTTTTTTGATAGAAAACGTGTGTGTAAGGCTGCCTGCGAAATATCAATTAATAATTGTCGCTGAATGGAACTCTTGGCCTCGGTCTCTATTATCTTGTGAATCATTACCATACTCATACCTCGGACCTGAAAAAAATGAACTCATGAATACGATTAACTCGAAGCTAACGAGATAGATAGGAGATGAGAGGAGAGGAACGGTTTGTTAACCTATACCCATGAGTTCATCAAAGAAAAAACGATTTGTGCTCTAAAGAGAGCCTCACATTTCGAGGAAAACCTCAAAGAACAATATAGACAAAAGACTATCTTGTCTTATAATAGTGCATATTTATACAGTTGTCAAGCACATTATTGCACAGAAACAAGATTTGCACGTATGATTTCGGAACAAATTTACTCCTCATCAGTTTGATTTTTATATAGTTACATTTAGTTTCGTTAGCCGGAGGTTAACAATATGAGTAAATTGTTAATTACTTTTTTTTATTGGGTTCTTGGTTTGATGAGTGTATTAACTGCTTGTAGCTCATTAGGAAGAGTAACGGATGCTGGGCAGGAATCTGAACGAGTCGGAATGGATTCAGTCCCACAAAAATCATTTCTGGCAATGCCGATTTATTATTCTTCGGGGGTTGATACGCTCGAAGTGTTATTGCCATTTGTACCGTTTTCTCTAGATTCTACCTGTTTAAAAAATCAACTGCTAAAAGACACCACAAAATTAGAACGCTTGTCCGGTGATATGTCTAAAGAGGATACAGTAATTGCCACTTATATTATCAGAGATTACAGTAATATCGATTCTTTAATGGCAAATTCTTCGTTTTCCGTTGCTTATACAGAAACATCAGTGAGAATGGATTACAGTGATTCTAGCGGATATTCTATCACATCAGATTGGTTTATCATAAAGAAAACAAGCCTTGACCGCTCGCTGAGTCAACGGGCAAAATTTTTAGTTGAAAAAGTGATGAAGGACAATCATGTTTCACCGTTTTTTCATCAATACATGCACGAACCGAATCCAGTTTTTGATGAGTTCGTTTTATTTGATCCGACTGCAACCGACGAAGTTCCCATCCATTATTCAACAACATTACCATCTGCGTCTGTCGTAAGTCTTTGGGTTGAAGATTCCGGGCCGGTTTTATCCAGAATTTCGTTTTTGCCCATGTTTTTGGACGATGCAATTTTAGTTCATCATGTTAAAGTTGCAATGCCTGAATCGCAAAAAAATCTACTTAACAGTTACCAAAGTTTAGCTGAAACGGATACGTTTATTCGATATTCAAAAACAGTTATGGACGAATTAGAGTTTTTATATCACTCAAATAGATTGTATATAAGAACGCAATTAGCTCGATTAACAAACTAAAAAGCAATACAAACAGGTGTAGGTGTTGCTTGTTCATCAACAAAAGTGAGTAAGCCTGTAGCTGTATTTCTTTTGAACACGACCAAGTTGTTACTTCTCTGATTTGCAACAATCAAGAAGCGTTCATCCGGACTTAAAGCAAAGTTTCTCGGCCAATTTCCGCGCACAGATTCGTGACCGATTAAATGAAGTGAGCCGTTTGATGCATCAATAGAAAAAATGGCGATGCTGTTATGTCCGCGATTGGAAGCGTATAAAAATTTCCCGTCAGCTGAGAGGTGAATATCGGCACAAAAACTGGCTTCTTCATAATGTGCAGGAAGAGTTGAAACACTGTTTCTCTTTTTAAAATCACCGCGTTTATTGAACTCAACCATGGATACGGTGTTGTCCAATTCGTTGATTACATACAACCATTTCCCGTTTGGATGCGCAGAAAAGTGTCGTGGGCCAGCTCCGGGAGTCATGTCTAAAGTTGGGGTTTCAGAATAAATAAGTTCGTTTTTTTCTGTGTTTAATGATGAAAACCAAAGCTGATTTGTACCTAAATCAACCGAAATGAGTTCTTTTGTCGGTTCGAATGAACGAACCATGTGTGCATGTGGCGCATCTTGACGTTTGTGAATGCCTTTGCCTTCGTGCCGTTGGCTTGATAACAAATCGGATAATAAACCAATGCTGTTTTGTTTTAAAACACCAACCGTTCCCGATGAATAATTCGCCGTAAAAACATATCCGTTTTCATCTGTAAAGACATAACAGGGGTGCATTCCGCCACTCGAACTTCTATTTATAAATGTGAGTGTATCTCCGTCAATTTGATAGGCTTCTACGGTTCCTTTTTCCAATTCATTTACGGCTAATAAGGTTTTGCCATTAGCTGATTTGGTGATGTAGGAGGGATTTTCACTATTAGCAGCTAATCCGTGATTAATGAGTTTTCCATTGCCGTCTAACTCAAAAGCATAAATACCTTCACTTTCCGATTTGCCTTCCGTGTAGGTTCCGACGAAAAACATTGCAGGTTTTAATCGGTCTTGTGTAACAGATGCTTTGTCAATTTGACAAGCTGAAAAGCTAATAGCTGAAAGTAGAAACAGTGAGATTTTTTTGAACATGGCTGATTTAAAAAATGGATAGTGTGGTCATAGTAGTGAATTCTTCTAAAAATGCCATTCCTTTTGCAGAATTTCCTTTTTTATTTAAACGCGGACTCCAAACGGCAATCGTGTATTGATTGGGGTGGATGGCAATAATTCCGCCGCCGACACCACTTTTGCCCGGCAATCCGACTTTAAACGTAAATTCACCGGCTTCATCATAAAATCCGCAGGTTTGCATAATAGCATTAATCCGTTTGGTTTGGCTTTCGGAAATGATACTATTCCCGTTGAGAGGATGTTTTCCGTGAATGGACAGATATTGAAAAATTTCAGCTAAATCTTTGCAGGAGAGTGTAATGGAACACAATTTGAAATAGAAGTCGAGAACAGCTTCCACCTCATTTTTAATATTCCCGAACGATTTCATCAAATTGACTAAAGCCGCATTTCGGAATCCGTTTTTCTTTTCTGATTCAGCGATACGTTCGTTAAACACAATATCTGAATGTCCCGAAACGGAGTTCGCAAAAGCTAAAAATGCTTTTTCAGGATTTGGATATAAACTCAAAATGATGTCACAAACTACAAGTGCTCCTGCATTAATAAACGGGTTTCTCGGAATTCCGGAATCATACTCAAGCTGAACAAGAGAATTAAAAGGATTACCAGAGGGTTCAACACCAACACGTTTCCATAGTGATTCACCTAATTCTTTATAGACCAAACTTAGTGCCAAAACTTTTGCAATACTTTGTATGGAAAATGCTTCGAACGCATCGCCGAAGTACGCTTCTTCACCGCTTACACTTTTTAGATATACCCCAAATTTATTCGGGTTAACGAGTCGTAACTCGTCAATATACTGTGCAACTTCACCACCGAATGGGAGACCGGATTGCTGTTCAGAAATAGTTGAAATTACTTCTTGAAATGTCATTTAAGAACCTAAAACCAAAAATAAAAACGCCGCTAAACTTGCACCGACTAATGGCCCGACAATAGGAATCCATGAATATCCCCAGTCACTAGAGCCTTTTCCTTTAATGGGTGCAATAGTATGAAAAAAACGTGGGCCAAAATCTCTTGCCGGATTAATAGCATATCCGGTTGTACCGCCTAAAGAAAGTCCAATCACCCAAACTAAAAATGCGACTGGAATGGCACCAACAGAACCAAGACCAATAGGAACTGCATTGCCACTTGCAGCTTCCAATTGTGCACCTGTGATGTAAAAAATGACAAACAGAAGCACGAACGTTCCAATAATTTCTGAAACCAAATTCATGAATGGATTACGGATAGCCGGAATTGTGGCAAACACTCCGAGTTTTGTTGTAACGTCTTCGGTTTTATCAAAATGATCTTTATACCCAAGCCAAGCTAGAAAAGCTCCGGTAAATGCACCTAGTAATTGAGCGCCGAAATAGGCCGGAACCAAACTCCAATCGAATTTTTCTGCGATTGCTAATGCTAAGGTTACAGCCGGATTTAAGTGTGCCCCTGAATAGGGACCGGCAACAACAACAGCAACATAAACCGCTAGAGCCCAAGCCGTTGTAATCACAATCCATCCGCTGTTTCCGCCTTTTGTTTCCTTCAGAATTACATTGGCAACTACACCGTTACCCAATATAATCAGAAGTGCGGTGCCGATAAATTCAGCTACAAACATGTTCATAAAATCCTCTTAATCTTTAAGATTTGTCCAATATTGTATGGTTTTGATGGCTTTCTGCCATTCTATAATGCCCTGTTGAACCGTTTCTTGTTTGTGATGTGGTTCAAAAGTTTCATCAATCTGCCAAAGATGCTGAATCTCTTCTTTGTTTTTCCAGTAACCCACCGCAAGTCCGGCTAGATAAGCCGCTCCCAAAGCTGTTGTTTCCGTAATTTTTGGACGTACAACTCGAGTATCCAACACATCAGACTGAAACTGCATCAATAAGTTGTTTACGGTTGCACCGCCATCAACACGAAGCTCTTTTATTGGAATTCCGCTATCGGCTTGCATCGCTTTAAGGACGTCCATGGTTTGATACGCAATGGCATCTAAGGCTGCTCGTGCGAGATGTGCATCTGTTGTAGCTCTGGTTACACCAAAAAGAGTTCCTTTAGCATGCGCATTCCAATACGGAGCTCCCAAACCGGAAAACGTGGGTACAAAAACTACACCGCCGGAATCTTCCACACTTAGTGCTTTAGCTTCAACTTCTTGAGAATTAACTATGATTCCTAAGTTATCTCTCAGCCACTGCACTACGGCTCCGCCAATGAAAATGGAACCTTCAAGTGCATATTCTGTTCGCTCGCCAATTTTCCAAGCTACAGTTGTCAATAAATTGTTTTTGGATAAAACGGCTTGTTCGCCGATGTTCATCAACATAAAACAGCCGGTGCCATAAGTATTTTTAACCATTCCGGTTTCCACACATTGTTGACCAAAGAGAGCAGCTTGTTGATCACCCGCTATTCCTGCAATCGGAACTTTGGACGCAAAAATGGTTGTTTTAGTGTGTCCGTACAATTCACTGCTTGCTTTAACATTCGGAAGCATATTCATGGGAATATCGAACAAATCGCATAATTCTTTATCCCATTCCAGTGTGTTTATGTTAAACAAAAGTGTTCGAGACGCATTGGAAACGTCGGTGATGTGCAATTCACCGCGTGTTAAATTCCAGACTAACCAGGTATCTATGGTTCCGCAAATAAGTTCTCCGGCTTCTGCTTTTTCTCTTGCGCCGTGCACATTATCTAATATCCATTTTATTTTTGTTGCTGAAAAGTAGGGGTCTAAAACTAATCCTGTTTTTTCCTGAATCGTTTTACTGTATTCATTTCGTAAAGAATCGCAATAATCTGCGGTGCGCTTATCTTGCCAAACAATAGCATTGTAAATCGGTTTTCCGGTTGATTTATCCCAAACTACAACGGTTTCTCGTTGATTAGTAATTCCGATGGCAGCTAAATTTTTGCCGTTTAATCCGGCATGTGTTATGGCTTCGGCAGTTACTCCTGCCTGCGTTGACCAAATTTCTAAGGCATCATGTTCAACCCAACCCGGTTTGGGGAAATGCTGCTTAAATTCGCGTTGTGCTAAGGCAATGATATTTCCGGATTTATCGAAGATGATGGAACGGGAACTGGTTGTTCCCTGATCCATTGCTAAAATATACTGCTCCATAGATGTATCTGAATTAATTTCAGATACGAAAGTAAGAAATTGGAAGCGTTTTTTTACGGACTAATTGGAGTTTTTACTTTGAAAGCCTGAGAAATACTGTCTTTTGATAAGCGTCAATTTATTTGATAAGCATTACTTTTTTTACTTGATGCACCGAATGTGTTCGAAGTTGTATCATGTAAATTCCCGATGCTAAATTTGAACCATCCATCGTAAATGAATAGGAGCCGGCTTTCATCATTTCGGATGAAACAATCGATTGAACATGACGCCCAAGAATATCAAATACGGATACATTCACCGATTCAGCACTTGATAATTCAATTTGAATCGTAGTTTGCGGATTAAACGGATTCGGATAAACAGAGCTTATTCTTGCTTCAAAAGGTTTTTCTGTAAAATCATTTTCGATTGATGTCGGAACATTAGAAAATCCTGGTGAAGGAACATCAAGTGCAACCCAATTACCTTCAGAATTTCTTCCGAAAGAAACATCATCAGCTTGTTCACCAAAACTTAACGAATCTAAAGCTGTTGTTCCATCGCCGGCGAAAAGCCCAATAAATTCTCCGCCTTTGCTGAGTTTAAAATTGGCATGCAAGGGACCTTGTGAACCGTCTTCATCAAGCCAGACTATAACATAAGATTTTGCATTCAGAACAGTGTCCGGCATCGTGAACTTGGTGAAATTGTCCGTTTTGTCGGTAAGATATAACCCACCCAAATTGATAGCTTCGTCCGAACTGTTGTACAACTCAACCCAATCTTCATATTCATCGGCTTCGTCCTGAATCGTATTTGTATTTGAAGCCATAAATTCAGTGAGTTGCAAACCTTGAGGAATGTTTGCATTAAACGTGTATTCAATAAAATTCTCTGTATTCAGAGGGTAACGTTTGGTGAGATTATCATCATCCAAAGTGCTTAAGAAATAGGTATAAGTATCGTTTGCTGTAATTGGAATTGAAAACTCAGCAGTTCCTGTAAGTAAGTTTTGTTCTGAAGTCGGGTAGGTAACAGAAACGGTATCACGTCTAAGAAATTCATCATTTTTATAAAGGTTTAGAACGACTTTGTTCTTATCGGAGTTGTCATCATCAATTAATGAAACTTGAATATGTAATTGATGCTCTCCCTCTATCAGTTCGCGGGATTGATTCAGATTAATTACAGACATGGGTATGGCTTGTAGTTGCAACTGATTTTGTAAGGAACTTACTCGCTCAGTAACATAAGGTTTGAGCCCGTATTTATCGTGATTTCCGGTTGATTCCGTGAAAGAACGATTGAAGTCATCAACCGAATACCCATAATCCATGGTTCGGTAAGAATCTTCTTCTGCAGCAGATTGCACTAAATTTTTGAGTGAATTCCATTTGTTTTCCATCATCGAAACATTAAAAAAGTCTTTTGTGATGGCATCCAAATAAAAATAAAGGCGATTTTTGTATTCAGGGATTGCTAAAATTCGTGTTACCAATTTTCTTGATTCTTGAGTTGGTGTCCACGAATTCGGACTCTGATCGGCCCAACCTACATTGTCCCAAGCTATTCCGAATGTATTATCGTAATCGTAAGGAATGAAGTGGATTTTATTGGTCTTTAAGTCGTGATAGATATAAAAGTTGTTTTTGTTATGCCAATAGTTATCCCAGTTTGAAGTCAAAATATCTACTGCAATCCAACGTAAAACGCCGTCCACATCGAGTCTGTCTTCAACTTGTGCTGCAAAATCTGCATTTGAACTGAACTCTAAAAATCCGATGAAATCACGCAAACCGGAATAATCGTCTAAGTCTTCATTGGTTTTGAGTTCATACGTTCTGCGGTCGCCTGACATAAACTTATATTCTTCAGGATTATCGCCACGCCATGTTAAATCAGCCGGCCATAAACATTTATATAAATTTCCATCAGAATTATCGAAACGCTCGGCTATAAACTCATCATCAATATGCTCTACACTTAGGTATAAGCCGTAATATTCGCCGTTTATGAACACTTTTGAATGCGAAGCTCTGGATGTCGGAGTGTTTAGAAACTGCATCAAATCCCAGCTGAGTTTTGCTCTCATGATGCTTGGGTCGTTGTGTTCGCCGTTCAGGTTAATGCTTTTCACTCCATAAAATCGGCGTCCGCTCACATATTCATTCACATCAATTTTGAAGGATTTCTTAGCAGATTGACGAGAAGTATTTCCTCTTAAACGGAAGCCGATGTTAGGCAATGAATCGCGTAGTTCACCATTTATAACTACCAATTGCGCTTTAAATTCGTAATCGCTGTTTAAATTTTCTTGTTGATACAGCCATGTTAAGGTGTCGGATTCGATGTAAATATGGTATTCCTGAAGATTTGCATCACTGTATAGTGCGTCTTTTTCAGTGCTTGATAAAATTCCTGAGAGTAATTTTTGTTGTGCGTTTACTTGTAATGCAAGTGTTAATGAAAGGCTAAGTAAACCCAATAGAATTAGTGTTCTAAACATGTCCGACTAGTTAATTTATAAATCAAAAGAATAGTACGGATTTAAATCGGCTCGTTAAACGGGAATACGTCAAAAAATGTCAAAATGTGAATGCGGCAAGTTTTGAGATAAATGTTAGAATAGACGTTTTTCAAAGTAATTCATTTAGTAAAAAGTGCTTATAACGGTTACGGAAAATTTGAAAATCTGAATCAATACTTAAAATTCTCCGGGTTTGAATCTTTTCCGATAATACAATTAGTGAGGCATCAGTTAAATCTATCGGGATGTCAATGTAAGCAGTACTCAGTTCAATGATTCGCTCTAAATCTGAGTGTTCAATCGGTATAATTTCCAAGCCGCCTTTATCAATCCATTTCAAAAAATTGATTTTTAAATGTTGATTAAACGATAGCATATAGGATACTTCCGTTACCACCATCCAAGATGAAGTAAATCGCTCTTTTGAAAATCTACAATAGGTTAGAACACGATTATGATGAATATCTCTCTTGTCGAATAATGCTATTAGAGGCCCGGAGTCAACGAGTAATTTTTGCATGAATAAGCTCTTTTAAATGATTTTTATACGTTTCGCTTAAGTTGGATTGCACGTCGTTTGCTGGTTGAGATTCAAGTCTATCTTCCTCAAAAAACGATTTTCCGATTTCATAAGAAGATAGTTGAGTCTTTTTTGTGCTGATGTACTCAACGATTGCTTCTCTGATTACATCGCTTTCACTGATCTGTTCTAGTTCGGCAATTAATTTAATTTCTTTTTCAATAGTAGGCGATAAGCGAATAGATTTCATAGCGTATTACGGTTTGTGATACAAGTATGATAGCTTAAAAAAAGCAAAAAAAAAAGCCCAAAATATTGGGCTATGTATTAATTAAATAATGAGTTTATTCAAATGTTTTCCACTCTTTAAATGGAGTCAGTTGAGCTTGTTTTGCTGCATCTTCGAATGGTTTCCAAACGGAAGTGTAAAAGGTATTTACTTTTTCTAAAGCAGATTTTAATGATGATTCTGCATCTTTCATCACAATTTCATGCGTAGTCGAAATCCCGTCAATAGCTGAATATAAATAGCGATTTGCGTTTCCGATTTTCGCTGAAACGATATCCGCTGAACGAAAAATTCCTTGAACATCTTCTTTTGCTAGGAATAATTCACGCAAAGTTTTTAACGAATCGTTAATTGCTCCGGCTTGTTTTTTTAGTTGTTTGATGTTTTCATCTTTAGAGTTTTCAGGCCACTGTTTACCAATCAAATCCAACACGTCTTTGGTATCGTTGAGTTGTTTGATGGCATCATTCATCGTTTTTCTCAAATCCTGAACTTTGTTCAGAGCCGCTAACATCGCTTTAAGATGTTCTTGATTTACCTGAATGCGTGGATCAAAAATAACATCCACTTCGGTTGAGTCAACAGCGCCGTTATAACTAATTCGAATTTTGTATGTGCCCGGTAAAACAGGATTTCCGCCCGGTTCTTGTGCATCTGCACCTCTAAATCGAGCATTCGGATTCGGAATTCCTTTGTAATCTAAATTCCAGATAATGCGATTCATCCCGGATTCCGGCTTATCCGTTAATGTTCTTATAACCTCATTTCCATCTAAAATCTCGATTTTTGCGCGTGGTGCTTTTTTCGATTTATCATCTTTATTCTCTTTTTCGAATGCCTTCGTTCCTTTTTTTACAGAATAAGTGATAATCGCTCCGCTCGAACGATTTTCACCGTCGAACATAGCATCGGCATTAAAGCGGATTCCCGGTGGTTGTTTTGTTTGAGCGTGTATGGCAGTGGATGGTTTGAAAACGGCAACTTCCTTATCAAACAGGCTAAGTCCTTGTTTAGCAAGAGCTCTAAGCGGACGAATATTGTCAATCACCCAAGCAGCACGCCCAAATGTGCTGATTACTAAATCTTGTTCACGTGCCTGAATAGCCATATCAGAAGTGGCAACAGTTGGGAAGCCTTTATCCCATTTTGTCCATGTTTTACCTTCATCAATACTCAGATATAAACCGAATTCGGTACCGGCAAATTGTAATTTTGGTTCTTCAATATCTTGAATAAACGACCAAACCCAGCCGTCAACTTTCTTTTCGTCGATTACACGTTCCCATTTTTTTCCATAATCTCGAGTGCGGAATAAATACGGCGTCCAATCTCCCTGACGATAATTATTCATCACAACATAGGCTTCGCCTTTTGTGAATTTGGATGCACGAATTTGAGGAATCCAACCGCCTTTTGGCGCGCCTTTTATTTTTGTACCGACATTTTCCCAAGTATTTCCGCCGTCTCTTGTAAGTTGAACATTACCGTCGTCAGTTCCCACCCAAATTACACCTTGCTCTATCGAGCTGGGTTCTATGGCAATAATCGTGGTATGATTTTCAGCAGCTGTTACATCAAAACTTAATCCGCCGCTTTCTTTGAAGGTTTGTTTTGCAGGATCGTTTGTGGTTAAATCGGGAGAAATTATGGTCCAGTTATCGCCTTTGTCCGTGCTTTTGTGAACAAATTGAGAACCATAATAAATCGTAAACGGATTAAACGGATCTAAAGCAATTGGGGAATTCCAGTTAAAACGTAACTCAATTCCATCTGGATGAGCCGGGCGAATTGTCTTTGTAAATCCTGTGATATGATCGTATCTGCCAACATTCCCGCCTTGAGACATTGCATAGCCGTATCGTGAATCTTCCGGATCCGGAACTACATCAAAACCATCACCAAAATACAATTCTTGCCAAGCTGCATTTCTAATTCCTGATTGATGCCAAACGTAAGCCGGACCTCTCCAAGAGCCGTTATCCTGCATACCGCCGTACACATTGTAGGGATATTCATTATCTACATTAATATGATAAAACTGTGCAAGCGGAAGATTTTCAGCAAAACGCCAAGAAACGCCGCCATCATATGTAATGTTTAAACCACCATCGTTACCGTCTATCATAAAATTGGGATTTTCCGGATGAATCCACCAAGCGTGGTGATCGGGATGCACGCCTGAATAGGGTAAAATCGTTCTGAATGATTTTCCGCCGTCCTCACTCATTCCTACACGTGAATAAAGGGTATAAAGTCGGTTTTCATTGCTTGGGTCAACATAAATATCAGCATAATAAAAAGGACGATCGCCGATATCGTTACCGTCATTCACTTTAAACCATTTTAAACCGCCGTCATTACTTCTGTAAAGGGCATTCTTTTTTGATTCAACCAAAGCATAAACTACTTCCGGTTTATTGGTTGATTGTGCTAAACCGATACGCCCTAATTCACCTTCCGGCAGACCGTCTTCATTTGTGATTTTTTTCCATGATTCGCCGCCATCAAATGTAACATGTAAGCCGGAACCTTCACCGCCGGATTTAAAAAACCAAGGCCAACGACGGTATTCCCATAGTGCAACGATTAATTTATTTGGGTTTTCCGGGTCCAAAATCATATCGGCGACACCGGTACGGTTGTTTACATATAAGATTTTTTTCCATGTTTTGCCGCCGTCGGTAGTTTTGTAAACCCCGCGATCTTCGGAGTCGGCCCAGGCATCGCCATGAGCACCAACATAAACTACATCAGGGTTTGTCGGGTCTATGATGAGTCTGTGAATAGTTCTGGTTTTTTCTAAACCAAGATGTTTCCAAGTTTTACCGCCGTCAATAGATTTGTACACACCTCGACCCATATTCTGCGAGTTTCTCGGATTTCCTTCGCCTGTTCCCACCCAAATAACTGACGGATTCGATTGTTGGATAGTTACCGCTCCAATTGATGCTGCATTTTGTTCATCAAAAATAGGTTCCCATTTAGTTCCGCCACTGGTAGAACGCCATAAGCCGCCGGAAGCTGTTCCGGCATAAATAATAGTCGGATCTTTTAGAACAACATCAATGGAAGTGACTCGACCGCTCATTCCGGCCGGACCAATATTTCTTGGTTTGATGGCTTTGAGCTTGTCCATATCCACTTGTTGCGCCTTAACCGCAAAAGCTGATGACAACATTAGTAAGAAGAGAAAAATCTTTTTCATGCACAACCTGTTATAGTGATAAATAGGCTGTGAAGTAACTTTAAAAAAAGGGGAATTGCAATTTGCAGAATTGATTTTTACAAAAAGTAAGATGTTTTTCAAACTTGTAATTGGACTGTGTTAGTTTGGAAAATTCGCAAAAAAGAGTAATTTTTGATGTAAGCGCTTACGATTTTTAATACAATAAGCCTTTATTTGGTTGGAAAATTCAATTTTATACGCTTCTGTTTTACAGATAATTAAGTGGAATACATTGAATAAAAGAGCTTAAATCCCATATTGTTTAGAAAAAATTAATTCTTAAGAATGGAATAAACTCTTTGAAAAAAAGGGATTTAAGTATTAATTTCTCTTGATGAAATTTGGTTGAATTTCATATGGTTGGTTTACTGGTTACAGTATTAGAAGCTTTTTTGAAAATGAAAGCACTTACATAGAAGCAAAAATGATATCCATAGAACTTGGATTTGCATGATTTAATTGGAATAACATTAAATGATGGTAGTCCAATCACCTAGGGTACATTAAACGCTTTTTATTAAAAATCAAAAAAACAAATAGTTAACAAGGAACAGCAATGAAAAAAAAGTTACAGTTTTTAAGCGGTCTGATTGTAGCTGTTATAACCGTAATGGCTACAACAACCGAAATTTGGGCTCAGCCTCCCGGAATGCCCGGCGCACCGTCTCAAGCACCAATTGATGGCGGTTTGAGCGTGTTGGCTTTAGCAGGTGGCGCTTACGCATTAAAGAAAATTAGAGAGAACAAAAAAGGGTAGAAAGGAATAGATCTATGAAGAAGAGTTTATTGGTATTAGGTTTGTTATTGACAACAACTACTGGTTCATTTGCACAAGTTGTTTTTAAAGAGTCATTTGAAGCAAGTGAAACCCAAGCAACTAATTTAGATTATGCATGGGGAGATGGATTTACATACAATGATGGTTATGGACTTTCATATGAAGCAACTGATGGAAGTATTGTATTAAATATTGGCTCAAGTAGATTCAAAAGGCTTGTTGCATTTAGTGAAGAAAATACAGTTACTTTTGTTGCAAATGCATTTACAGGGACGCGTTATTTATCATTTTTACTTGATCCAAAATCAGGTTCTTTAACAGAAGCGAACGTTTTTGTAGGATTACGTGAAGGAAATGGTTCAAACTCATATTTAGATTATGTTGGTGGAGTTCAAATAAATCGTTTTTCAGGAACTTTTACTGCACAATTAAGAAATGGCTATGATGCAAGTAATTTTAATGTAGATATAACATCAGCGATTGATGAGTCTAAAATTAATTACTTCATATTAAGGTTTGATATTGTAGATGGAGGAACATCAAGAGTTACTGTAGCCATTAATCCAACAAGTACAGTAACTATTGGTTCTGACGGAGTAGTTGCAAATGCTGGTGGTAGTGCTACAGCAACATTTACATTAGTTAATTCTGGTAATGATGTTAGAGGTCTAACATTGCAGGGTTATAATAATAATGTAGGTGCTACTGTTGACGAGATTACATTAGCTGAAAGCTTATCAGATGTAGCTCCGTCTTTAAATCAAATCACAGGCTCCGAAGGCTGGCGTTTACTTTCATCACCTGTTAGCGGCGCTACTTTTGCCGATTTATTAGGTGATTTCTGGACTCAAGGAATTGCAACAGGTGCAGATGTAACGAACGGTACCGCAAATGTTCTCACATATAACGGTTCAGATTTTGTTGATGCAACCGATTTAACATCTACACTTTCTGCGGGACAAGGTTTTGCTGCCTATATCTTTAGTGATGATGATTTCGACGGAAATGCAGAAGGTTTCCCTAAAACTATTTCAGTTACCGGGACAGAAAATGCAGGAACGGTAAGTGTAACCTTGCATAACGATGCTCAAGACACGGCTTGGACCTTAGCAGGTAACCCATATGCTTCTACTGTTGATTGGGATGATATTGCATTATCATCATCAGGTTTAACAGGTGTTGTATATGTGTATGACCACTCTATACCGGGCTACATTTCTTGGAACGGTTCAACAGGAGATTTAACGGACGGTTTAATAGCGCCGTTCCAAGGTTTCTTTGTTCAAATCAACTCCGATACGCCATCATTGGATATCCCGACATCAGCAAAATCTACCGGTGCAACGTTATATAAATCAGTAGTTAAGCCGTCAATAAAACTATCTGCTGAAATGGGAGCTTTAAAAAATAATACCTATTTCTCGTTCAACGAAAATGCAAGTGAAGGCTTAGATAATTTTGATGCCTTAAAACTAAATCCATTGGATTTCAAAAACTATCTGTCTTTATCAACAGTTAGTGCTAATCAAGCATTATCAATAAACAACTTACCATTAGAATTATCACAAAGATTAAGTGTGCCTGTGCAAGTTTCTGCTTTTGAAGCGGGTTCATCAGCATGGAAAAGTTTAGGTGGCGAAGTTATGTTGTCATGGTCAAACATGGAAACACTTCCTGCTGGCTGGGTTGTTGAGTTAGTTGATGAGTTAACAGGTACACGTGTCGACATGAAAAATCAATCAAGCTATACATTCATGTTAGAAGCTGTTGCTTCAAAAGCAATTGCTTATGATAGAACATTAGCGCCAAAGTCAGCTGCTGTTGAGTCTAATTCTCGTTTTAAAATTGAATTTGGTCCGATTACAACTTCAGTAAAAGAGCTCAACTCAGTTCCAACTGAAATCAAATTGTTACAAAACTATCCTAATCCATTTAACCCAACAACTCAAATCAGTTTTGAGTTGCCACAGGCTATGAATGTGAAATTGTCTGTTTATGATATGTTAGGTCGCGAAGTGGCAACATTGATTAACGGTTCAGCGAAAGCAGGTTTGAACACGGCTTCTTGGAATGCTCTTGAAGTAAGTTCAGGCTTATATATCTATCGTTTACAAGCCGGTAATATGTCTTTCACCAAAACAATGACCTTAATCAAATAAGGTATTGAAATGAAAAGACTGAGCTTACTTTCTGTTTTTATTATCCTGGTAATCTTAGTGATTACCAGTGATATGTCTTTTGCTCAGCCACCTCCGCCTATTTTGCCTTCGGGACCGAGTCAGGCGCCGATTGATGGCGGACTTGGGATTCTACTTGCTGGTGGTGGAGTCTATGCTCTAAAAAAGCTAAGAGCAAAACGATAAAAAACTTCATAAGGACTAGGTAAATCTAGTCCTTTTTTTTCTATTGAAGCGTAAGCGCTTACATATTTTGGCTTGATTAATTAGGTACATTATGAATACAACCATTCAAAAAAGACTACTCATCTTAATAGCTATGATTTTGATGAATAGGAATGTATTTGCACAACAGGACTTTAGGGAAGAATCCATTTATTTCTTGTTAACCACACGTTTTTTTGACGGGGATTCAACCAATAACAGACCAAATGAATGGAGCTCGTATAACCCCGATCCAACTATCAATCCTGGAATTACAGATCCGCAAGATGTTACTTGGAGAGGCGATTTTAAAGGTTTAATTGAGAAGCTGGATTACATCAAAGACCTAGGATTTACAGCGATTTGGATTACTCCGGTTGTTCAAAATTGGTCGCCATTGGACTATCATGGTTATCATGCCTATGATTTTACAAAAGTGGATCCAAGATTAGAATCTCCCGGCGCAACATTTCAAGATTTGATATATGAAATTCATGCTCGTGATATGAAAATCGTATTGGACATTGTAACCAATCATTCCGGCAGATATGGAATAAAAGGTCAGGCGGAAATAAAGTACAACACCGATCCTTCACAATCGTGGGGAAAAGATAAAAACGGTAATCCCTTGCAGCCTAATCCCAATTGGGAATATGACGGGCTCACTCAAAATCCTGACGACGGAAAAATTTGGTCACGAGCAAATCTGCCGACCATGCCCGCTCCGTTTAACGAAAACTTAGCCGCCTATAACTGGCCGGGTAAAGAAAATTATGTGGATACCTCAGACCCTGATTGGTATCACCACAGCGGAAACGGATTCGCACAAGGTTATGATGATTTAGAAAACTTATATAACAGAGCCTTAGCCGGAGATACTCCCGACTTGAACACGGGAAGCCAGAAAGTGCGAGAATATTTAGTTAATGCCTATAAAACGTTTATCGAAATGGGTGTAGATGCTTTTCGTTGGGATACGATAAAGCATATGAGTAAAGAAGATGTACTGTACTTTTTAGATGCGTTTAAAGAAATTAATCCCGATTTATTTGTTTTTGGTGAAGTAGCTCAAAAACGACACGAGTTACATAATTTGGAAGAAATAAACCCGCATTGGTACACATGGAGGGGCGCTACGAACAATTCAGAACCGTCAGGTTTAGCTGTACTGGATTTCTTTGCAATGAGCACATTTCACATGTTTCCGCGTGGTGATAATATGAGTAATGTGATGGCTGCAGCCCGTTACGATTATTTATATGCGGATCCGTCAACCAATATTCTTTTTTTAGATAACCATGATTTTGGGCCGAACAATGATTGGAATCAGCGATATGGCGGCACGGACGAAAATCTCGCCGCAGTGTTAAACTTTATGTGGACTTGGCGTGGAATTCCAACCTTGTATTATGGAACGGAAATGCGGTTTAAATCAGGCGCTTACACAGATATTAAAGATGAGCAGGGTACAAGAGAATCTATTGACAAAACAGGTAGAGCCTATTATGGAAATGTGATGGGTGAAGCACCGGATCACATCATATATAAACATATTAAAAAGCTGAATGCAATTCGGAAAGCTGTTCCAGCACTTCAAAAAGGTTCATGGAAATGGGCAGGAAACGGCGGTGGAAACGGTGTCGGTTATGTGCGAGATTATAATGATGGAGAAAGTTATGCAATTGTTGGTTTGGCAAAAGACGGAAATGTGACGTTTACTTTTACTGATATCAAAAATGGAACATATAAAGATGCTGTTACCGGTGCTGAAGTGAGTGTTTCAAATGGAAGTTTGCAGTTTACTGTTTCACCGAGCTCAGCAGGAGTTTATGTATTAGATGGTTCCGGCATAATTGGTGATTTAGGTGTAGGATTTTTTCAAACTACATCGAATCCGGGAGAAGGATCAGGAGGAAATGGCGGTAATAGTGAGCCGGCTCAGTTGGCTGTTTTGCCTTTAAATCCCGCACCGGGACAACAAGTTTCTGTTACGTACAACGGATTTTTAAACTCAGAGTCTCAGGTAAATATGTATTGGGGTTTTGACAATTGGAATGACATCAAAACAAGTTCCATGAATAAAAACGGAGAAGTTTGGACGGTTACAATCACCGTTCCGAGCCAAGCTTCAAATAAAATAAATATGGTGTTTAATAATGGAAATGGTACTTGGGATAATAATAATTCAAATGATTACGCCATTACGTTGTCGCAGAGTTCTTCAGGTGAAACAGGAGATAAATCGTTGACGTGGCTTCCGCTTTCGCCAACCAAAGATGATGTTATCACATTAACAGTAAATACAACGGATAAAGTGAATATGCATTGGGGCGTTAACTCTTGGAACACACCTGATAATGGCTACCGTCCTGCAAATACGTTTCAAGCAAACGGAGCCATTCAGTCGCCATTCGAACTGGATAACGGAAAGCGAGTCATACAAATCGGACCGTTTAACAGTTCTCAACAAGTAAGCACAGTCAATTTTGTTTTGTATTACCCGGATTCAAACTCATGGGATAATAATAGCTCTCAGGATTATCGAATTGATGTTTCTCAAACCACATCTATTGAATATGAGTCACCGAAGTATAGTTTGAAGTTACATCAGAATTATCCGAATCCGTTTAATCCAAGTACAACTATTTCGTTTGAATTACCGGAATCAGAGTTTGTGAATCTGACTATCTATACTGTTTTAGGTGAAAAGGTAGCCGACTTGGTTTCCGGTGAACGTTCGAAAGGAATTCATACGGTTCGGTTTGATGGAAGTACTCTAAGTTCCGGTGTTTACATATACAGGATGGAATCGCAATCGGGTGTGATTTCAAAAAGAATGACGCTTATAAAGTGATGTTCAATGTCTAAAGACATTGCTTGATAAACATGGAAACAGGGAAAAGAGTCAATAAAAATATTTTGTAAGAATTTTCTGTCGAAAGCATCTTATCTTCGAAACAAATAAACAATTAGATTAACGGAGAAAAAATGGGTTCTTTAAATAAAGTCCTTTTAATCGGACACTTGGGCGCAGACCCTGAAGTTCGATATACACAGAGTAATACAGCAGTAGCAACTATGAATCTAGCTACAAACGAGCGTTTCAAAGATTCGAATGGCGACTGGCAGGAACGCACAGAGTGGCACAGAGTAATTGCTTGGGGAAGATTAGCTGAGGTTTGTCAGCAGTTTATCAAAAAAGGTTCTCAAATTTATATTGAGGGTTCTTTACAAACTCGCCAATGGCAAGATAAAGACGGCCAAAATCGATACACCACAGAAATTAAAGCGGCTGCTATCCAAATGTTGGATACAAAACAAGGTGCTGGAAATGACGCTCCGGCTCGTGGAAACTACAATGCTCCACAAAACAATAATTACTCAAATCAACAACAAGCATCAAAGCCATTAGCTGATACTCAAATTCCATCCGAATTTGATAGCATTACAGATGATGATTTACCGTTTTGATGCTTTGTAAATAGCCGTAAAGATTCTATTTTTGGAGTCGAAAAAGCTTGGACGTGAGTCCTCTTTGGAAAACAGGGAGGACTCATTTTTTTACCATAGTTTGGTAAGCTCTTTTTCAAAGATTTATGAACGAATTCACTATCGTTGGATCCTGACCCTGTCTTATTTAATAACGTTTTTATAGGTGCATTAACAGCTGATGTTATCACTGCCGGTACTGATGCCCAATTAGTCCTGATAGAGGCATTTATTATTGTGCTTGGACTATTGCTTTCGTTTATGTTTTCCGGTTCCGAAGTTGCCTATTTTTCAATTAAAGGTGCGGAATTAGAAAAACTTCAAAAACTTGCACATACATCAAAAGTGTATGGTACTATTTTACAGATGCTGGAGCATCCAAGAAGGTTGCTATCAACTATTCTGATAGGTAATACCTTCACTAATATTATTACTTCTGTAGTTGCTGCTGTTTTAACCGGACAATTAGTCCATAATTTTGCTTTACCTAATTGGCTTATTTATACCGTTGAAATTCTGGTAGTAACGTTCACCTTGGTAATCATAAGTGAAATCACACCAAAAGTAATTGCAATTAAACAACCTCTTGAATTTGCACATCGTTTTAATTGGTTTGTAAGAACGTTTTATCTGTTACTTGCTCCGATTTCAGGAATAATCGCTCGTTCAACTGTATTAATTGAAAGTAAGCTGCCCAAAACTATTCACGATATTTCAAGTGATGACATTAGAACACTTGCTGAGGTTGGTGAAGAACAAGGTTCATTACAAGAAGAAGAGCGCGAAATTTTTGAAAACGTGATTGAGTTTGGTCAAACTACAGTTAAAGAAATTATGACATCTCGCGTTGATATCGTTGCCGTTTCAACGGATGATGCTTTAGGTGATGTTATCGAACTCATATTAAATAAAAAACTCTCAAGAATGCCGCTTTACGGTGAGGATTTGGATGACATTATCGGTGTAATTTATGCTAAAGATATTTTGCCCTATTTGCGAACCGATTTAACTAGTGCTACAATAAATTGGCGAACATTAGCCAGAAAAGTACTCTTTGTACCGACTACAAAACGTTTAGATGATTTATTAAAAGACTTCAAAAAAGAGAAAACCCACCTTGCTGTAGTTGTTGATGAGTGGGGCGGAACAGAAGGAATTGTTACGCTTGATGATGTGCTTGAAGAGATTATCGGAGATATTGCTGATGAAACCACTGAGCAAGAGCAGCTATATACCCAATTAGATGAGCATACATTTGTATTCGATGCCAAAATTAATTTGGAAGAAGTAGAAGAGATTTTAGAAATCGAAGGTGTTGCAACGCCGGAAGATGAATATGAAACTCTTGGGGGCTTGGTTTATCACGTATTAGAAAAAATTCCTAAAGCCGGAGATTCCTTTGACTATAAAGGACTATCAATCTCGGTAAGTTCTCTGGAAAACAATCGCATCAAAAAAATTAAAGTTAAGCGTTTGTCGGGCGAGCAAGTGAGTACGACCGAGCAGTAAAATTTGCCAAAAGAGTTACTTGTTTGTGGATAAGTTTTCCATCAGAATGGGCTGGGTTATGGTTGTGTCTGTAATGAGTATTAAAAAATATTAATTTTAATTATTCTGTAATCCATTGCTATTCAGCGTGTTAGGTTTGTTTTGTATTTGATTTGCAAAATTGTTTATTCAAATACTTGAGTTATTCGATGAAAATTGGTTAATTATTTGTCCACAAATTATCCACACGGATAAAACGGGGGTTAGGTATGACTAAATGGAAAACAACCATTTTTAAGATTACTATTATCATTACGGTGGTGATAGTTCTCTTAACCGGATAACGGAATAAGGAAGTTGATTTATCAGCTTCCTTTTTTTTTGAAAGTTGAAAATTAGACGGTCGATTAATCGGTATATTTTTACAAAAACAGATTCCCATGCTTTTATTATTCATGTTTCTTTTTCAAATGGTCAATCCTTCATCCGATTTCGATGATTTTATGAGGATAAAAACTGAAAATGGAAGTAATCATTTAGTTCATTTTTCCAATAAAACAGGCACGTTTTGGGTAGGTGAAACCAATAAAGAAACACGTCATTTTTTAATGGGATTAATCTCATACAGAGAAACCATTTTTTCTGATTACGCTATTTCAATCAATGGTAAGAAGCTGGAAAGAAACGAGAAAACGCAAGTTGAATATCTGCCCTGGGTCTTAAATCGCTTTTACAAAGGTGAAGTAAGTGAGCAGGTTTTTGTACCCGATACTTTTGATGGGATGTCGATTTTACTGGGTTCTCCAAATGCGGATACGATTGAGTATAGAATTTTCGGGAACCAATTTCTAGAAATACTATCAATTGATAGCTTGTCAACACCAAATAGCATCACGATTAAGACGGAAAAAAATCTTAACAAATACTTAACTATATCAACTGATGTTAAGTTGTTAGACGCGCGTTTGGAAAATGGTGATTTAGCAGTGTTGGTTGATACAAAAAAGACTGAAAAAGGACATCGAAGTACCGATTTTATCCTAACGATTGGGCTGGGTGGAACTCAGGAAGAATCTCAGAGGACGTCAATATTAATAATGAGCAATTATGAGTCATTAGTTGCACAAAAGAAAAGCAGAATTGAATATTTGGTTAATTCAGTTGATTTTAGAAGTGCTGATCCTGAAGTGGATAAAGCTTTTGCCTGGGCTTTGTGTTCCTTTGATGCCTTAAATATGAATGAGACGAGAACGGAATTGGGAAAAGGGATTTATGCCGGTTACCCATGGTTTCAGGATTATTGGGGAAGAGATTCGTTTATTGCTTTAAGAGCCCTAACGATTACTGGGCAGTTTCAATTGGCGAAAGAAAACCTCTTATCATTTCTGAAATATCAGGTACAGGATTCTACAAATGGTAACTATGGGAAAATTCCGAATCGCGTTCGTCCTGATGAATCTATTTATAACACAGCTGATGCAACGCCGCGCTTTATTATTGAAGCATGGAAATATTATCAATTTTCAAAAGATGATGAATTCCTTAGAACGGTTTTACCTTATGTGCGCCATGCAATAAAAGGTACAATTCAATATCGCACGGATAATCTTGGTTTTTTAGTACATGGTGGAGCGGATACCTGGATGGATGCCGTTGGCCCCAAAGGTCCTTATTCGCCTAGAGGTGATAAAGCGAATGATATACAAGCATTGTGGATTATGGCCTTGGAGTCGGCGCATCAACTTTCACAAAAAATATCTAGAGAAAAAGAACTCACGGACTTAACTGAAACCTGGTTATTAAAGGTTAAAAACGCGTTTAAAGAAAAGTTTATCAATAAAGAAAGGAATGGAGCAGTTGTATTTGATGCTATTGATTCCGCAGGAATACCCTCGAATCAAATTAGAGTAAATCAATTGTGTACTCTTCCTGTTATTGATGATCCATTGGTAAAAGCCGGAGTTGTAAAACAAGTAATGGGCGAATTAGGGACTATGTCGGGACCCCTGTCGCTTTCCACAAAAGATGAATGGTTTCATCCTTATCATAAAGTTGAGCCTGTTTATGAACAAGATGCATCTTACCACAACGGAATAATTTGGGTATGGAATTCCGGAGATTTTGTAGGCTCTTTAATGAAATACGGTTATCCGATTATGGGCATGGATATAATTAAATCCTATTCAGAACGAATACTTCAAGATGTTTCTTTGGGAACATTGCCTGAACTCTATGATGCAATTCCTAGGCATTCCACTTGGAGCAGAGCTTATCCTGATGTGGAGTCATTTAAACATATTTCAAGAATAGACCAAATGGCTTTGAGAAACGAAGCGGGTTTCGATATTGAAAAGTATCCGGCAGCAAGTGGTACATTTTCGCAAGCATGGAGTTTATCGGAGTTTATTAGGATGATAAATGAACATTTGGTCGGATTGGATAAAGTTCAAAACAGATGGATACTGAATCCCAAAGTTCCGGCCTCTTTATCATCGTATGAAATTACACTTTACTTAGAAAAAGCTGAATTAAGACTCGAAGTAGAGAAAAACGAATATCGTTTAACCGTTCAAAATGGTGGCGGCGCACTCGCCTTAGCTGTTGCTGTTCCCGGTTCACCGGATGTGATGGATCTTATTGCTGCTCCCGGATTGAGCACTTATGTGATAAATGTGTTCGAACAAATTGGTAAAAATGAAGCCGGACAAAAGCTAAGGTTAGATAGAAAAGCTAAATTTTTTAAAGATGATGAGGCTGTTAAAGAGCAAATCAAAAAACTTAACTGGCCAAACTTTAATGACTTAGAACCTGAGTTAAGAAAATTCAAGTCTCATATAGAGTAAAAAGGGCAGATTTACTGCCCTTTTTTTATAAGGTTGGGGCTTTTCGGACTTTTGTAAGTTGTTCGTATGAATAAGCAAGTCCAATTAGTGTGGGTTCACTCCAAGCTTTCCCAAAAAAGTTGATTCCTACCGGAAGGCCGTTAATGAAACCCATAGGTAAGGTAATGTTCGGGTAGCCGGCCATGGCGGCGGGAGAGCTTGAGCTAAGTAAAAATTTGTCGCCGTTAATTAAATCTGTATCCCAGGCCGGGCCGCCTGTTACGCTCACAAAAGCATCTAATTGGTGCTTTTTCATTACGGCATCTATTCCAAATTCACGGGAGTATTTCATTAGATTGGCATGTGCTTGTTGATATTCATCCTCAGTTAAATCACCCTTTTTCTGAGCTTCGAGTAATAAACTATGATCGAAATATTGCATTTCAATAGAATCAGCGAGTGTCTTTTCAACTAAATCATCAAATGATTTAACTTTTGCATTCGGACCTAAGGATGCAAAATAGTTGTTTAAGCCATCTTTGAATTCATACAATAAAACTTGGAACGAATCTCCGCCAATTGGTTTTTCACTAATTTGAGTGATTTCAATAATCTCAGCACCTTGCGATTTAAGTAATTCAATTGCCTGATACATAAGTGAATCAACTTGTTCATGTCTTCCCATAGGTGCTCGGTAAAAACCAATTCGTTTTCCTTTTATAGCATCAGCTTTTAAAAACGGAGTGTAATCTGTTAAGAAATGTGATTCAGATTCAGCTGTTCTTGAGTCATTGCTGTCTATGCCAACCATGGTGCCAAGTGCAATGGCTGCATCGGTAACGGTACGTGCCATTGGGCCGGGAGTATCTTGTGTAAATGAAATTGGGATAATTCCCGATCTCGATAATAATCCGACAGTTGGTTTAATGCCAACAATTCCGTTTGCCGAAGAAGGGCATACGATGCTGCCATTTGTTTCAGTACCGATTGCAAATACGGTTAAGTTCGCTGAAACAGAGGCTCCGGATCCGGCTGAAGAACCGCAGGGGTTTTTGGTAATGTCAAATGGATTTTTGGTTTGTCCGCCTAATCCGCTCCATCCACTGGATGATTTTCGGCTGTGGAAATTAGCCCATTCGCTCAAATTAGCTTTCCCAAGTATAATTGTACCTGCTTCTCTGAGTTTTGAAACAATGAAAGCATCTTGTAAGGGTTTTGAGAACTCCATCGGACGGGCACCTGCAGTTGTGGACATCTTATCGTGCGTATCAATATTGTCTTTTAAAACAACTGGAATTCCGTGTAAAGGTCCGCGAACTTTCCCGGCTTTTCGTTCTTTATCTAGTTGTTTTGCAATTGCAATGGCGTCGGGGTTAACTTCAATTATTGAGTTTATGGCTGGGCCGTTCTTGTCAATATCTTCAATGCGTTTTAAATATGCCTTCGTTAAATCAACAGCAGTAAAACTACCGTTTTTAAATGCGGTTTGAATTTCAGGGATAGTAATTTCTTCGAGATGTAGTTCTTTGTATAAATCTCGCTCATCCTTACAGCTAATAAGTGCAATTAAGAGTATAGAAATGGAGAGTATCGTTTTTTTCATAGACCTATTGTTTTTAGTGAACACACACATGGTGAATATAGGCTACAGAAAGTAAATCTAACATTCATCTAGCAACTATTTACGATTCATTATCTAAAAAATCGAATTTCAAACAGAACCCAAATCAATAATAGGAACTTTGAAAATTTGAGTAAAAGTCATGTTGCTCAACTGGTTTAGGGTTCAATTTTCCTAATTCAAAAATTTAATATCTAAAACACTTGACAGATTAGGAGAGAATAGGGTACTTTGTGGGGTAAAGTGGGAGGTTGTGGGGCAACTTGCTACTTTTCACTAAAACCATTGCGCAATCGAGGTTTTGAGAATCACGTGAGTATCTTTAAAGGCGAATATGAACATGCTTTAGATGCGAAAGGCCGAGTAGCTTTTCCTGCTAAGCTGCGGAAATACATTAATCCGCTGGCTCAGGATCGCTTTACCCTTCTTAAAGGTCTTGAAAAATGTCTCTACCTCTACCCCGAAGATAAATGGCTCGAAGTTGAAGATAAGCTCAATAAAATCAGCTCATTCAGTGCTGAAGGACGAGTTTTGAAACGCCAGTTTTTACGTTACGCAGAAGATGTTACCCTCGATAATCAAAATAGAATTGCATTAAGCCCCAAGATGATGGAATTGGCCGGAATGGATGGGAAAGTCGTATTCATTGGCGCCGGCGACCGAATTGAATTATGGGCTCCTGATGCTCTTGATCAGGAAACAGGAGATATAACCGATGCAGATATGCAAGCATTATTCGAAAAAGTAATGGGAGGGCTCTCATTATGAGTCGTTTTGCTACTGAATATCATGCTCCAGTGCTTTTGTCTCCCACTGTCTCCCACCTAGTAACAAAGTCATCAGGTGTATATGTTGACGGAACTTTGGGCGGTGGCGGACACTCGCAAGCGATTCTGGAACAGTTGGATGAAAACGGAAAGCTGTTCGGTATTGACCAAGATGATGAAGCTTTGCGTGAAGCTACTGCTCGTTTACGAAATGATGCTCGTTTTGAGGCAGTTAAAGGTAATTTTGGTTTTTATGATGTTTTATTAGCGCCTGAATACAAAGGTAAGATTACCGGGATTTTATTGGATTTAGGAGTTTCATCACATCAGATAGATGATCCGGCAAGAGGATTTAGTTTTCAACAGGAAGGCCCGTTGGATATGAGAATGGGAAATCTGATGAGACTTTCCGCCGAGCAAGTTGTTAATGAATACGATTTAGGTGAATTGCGTCGCATTTTTTATGAATATGGTGAAGAGCGCCATAGTAATGCCATCGCCAAAAAGATTATTGAATCTCGCCCGATTGCAACAACGGCAGAACTGAAAAAAGCGATAACTAAAGTTGTATCCGGAAAATTTGAGAATAAAACGCTCGCCAGAATTTTTCAGGCCATCCGAATTGAAGTGAATCGCGAACTTGAAATGTTACGCCAGGCATTAGAACATGCAGTTGAGTGGCTTGAACCCGGTGGACGTTTAGTTGTGATTTCTTATCACTCTTTGGAAGATCGATTGGTAAAACATTTTATGAAGGCCGGCAACTTTGAGGGAGAAATCCCTAAAGATTTGTACGGAAATAATTTAAGCCCTTTTGATGTCATCACCAGAAAACCAATTGAGGCAGATGATAAAGAAATTGCTGAAAACCCAAGATCCAGAAGTGCTCGTTTACGAGTAGCTGAAAAAAGAGAAGTGCAGGAGGCTGCTTAATGATGTATGTAAAAACAAATTTGAGTAAAGCTCCAAGTGTAACTCCCAAACGTGTGAGCTCGATGGGTGTTCCTCTAAACGAGGTTAAGCAAAAGAAAACGGCAAAAGTATTTGGTGCACCTTCAACTGAGAAAACAGAAAAAAAAGGAAAAGGAATATCTGCCGGTAAAGTGATTTTCTTCACCTTGATTTTCGGCGCAGTTGGATTGATGTACCTGAATCACGTGTTTTCGACACAACAACGATTAAAAGAAGTGTTAGAATTGCAACGTGAATACGAAAAAGTGAAGCGCGTTTATGCAGACAGAAAATTTACCTACGACCGCATGATTGGTCCTGCAGAAGTGTATGAACGAGCAAAAAAATTAGGCTTAAAAGACGGTGGTCCCGCAAACGGAATCATCTACGTTGAGAAATAAGTGAATGGATAAAAATCGTACTGCCATATTATCCCGTTTATTTGTGATTCTTGGAATCGTGATGCTGTTTCCAACAGCTATCATGTTTCAGGTATTTCGCATTAATGTGGTTGAAGGTGAGAAACTTCGCGAATTGTGGAGTGCTCAGGCGGTAGATTATATCCCGATTCCGGCTCAGCGCGGAACGATTATGGATGCCAATAACACCATTCTGGTAACCAATTCTGTTGCATATAATGTGGCAATTGACCCGATGTATCGTGGCATGAACAACAAATCTATTGATACAGTTTGTCACATTTTAGCAGTTAATACTGGTCAGGCTAAAGAATCGTATTTACGTAAAATCAAATTAGCTCCGAGAGGTTCAAGATATATCGTTCTCGGAAAAGGACTCGGAATTGATGTCTATGAGGATTTATACAATCTGAATTTAAAAGGTCTTATTCTCGAAGAGCAGTATCGCCGCCGTTACAATTATGATTCTCTTGCGGCACATGTGGTTGGGTTTATCAACCATAAAGCTGCGGGAATGGCCGGACTTGAAAATTATTATGATGAAGAACTTCGCGGTGAAGACGGTTCACAGCAAGTGCAACGAGATCGCTCGAATCGTATTCGTGCTATTGTTGGAAGTCCGAAGAAAATGCCTCAACACGGATATCATTTAAAAACCACTTTAGATGTACGTATGCAGGCTATTTTGGAAGAAGAGTTACGCAAAGGTGTTATTCGCTCAAAAGCAGATAAAGGTATAGCTGTAATTATGGATCCGACGACCGGAGCTATAAAAGCTATGGCGAATTATCCTTCATACAATCCCAATACACCGGGACAATCAGAAACAGAGAACAGAAGAAATTTTGTTGTTGCTGATATGATTGAGCCGGGTTCAACATTCAAATTAATTACTGCAATTGCTGCCGTTGAGCAAAATAAAGTAAGTTTTGAAGAAAAATTCGAAACGCCTAAAAACGGGCAAAAATTGATTTACGGACAATGGATGCGCGATCATGATCCATTAGGAACCATCAACTTTAGAGAAGTAATCGAAAAATCATCGAACGTGGCAACCGCTGAAATCGCGATGAGATTGAATCCCAATGATTTTTATCAGTATGTAAGAAACGCCGGATTCGGAAATCCGACAAATATCGATTTGCCCAACGAAATGGAAGGTCGTTTAAGAAAACCGCATGACTGGTCGCAAGTAACATTGCCTTGGATGTCAGTTGGTTATGAAATTCAAGTTACACCGATACAGATTGCACAGGCTTATGCTGCTTTTGCAAACGGTGGAATTATGATGCAGCCTTATGTAGTTGATGAAGTAATTGATAATGACGGAAACATCATCGAGAAAAAGAAACCGGTTGAAGTTCGCCGAATTGCAAAAAGCGAAACCTTAATGAAGTTAAAGCCGATTTTTAAAGGTGTAGTAAGCGATTCCGGTACAGCAAATATGGCTTTGATTTCAGGATTGGATGTAGCCGGAAAAACAGGTACGGCACAGAAGTTTTCAGACGGAAAATATAGAACTCGTTACCGTGCATCATTCGTCGGTTTTTTCCCTGCTGATGAACCGCAATATGTGTGTTTAGTTATTATGGATGAGCCTAGAACATCTATTTACGGTGGTACAACGGCGGCTCCGGTATTCAAACAAGTGGCAACACGTTTAGTTGGGATGGATGATGAACTTCAAAAAAGCTTAAAACCTACATTACCAGAGTATTTCGCCATCGTTCAGGATTTTGAAGGTATGGAAATCGGTGTTGTGGAAAGCTTATTAAAACGTGGACGAATCGCCTATCAGATTAAAGGAAAAGGCTCTGTTGTAAAATCTCAGTTACCGATAAGCGGCTCAAAAATTATGGAGCATGATATGCTTACACTGGAATTAGGTGAGCCCGCATTATTAGTTGCAGATGAGCGTGTTGATGTTCCGGACTTAAAAGATTTAAGTATGCGTGAAGCAACCATGAAATTGTTGGATCTAGGTTTATCATTCGAAAAAATTGGGTCAGGAACGGTATTGGCTCAGTTCCCAAAAGCAGGTTCAACGGTAAGAAAAGGCACAAGTGTAACTATTCGAGGCAAAGCTTTGGATTTGGAGAAAGTGAGTACAAAGTAATGAAACTCCAAAACGTGCTCCAGATTTTACCTCAAGTAAAACTTGTCGGAAATGATTCAATCGAGTTTCTTGGAATTACGGATGATTCAAGAAAAGTAAATCCGGGCGATTTGTTTATTGCGGTTCGCGGAACGGTTCACGACGGACATGAGCATGTTCAGAAAGCCGTTGAAGCAGGTGCAGCAGCGGTTTTAGTTGAACGTCAATTTGATGATGTAGTGTGTACACAGATTATTGTACCGAGTACTCAAGCCGTTTTAAGCAAAGTTGCATTAGCATTTTACGGGAATCCGCAGGATGAATTAGTGATGATTGGTGTTACCGGAACCAACGGAAAAACAACCATTTCTACATTAATATATCAGGTTTTAGACCAGTTGGGATATACCGCAGGTTTAATCGGAACCGTTGCTAAACGAATCGGAAAAGAAGTTATTAGCAGCAATCTAACAACACCGGGTGCAATCGAATTGGCTAAAGATTTGGCAGCAATGCGCGATGCGGGTTGCTCTCATGTTGCTATGGAAGTTTCATCTCATGCCTTAAAACAACATCGTGTGAGCGGAATTCACTTCTCAGTGGCTTTATTCACGAATTTAACTCATGACCATCTCGATTATCACCAAACTTTCGAGGATTATGCGGCATCTAAGCAGATTTTATTCAACGAATTAAGCGCTGATGCAACGGCAATTATTAATATGGATGATGCTTATGGTTCATTCATGGCACAGCAAACAAAAGCTTCCGTTTGGGATGTGAGTTTCAAAGCTGAATCACAAAATCAGATTCTGAAAAACGATTCATCCGGTTTATCCATTTATTTTGACGGTTCATTATTGGCATCTCCATTAGTTGGAAATTTTAATGCCTACAATGTTTCTCAAGCTTATTTAGCCTGTATAGCAGTTGGTGCGAATGCAAACGGTGTAATCGAAGCATTAGCTCAACAATCAGGGGCAAATGGTCGCTTAGATAAAATTCAGCTTGAGACATCTGTGCAATTGCCTTTCGTTTTTGTTGATTATGCCCATACACCTGATGCACTCGAAAACGTAGCTTCAACCTTAGATGCCATCAAAAAAGAAGGCGAAGAACTCATTATCGTTTTCGGATGCGGCGGAAATCGTGATGCGAAGAAACGTCCGGTTATGGCTGCCATTGCAGAAAAGTACGCGGATAAAATTGTGATTACTTCTGATAACCCGCGTTTTGAACATCCTGAAGCCATTTTAGATGATATCGAAAAGGGATTTAGCACTGAAGCAACTTTCGAACGAATTACTGACCGCCCCAAAGCTATTGCTGATTCCATCAAAAAAGCCCCGGAAAACAGCATGATTTTAATTGCAGGAAAAGGTCATGAAACCTACCAAGAAGTAGAGGGTGTTCGTTATCCGATGGATGATAGAGTTATTGCTCACGATGCTTTAAAGCACCGTTTAAAGAGAATTGAACTTGAGAAGGAGGCTTCCTAATGTTGTATTTCCTTCTTGATTGGTTAGAAAAAACTTACCAACCCCCGGGCTTTGGCGCATTCTCCTATATCACAGTGAGAAGCGCCTTAGCCGCCTCTTTTGCTTTACTGATAAGCTTATTTATCGGTAAAAAAATCATTAGCTGGTTGCAGCGCATGCAGTTAGGTGAAGTAGTTAGAACCGATATCGGTTTAGATTCTCACCTTTCTAAAGCCGGAACTCCAAGCATGGGCGGTATTATTCTCATTCTTTCTGTAGTGATTCCATCCGTTTTATGGACTAAACCGGGTAATGTATATGGCTGGCTTGCTGTTTTTGTAACCTTATTGCTTGGTATGGTCGGCTTTATGGATGACTATATCAAAATCATTAAAAAGGATAAAAAAGGTTTAGCAGGACGATTAAAAATTGCCGGACAAGTGGCTACTGGTTTAGTATTGGGTTCTGTGTTGTATTTCTGGCCTGATTTCAGCGATTACAGAACTTTAACAACTATTCCGTTTTTAAAGCAATTCAATATTGATTACGCGTTTATCGGTGCGGAATACGGCTGGCTCATTTATATCCCTGTCGTGATTTTTATTCTTACTGCAACCAGTAATGCAGTGAATTTAACAGACGGGCTCGATGGTTTAGCTGCAGGTATTTCAGGTATTTCCGGCGCTGCACTTGGCATTTTGGCATACGTTTCAGGTAGAACTGACTTCTCCAGTTTCTTAGATATTATTTATCTGCCGGGAGCAGGAGAGTTAACCATTTTTGCATCAGCTTTAATCGGTGCTTGTATTGGTTTTCTTTGGTACAACACCTATCCGGCACAGGTTTTTATGGGTGATACAGGATCGTTAGCTCTTGGCGGTGCTTTGGGCGCATTAGCCATAATGGTAAAAAAAGAATTATTGCTGCCAATTTTGTGCGGCGTGTTTTTCATGGAAACACTCTCCGTAATTATTCAAACAAGTTATTTCAAATACACCAAAAAGAAATACGGTGAAGGAAAACGCATCTTTAAAATGGCCCCATTACATCACCATTATGAAAAATCCGGCTGGCCTGAACCCAAGATTGTTACTCGCTTTTGGATTGTATCCATCTTACTGGCAATTCTAACCCTTATTACCTTGAAAATCAGATGATTGAAGTTGCAAACAAACAAGTTACGGTTATTGGTGCTGCCCGTAGTGGGTTGGCTGCTGCTGCTTTGCTTAGACGTAAAGGAGCCGAAGTGTTTGTGACTGACTCTGGTACAATTAAACCGGATGATCGACTGTTTTTAGACACCTTGAATATTTCTTGGGAAGATGGCGGTCACTCAGATAAAGCCCGTTCCTGTGCTTTTGCTGTCGTATCGCCGGGTGTACCGACGGAAGCGCCATTGGTTCAATATTTCTTACAAACCGGAACTTCTGTATTCAGTGAAATTGAGGTTGCAAGTTGGTTTTGTAAAGGTCCGATTGTAGCCGTTACGGGTTCAAACGGAAAAACTACCGTTACAACTTGGATTGCGCATACATTCGAGCAGGCTAAACAACGATATATCGTAGCAGGAAATATCGGTGTAGCTTTTTCATCTATTGTTGAACAAACTAACCCTGAAACCACAGTTATACTTGAAGTGAGCAGTTTTCAGTTAGATCATATTAAATGGTTTAAACCGAAAGTAGCTGTGTTATTGAATATCACACCTGATCACTTAAATCGCTATCAGTATAACATGGATTTATATGCACAGGCGAAATTCAGAATTTTTGAAAATCAGGATGAAACCGATGTGTTGGTCTATGGCTCAGATGACCCATTAATCATGCAAGCCATTGAAAAAGCAAAAGCACATGGCAAAAAAATTAAGTATTACGGATTCTCATCAAAAGATGAAGTAGAAGAAGGTGTTCACATCGAAAACGATCAGATTGTTTTTACGATTGATGACAATAAAGAAACCTTAATGCCGCCTTCTGAAATCGGCTTGCCGGGTGCACACAATTTATCGAACGGAATGGCAACTGCCATGGCAGCTCGTGCTTCTGAGCTAAGCAAAGAAGCTATTCGTGAAAGTTTAAGCCGTTTTGAAGGTGTTGAACACCGATTAGAATTTGTGCGTGAATTGGACGGTGTTCGATATATAAACGATAGTAAAGCTACGAATGTGAATTCTGTTTGGTTTGCTTTAGACAGTTTTCAGGTTCCGATGGTGCTCATTTTAGGCGGTCGTGATAAAGGAAATGATTATTCCGAATTGAATGAGCTTATTCGAGAAAAAGTTCACACCATTATTGCAATCGGTGAATCGAAGCATAAAGTTCGTGAACAATTAGAAGATGTAGTTCCCAATATGATTGATGCCGGAACTATGCAGGAAGCCGTAGAAATTTCAAGAAGAAAAGCAAAACGAGGCGAAGTTGTGTTATTAAGTCCGGCTTGCGCTTCATTCGATATGTTCGACAGCTTCGAACATCGCGGACGTGTTTTTAAATCCATTGTAAACAAACTCTAAACAGTAGAATGCAGGTTTTTTCACCACATAGCACCAAACCGGGATTCATCGCAACTGATGCAGAAGAATTAGATGCAGGACGCAAAGGTTCTGACCGTTTTCTTCTTGCCATAGTTATTATGCTGATGATGGTCGGATTAATGGCTGTGTACTCATCCATAGCTTACTTCGCTGAAACCAAAGGTTCCAGTGCCGGAAGTTTATTGCTTGGCCACATGGTGAAAATGGGAATCGCATTTATGGTAATGATTCTATTCTCTAAAATCGATTATCACCTGTTGTTGAAATTTTCGAAAATTGCCTTGCTCGTTTCATGGGCTTTGTTACTGTTCGTAATTCTATTTGGAACAGCATCATTTGGAGCTAAAAGATGGATTAGTCTCGGCGGTTTTTCATTCCAACCTTCATCTTTGGCAACAGTTGCTTTGGTACTGCAAGTAACAACATTAGTCGTAAAAAAGCAGGAATACATTCATGATTTTCAGCGAGCATTCTTGCCGATTATGGTTTGGATTTTTATCACTTGTGCATTAATCGGTGTGGAAGATTTTAGCTCAGCGGGATTATTGTTCGTTATTACTATGTTGATTTTGTTCATCGGCAGAGTGAAAATACTTCACATTGGTGGTTTAGTTGGACTTGGGATTTTGGGTGGATTGCTGTTAATCGGACAAAATCCGGAACGTCAAAAACGTATCGATAACTACATTGAACAGGTAATTCATATTAAGAGTGATAGTTTTGCATTAGATGAAGGATACCAGTCACAACAAGCTCATATTGCTTTTGCACGCGGTGAATTATTTGGTGTCGGAATCGGGAAAAGTTCACAACGAGATTTCTTACCTGCACCTTACAACGATTTTATTTTTGCCATTATCGGAGAAGAATACGGTCTTGCAGGCGGTGTTTTTCTAATGATTTTATTCTCGCTGTTCCTCATTCGCGGAATTGGTGTTGTAGCACGGAGAGCCATTGACCAACAGGGATTAATGCTTGCTTCAGCATTTACATTAACAGTTTCCTTGTTCGGATTTATCAACGCTGGTGTAGCATCAGGATTGTTGCCTGTAACCGGATTGCCCATGCCTTTTGTGAGTTATGGCGGTACAAACATGTTGTTTGCCGGATTAATGGTGGGCGTGGTTTTAAACGTATCAAAAAAGAAATTGAACAGAGCATGAGCGGTGAAGTGAATAAAATAGTACTTGCTGCAGGCGGAACTGGCGGACACGTGTTTCCTGCGATCGCTATTGCCGATGCTCTGCGCGATTCAGGTAAGTCTGTTGATTTACAGTTTATAGGAACCAAAGATAAAATGGAGTGGATAGCGGTTCCTAAAGCCGGATATCCGATTCATCATATTTGGATTAGCGGATTTCATCGAAATATCACACTCAAGAATTTGATGTTTCCGTTTAAATTGATTCGCAGTTTACTTCAAACCAGAGATATTCTGAAAAAGCTAAAACCGGATATGGTTGTAGCTTGTGGTGGATATGTATCAGGCCCTGTGGGTTATGTTGCCGCAAAAATGGGAATTCCTGTTGTCTTGCAAGAACAAAACAGTTTTCCGGGTGTAACGAATCGTTTATTAGCTAATAAAGCCAGTTTAATTTTTACAGCATTTGAACAAGCTGATGAGTTTTTCCCAAGTGAGAAAACAAGGTTGTTAGGCAATCCAACTCGAAAATCATTGATTCAACAAGTTGGAACGGAAGCATTTGCTTCTTTCGGCTTTAGCCCGAATAAACCTACCATACTCGTTTTGGGCGGAAGTTTAGGTGCAAAAGCAATTAATGAATCGGTCGCAAATCATTTAGATGAATTACACAATGAATTAGGTTTGCAAATTATCTGGCAATGCGGAACTCGCTACTATGATTCACTCAGCAAAGAGATTCCAATTCAGAATTATCCGAATCTCCGATTAATGAGTTTCTTGGATAATATGCCGCATGCGTATCACGTAGCCGATTTAGTGATGAGCAGAGCCGGAGCTAGTTCATGCGCTGAATTATTGGTGACAGGAAAGCCGTCCATCTTGGTTCCATCACCGCATGTTGCAGGCGATCATCAAACCTACAACGCTATGGCAATGGTTGAAAATGGCGCTGCAATAATGCTAAAAGATGATTTATTAAACAGACAATTAGTTCCGACCATCAGAGAATTGATAAGTGACCAAGAGCAATTGGACAGAATGTCCGCGTTGGCACATTCACTTGCAAAACCTGATGCTGCCAAAGAAATTGCAAAAGAAGTACTTCGAATTATAGAATTGAAGAGAAATTAATTATGAGTAAACGCATTCAGACACAACCGGTATTTGGAAAAACACGCAAACTGCATTTCGTTGGAATTGGCGGTATTGGTATGAGTGGGATGGCTGAAATTCTGCTTAAGCGTGGTTATGAAATTTCCGGGTCTGATTCAGCCTTAAGTGAAAATACAGATCGCCTCAAAAAATTAGGTGCTACCATTTATTTAGGTCACGTTGCTGAAAACGTGCAAGATGTAGATGTAGTTGTTTACACAAGCGCTGTAACAGCAGTAGAAAACGTTGAAACCAGAGAAGCACTTCGCAGAAAAATTCCGGTAATCAAACGTTCCGAAATGTTAGCTGAACTCATGCGTATGAAATTCGGAATCGGGATTGCAGGTACACACGGAAAAACGACTACTACAACCATGACCGGTTTAGTTGTTCAGTCCGGCCAATTCGACCCGACAATCATGGTTGGAGGACGTGTACACAGTTTCGATAAAACCAACGCGGTTGTGGGTGAAGGCGACATCATGATAGTTGAAGCCGATGAATATGACAGAACATTTTTAAAGCTTAACCCGACACTCGCAGTAATTACAAACATCGATACCGATCACTTAGATATTTATGAAGATTTAGATGATATCAAAGGTGCGTTTATCGAATTCGCGAATAAAGTGCCGTTTTATGGTGCTGTAATTATGTGTTTGGATGATCCGATGGTTCGTTCCATCATCCCGCAAATTAAAAAACGAATTGTGAGTTACGGTTTAACACCACAAGCTCAACTTCGCGCAATTGAAGTGAAAAATTCAGCCATGTCTACAACTTTTACAGTTGTTTTTATGGATAAAGTACTGGGTGAAGTTACCGTTCAGGCTCCGGGAATCCACAACGTTAAAAACGCCTTGGCATCAATTGCAATTGGCTTGGAACTAAAAATGAGTTTTGAGCAAATCAAAGAAGGTTTGGCAAAATTCAGCGGAGTATTCCGTCGCTTCCAAATTAAAGCTGAGAAAAATAATGTGATGGTTGTTGATGATTACGCGCATCACCCAACAGAAGTACAAGCAACATTAAAAGCAGCCAGAGATGGTTGGAAAGACCGCAGAGTAATTGCCGTATTCCAGCCTCACTTGTATTCCCGCACTCAGGATTTATACGAAGAATTCGGTTTAAGCTTTTTTGATGCGGAAGTATTGGTAGTTACAGATATCTATCCGAGCCGCGAAAAACCGATTGAAGGTGTAACAGGCGCTTTAATTGCCGACACCGCAAGAAATTACGGTCACCGTAATGTGCACTATGTAGTTGATAAACGTGAATTACCTGCAAAACTGAAAGAAATTGTGAAGCAGGATGATATCGTAATAACTATGGGTGCAGGTGATATTTACAAATACGGCGAAATGTTCGCCGATTCATTGAATCAAGGAACTTTTAAACCGGCAAAATAAACGTGCAGGAACCGTTCGAAAATAACGACCCGATTAACAAAGATTTGCTCGACGAATACTTAAAACGTGCAGCAGAACCCGATTCTCCTTTAAGTGATGAAGGAGACACTGTGTCTGATAAAAGTACGAGCGAAATCCATGTTACCGAGCCCGCAGAATCGCTGGTTTACGCTAAAAAATTGCCTAAAAACGAAGAAGAGAAATCAGAAAAACAACCGAAAAGAAAGCGCAGAGGTTTATATACCCTAATCGGCGTTTTGGTGTTGATAATCGGATTTTCAATTGGGTATGCACGTTTCAAAAGTTCTAATACAAGCCGAATTTTGGTTGAAGGAAATTATTATACCAGCAACGAGGACATCCTCAAAAAAGCCAGCATTCCAAGCGATGTTTCACCGGATAGTGTCGATTTATACGCCGTTATCAATCGAATTGAACAACTTCCGTTTATCAAGCGTGCAGATATTGCCATCATTCCGCCGTCTCAGTTAAAAATTACCATTGAAGAACGCAAGCCGATTGCTTTGTTATTGCAAGGTACTGCAAAAGCTTTGGTTGATGAAGATGGTTTGGTAATGCCTCAATTGCATGATAAAACACCGCATGTACCGCTGTTATATGGATTTCCGGTAAATCGAGTGAACGACACGCTCAAAACAAAAGCATTTAAACAAACCGCACGCTTTTTAAGCGCTTTGCAAAATCATCCTGTTGGGAATGCAACAGTGAGTGAAGTAGCATGGAGCGATAAAGACGGAGTGGTAGCCATGAGTACAGAAAATGGCGTTAAACTCATTTTTGGCACAGAAGACCCGGCAGAAACCTTAGAAAGTTGGGAAGCATTTTATGCTCAAATTGTACCAAAAGTTGGGATAGATAATCTGGCAGAAGTTGACTTACGCTATAAAGGACAGGTGATTACACGATGAAATCAACGTTACTGAATAGCGCCAAACAAATGGAATCCGGATTGGAGCAAAGCAATCAATCAATCAGAGTTTTTATAAAACTAGCAATCAAACAATCGTAAACGTATGGCAGAACGTATAGTAGTAGGTTTAGATATTGGTACCACAAAAGTGTGTGCCATTGTTGCATCCATCGATGAAGCAGGAAAAATTAATATCCTTGGCGTTGGAAAAGCACCTAGCGATGGCCTTAACAGAGGCGTCGTAGTAAATATTGAAAAAACAGTTAACGCAATTCGCAAAGCAGTTGAACAAGCTGAGTTAGCATCTGGAATAAAGGTTCAGGCTGTAAACGTAGGCATTGCGGGTGATCACATCCGAAGCATGAGAAGCAAAGGGGTAATCACCATAAATAATAAAGACAACGAAATTACCATTCGTGATGTTGAGCGTCTGTTGGAAGATTGCCAACGCATCATGTTGCCTACCGACCAGCAGATTATTCACGTAATTCCTCAGGAATTTATCGTTGATGGTCAGGACGGAATCACTGATCCGGTAGGTATGAGCGGTATGCGTATGGAAGCAGAAGTTCACATTATCACCGGTTTAGTTTCAGCAGCTAAGAATATTTACCGATGCGTTGAACGTGCCGGTTATCAGGTGGCAGATGTTATTCTTGAACCCTTAGGCTCTTCGTACGCTGTTTTGGATGATGAAGAAAAAGAAGCTGGCGTTGTTTTAGTTGATATCGGTGGCGGTACAACGGACATTGCCATTTTCCAGGATAACGTAATTCGTCACACTGCGGTTGTTGCCATTGCAGGCAGTAAAGTAACCGATGATATTCGTATCGGTTTGAGTGTATTAGAAGATCAGGCAATTAAATTGAAGCATGAGCATGGAGTAGCTTATGCTAATATGATTGAAGAAGAAGAAATTATTCCTGTTCCGGGTATTGCCGGACGCCCGCCTAAAGAAATCAAGAGCAGCATTTTAGCTCAGATTATTCAGGCGCGTATGGAAGAAATTTTGGAAATCGTAGCCATAGAAATTAAACGTAGCGGATATGCTAATGAATTAAGTGCCGGGGTTGTATTTACCGGAGGCGGTTCATTAGTTCGTGGAATTTGTCCGCTTGCAAACGATGTGTTAGGAATGGACGCAAAAGTGGGAATCCCAAGAGGACTCACAGGCGGCCTCGTAAATGAAGTGAACAACCCGATTTATGCAACCGGTGTAGGTATGGTTCTTCACGCATTACGTTCAAAATCAGCATCAAATCCAACAACCGAACCGATGATTCCCTCATCTACAACCGGAACAAACGTGGAAAACGTGCTGAATAATTTGAAAAATAAAATGAAGAACTGGTTTAACGAATTATAAAACATAGCAATCGAAAAGAACAAGGAGTCCATTATGCAGAATCGTCTATCTCGTTTCAGCTTTGATGACCAAAGCACACAAAACGCAAAAATTAAAGTAATCGGTGTTGGCGGTGGCGGTGGTAACGCCATCAATAACATGATATTAAAAGGCTTGAACAATGTTGAGTATATCGCGCTTAACACCGATGCTCAGGCATTAAAACTTAACAGCGCTGATACCTGTATTCAGGTTGGTAAATCGCTTACATCGGGTTTAGGAGCCGGTGCTCGCCCTGAAATCGGACGCGAAGCTGTTGAAGAAAATCGCCATGAAATTGAAGAAGCAATTGATGGTGCCGACATGGTGTTTATTACTGCCGGAATGGGCGGTGGTACAGGAACCGGTGGCGCACCAATAGTTGCAGGTATTGCAAAACGCAAAGGAATTTTAACCGTTGGTATTGTTACTACTCCTTTCATTTGCGAAGGTCGAGTACGCAGTAAATATGCTACCGATGGTATTGTTGAACTCAAGAAAAATTGTGATACCGTTATTGTAATTCCAAACGAGCGCTTAATGGACGTTTCTGATGAAGACACCACCTTGGTTGAAGCATTCGAAATGGCAAACGAAGTTCTCTACGGTGCAACACGTGGTATCTCAGATCTTATTTTGATGCCGGGCGTGATTAACCTTGACTTCGCTGACGTTAAGACAACCATGTTAGACGGTGGCGCTGCTATTATGGGTTCTGCTAAAGCATCAGGTCCGGATCGCGCTGAAATTGCTGCTCGTGCGGCAATCTCTTCTCCATTATTAGATGGTGTAAGCATCCGTGGTGCAAGAAACGTACTTGTAAACATTTCCGGTTCTGAAGGTTTGGGATTACGTGAAATCAACTTTGCTACTTCGGTTATTAACCAAGAAGCCGGCGAAGATGCTGAAATCATTATGGGTACTGTTCTTGATAATGATTACGGTGATGAAATTCGCGTAACTGTAATTGCTACAGGTTTTGAATTATCAAGCGGACATGGCGGAACTCGAGTTACTTCTAAAAAAACGGAGATTCCGGCTCAACCTGCTCGTAATGCAATGCCAAACGTGAAAATCCCGACTGTTGACCAATTGGGAAGCCGAATTCCACGTCGTCCGAATGAGTATTACAAAGGTGAAAACAACCTTAAAAAGTTAGATGCGCCTGCTTTTACTCGTCGTGCTGCTGATCCTACTCCGATACAGGAAGAACCTGTTCAGGAAAAACCTGCATTTGGTTTTAATCAGATGAAACAAGCAGGCGGAATGGGTGCGCAACGTAATACCTTATTAAACAATCGTCCTGAGCGTATTGATAAAGGTGACAGCGATCAGCCTGCGTTCTTACGCAAAATCATGGACTAATAATTTTACATACTCACAGATGTAGATTGCTAGAAGGGGAGTCATCCGGAAGGAGACTCCCTTTGTTTGTTTATAATATCAGTGAAGTAATCTGCCTCGTTTGAAATTCCGTGAAATCTATTGTATACTCATTTTCGCAAATAGTAACTCAATCAGGCGATAGGTATTATTTATTCTCTTTCTCAAATGTTTACTGTGTTGTTTAGATAATTATTAGCCTGTAAATCACTTCTTAGATAGTATGAAATCAAAAAAAATAGGTATCTACGTAGATGCAATTAATCAAACCTTAAATGGCGGGTACGGACTCAGATACGATATTTTAAGAAAATACTGCACGTTTCCCGATCATGAACCGGCTCGCATGAATGTTTATGTTTCGTATGATGAACATCACGCCAAAGAAGATGAAAATTACGAAGCTAAAACAGCTCGCTTTTGTAATGTTCTTAGAGATTTTGAATTTAAAGTGATAGAAAGACGTGTTAAACGAATTGTAAATCACGAAACAGGAGAAGCGATTTGTCGCTCTTCCGTTGAATTGGAAATGGCTGCCGATATCATCAAACAATCAAAAAATTTAGACCAGATTTATTTACTCACAAACGACGAAGGCTTTATTCCCATTATTCGACTTGCACAAGATAATGGCTGTAAAGTTGAGTTAATAGCTTTTGATAATGTGCCTGAAACATTGAAACATGAAGTAGATACGTTTATGTCCGGCTTCTTAATTCCGGGTTTATTGCCCATTGAAAGCGGCGGCGATTGGGGCAAAGTAGGTTCACGAGTTCGTGGTGTTTGTTATGATTTTACACACGGAGAAGGCTATGGTTTTATGCGTTATATGAATACGATTAACGATAATACCTGGATTACTGATTCTAGAAATCCGAATTCACCGTACAAAACCATTTTTTGCCATATTTCTCAATTTGAGCATCATTTTGACAGTTCATTTTTACCGTCACGCGACTTAATTTTCGAATTTTCGTTGATGGAAAATGACAAAGGACTTATTTCACAGAAAATTGAATTGGTTTCTGCTCCGTAAATGAAAACAAAACTTGTTATTCATGATTTAAAAATCCCGGTTTCAATCGGTGTTCACGAGTGGGAAAAGCAAATTAAGCAAGAGCTCATATTCAATCTTGAATTGGAATACAATGCCGAAAAAGCTATGCAAACAGATGATGTTCAGTTTGCGTTAGATTACACGGTAATTGGTAAACTCATGAATCAAGTCTGTGAGCGAAAGCATTTCGAACTTATCGAACATCTGGCACATGAATTACAAAGCGAAATAAGCACGTATTGCTTACATGGAAAGCTGGATGTTTTTAAGGCTGATGTAATTCCTAGTGCAAAAGGAGTAAGTTTTATTTGCGAATGGTAAACGGTTTTGAAATTATTACGATTATGATTTGCTGATTTAGAAAAGTCACAACTACTATTTTTAGAAAAAAAAGGGATTCAATTGAATC
>SBGQ01000177.1 GCA_006226965.1 bacterium | reverse complement strand
TAACTCAATAAAGTCGTGTCGTTTTAGTTACAAGAATGTTTTGTTTCGATTTAACCATGAAGAAAAATCTATGAAAGCTATACGTTTAAGAATTGCTATTATCTCTTTTTTAACTGTTTTTACTAGTGCATTTTTTAGTGATTTAAATGCGCAATCTTACAAAGGTGTTACCTGGGAAACAGCTCAACAAACTAAAAGTGGAACGGTTACTATTGTCTATTACCCGGAAGAAGCATTTGCTTATAAAGACAGACAAGGCCGCCCGACAGGTGTAGAACTTGATATTTTGTCGCAGTTTGTAAGTTGGGTAAGAAATGCAAAAGGAGTTGATTTAGAAGTCGAGTGGGTTGCGCAGTCCGATTTCGAAAAATTATATAACGACGTAAAGAGTTCAAGCGGCGGTGTAATCGGTGCAGGTAATATCACCATAACAGATGCCAGAAAAAAAGAGCTTCAGTTTAGTCCGGCTTATCTGAATAATATCGCAGTGTTGTACTCAAATTCCGCATCTCCTGATTTAAAAACCTTGGATCAAATCGGAACTACCTTTAAAGGAATGAGCGCTGTTGTACATAAAGGGACAACTCATGTTGAGACCTTAAATGAATTAAAACAAAAATATTTCCCATCGTTTTCAATTAAACAGGTTAACTCTGATGAGGAAGCTATCAACCAGGTTATTGCTGATCCTAAACTGTTTTCATACACAGATTTATCAAACTATTGGTTAGCACAAAAAGAAAATAAACCCATAAAACGCCATCCTGTTGGTGATAAAACCACTGAACAATTCGGTTTTATACTGCCATTAAACAGCGATTGGGAGCCACTTTTGAAAGAATTTTTTAATTTGGGCTCAGGTTATCGTTCAAATGTAACTTATAAGCGTATATTAATGAGGCATTTAGGTTCTGAGGTAACCAAGATGTTGGAAATGGCTCAAGCCAATCATAAATAATTTTTATTCACAAATTGTCGGTCTATGAAGCAGTTTATACTAACACTAGTACTAGGTATTATATTGGCTGGAAATGTAACAGCTCAGTTAAAAGGTGATACTTACGCAGATGCTTTAAAAAATAAGAAAGCAACAATTGTAGCAGTCTATTTGGAAGAAGAAGCATTTGCTTTTAAAGATGCAGACGGTAAAGTTTCCGGTATTGAAGGCGATATTTTTAGTCATTTTGTAAACTGGTTAAAAAATGCCAAAGGAATCGACTTAAAAGTAAGTTACATCGGTGAAAAATCGTTTGCTAAGTTCTATGAAATGGTACAAAATGGCTCACAAGGAGTTGTTGGTTTAGGCACAACTACAATTTTAGACAGAAGAAAGAGCGAAGTGAAATTTTCACCGCCTTTCATCAATAACATTGCTGTTTTAATTAGCAATAGTTCGATTCCAAATTTGAGCAGCTTAAATGCAATGGGTACAGAGTTCTCCAAATTAAAAGGTTTAGCTGCTAAAGGGACAACCCTTGAAGGATATTTGAGAAATGCGACTTCAACGTATTATCCGAATGCGAAATTAGAGTTTCTGCCTTCGCAAGGTGAAGTAGCAGAAAAAGTAGCACAAGACCCGTCTTATTTTGCTTATGTAGATTTATCTGTTTATTGGCCTGCTTTTGATAAACAGAAAATGGCGATTAAACGTCACCCTGTTGGCGACCTCGCCTCAGAGACATTTGGATTTATTATGCCTTTGGATTCTGATTGGGATAAAGTAATCAATGAATTTTTTAGCCTTGGTACGGGTTACCGTTCAACCGCAGCTTACAGAAATATTTTGATGAAACATCTCGGAGTTGAAGTAACAAAAATGCTTGAAATTGCGAGAAATCAAAATAGCAACTAAGTGTTGTTCTTTTAGAAGATTTTTAAAGCCTGATTATTTCAGGCTTTTTTTATGCCAATGATTTTGGAATCTTCTTATAAATGAGATAATAAAAACGAGAATTATGCAGTACTGCTGCAACAGTAAGGCCCGCAATCAAACCTACCCATAATCCCGTTGGGCCAAACTCAAAATGGATACCAATTAAGTAGCCGGATGGAAGTCCTATCAACCAATATGAAATAAAGTTCACAATCATAGGAATGGTGGTGTCTTTTAATCCTCTTAAGGCTCCGGCACCGCTCACTTGTAAACCGTCACTAACCTGAAAAATTGCAGCCATAAGTAAAAGTGATGCCGCAATTTCAATTACAACAGCGTCATTTGTATAGATTGAAACAAGTAACTCAGGTATGCTTACGAGCATCGTAGCCATAACAACGGCTATAAGTACACATAGAAAAATTCCGGCGTAACCTGCTAATCGTGCTTGTATGATGTCGTTTTTACCGATATAGGTTCCGACTCTAACGGAAATGGCAGAAGAGAATCCTAGCGGAATCATAAAAATTATAGAACCAATGTTAATGGCAATTTGATGTCCCGCAACTACATTTGTACCCAACATCCCCATAAAAAGTGCAACCAAAGCAAACATGCTTACTTCCATAAAAGCACTTAATCCGTTAGGAACGCCGATATGCAGAATCTCTTTAATGTATTTCCATTCCGGTTTTTTTATGGTTGAAAACAACTCGAATCGTTTGTAGGGTTTATTCATATAGGTAAACAAAAACATCCCTAAAAACATAATCCAGGCAACTAAAGCACTCGCCCAACCAGTCCCGACGGCACCAAGTTTCGGAAAACCGAGCTTCCCATACATAAATACATAGTTTCCGCAAATGTTAAATACTAAGCCTAATAAGGCAAACCACATCGTTGGTTTAGTTACAGACATACCTTCGTTAAAAAAACGTAGTGCTAAATAGGAAATAATGGGTAAGAAGCCCCAAGACATCGCATTCATATAACCTTGCGCTAAATCTTGAACATGCTGATTAATTCCTAACAAACCCATAGTCCAGCCAACATTTCGAATCAAAATCATCGAAATAAATGCTAATCCAACCGATAGGTAAAGAGCATGGCGTACAGTTCTTCCGATTTCATCGATTCGTCTGGCGCCCATATGTTGAGCAATAATTGGATTTAAAGCCATCAATAAACCAATCGAAAACACGAAAATGGGGTTAATGAAACTGGAGCCAATGGCAATGGCAGCTAAATCGTCCGGACTAAGGTTTCCGGCCATGATGGTATCAACAAAACCCATCGACATTTGAGCAATTTGTCCGGCAATAATAGGAGCGCCTAACAAGCTAACCGCTTTAGCTTCAGGCAAGAGTTGTTTTAAGGTCACGAAAGGAAAAAATACAGGTTAAAATCAGCGAATAGGTCTATTCTTTTACGAGAGGGAAAGATAAGGTAAAAGTAGTTCCTGTTCCCGGTACTGAAGCGAATTGGATGGTTCCGGAATGTGCATCTACAACTTTTTTACAAATGGCTAATCCGATTCCTGTTCCGCTTGTCTTAGTAGAAAAATTAGGTCTAAAAACCTGACTTTGAATAGCAACCGGGATACCGACTCCGGTGTCGGCGATTTCCAAAAATGCATGAGTTTTATATGGATAGGTACGGATGATAATAATTCCACCGTTGGGCATGGCTTCGATGGCGTTTTTTATCAGGTTGATTAGTACGCGTTTTAAGTCATCGGCAACTCCGGCAATGAGTAGTTTTGAATCACTTAAGTCCAAATTGATTTTAATCAGAGAATCATGCTGATACAGCTCGTCAATATCCTGAATGATCTGATTAATTGAAACTTGCCCAAACTCGTCAGTTAATGGTTTGGCAAACTTGGAAAAGTCTGAGGCAATTGCTGATAAAGAATCAATCTGTTGAATTAGATTTTTACTGATGCGCTCGAAATTCGGTTTGAGTTCTTCATCATTTTTTTCGGCAGTTAAAACGAGACGCTGCAAATGTTGCAGGCTAAGTTTCATCGGAGTTAGCGGATTTTTTATTTCATGAGCTACTTGGCGAGCCATTTCGCTCCATGCCGCTTCGCGTTCAACTTCCGCCAATTCTTTCTGTAAATCTTTTAAACGGTAAATCATAAAATTGTAGGCGTTCGCCAACTCTCCGATTTCATCATGCGTGGTAACCGGAACAATAGTGTCTAATTTTCCTGAAGAAATTCGCTTCAACCCATTCAGTAAATGTTGGAGTGGATTTGCTAAATACTTGGAGATAAAAAATGCAAGAATAATGAATAAAGAAAATATCAAGACATACACAGCGATTAAGTAGCTCACGGTTTCCAAAAGCTGTTCATAATTACCTTTGTTTGTCTTTCTCATGTTAATATGCAAAATTTGCATGGGGTCAACTTGGGTAAGCGGTCTAATATAAACCGAACCATATGTATCTAGTCCATCAGCTTCCCATTCTTCAAATTCCAGTTTATTGTTTGAAATAAGTGCGTCTATAATGGGCTTATCTAATAGTAGTTTGCTGGTTTGAGCGTAATTTGTTGCACCAAATTGAGTGTGCAAAATCTGCTTGTTGAAATGAAATAAGGTTAAGTTAACTTGAAATCTGTCGGAGATAAATTGAAGAAACGGTTTATCGAATTTTCCGTAAAAATCGCTGTTAATAGTTTTAATGATGGCTTCTTTTTTTTCATTTAGAAGAGTTTGATCAGATTTTTTTTCTTCATTTGATACGATAACTCCTGTTGTACCCACCAATGCAATCAAAAAAAGCAAAGAAGCAATAATGTAAGTGTCTAAGATTCTGGACTGTAATTTTTCTTTTGAATCAAATAAAGAAATAGCTTTATTCGAAAATGTTGAATGGATGGTAAGAAAAATGAGTAAAGTAAAAAGGGTGATGTAGAAAAAACGAAAGAATGCAAAAATGTGCGATTGGATAGGAGTAATAGGTAAAATACCTCTAATGAGTAAGCCGCCGTTATCGGCATGTAAGTAGCGATCCCAGTAAAAACGTCCGTCAAATAATATACTTTTTTGAACAGCTGCATTTTCAGAAGTGAGTAAGGTGTTCACTTCGTCGGATGAGATGGGGAGTTTAAAGGATTCTGAAAAGGGAAGTAAGTTCCGATTCCATGATGCTTGCAACGTTAGAAGGCTATCATAAACGGCAATATATTGATTACCGGGCCAGTTCCCTTGATCGTGTTTGTAAACAGTTGCACCTTTTATGGGGAATGTAGAGTAATCACTGAAATCTTCCGCTAAAGCATTCGCCTTGTTTTCAAAATCTGTTTGTGCAATTTCTTCGAAACGGTTGTTTATTACAATATATAGGCTCAAGGATAGAACAAAACTGCCTATTAATAATTTGCGGATTAATGAAATACGGTTTAAGAAAGACGGGTGACGCCAACTTAATCCCGAAGCTGTCATAATACCTGCATAAAGGAAAAGCAAACCGAAAGGAAAGTGAAATTCTAGGGCATACCCTTTTTGTGTCCAGATAAGCAGATAGTGAGAGACAATGAAACCAGCAAAATGAAACGGATAAACAAAACTTTCTTGGTCTTGTTCAGAGTTAATCAAAAAGGTATTTCCCAAATAACTCAAAACCACACCGGCGCCAAAAGAAAGAGATAAGCCTAAAATGAAGAGTAAAGTTTCCAGCGGAGGGAATAACCGAGGGTCTAATAAATCAACTTCATGAATGTTTATCAGATGTAGGAATGATGCAGGAATACTACTCAAACTAAAGTAGGTAGCAGCTCCGAAAACAGCAGAAAGGAAAATGGTTCTTGGATACCAGTCAATCCCGAAAAATCGTTTCTGAATGCGGCATGCACGCATCAATTCATAGGCAAGAATCAGGAAAAAGATAAGATGGAAGTGCAGCCTAAATAACGATATAGATAGTGAGCGTTTAATATTCCAGCCCAATTGAATAAGAATATCTGCAATTTGATATTCAACATTTGAATGCACTAATAGAATCCACAAAATCACAAAGAGCGGAATTCTAAATAATAATCTGCTTGAAAGTCTCCATTGTTTAGATGTATAAGTAAAAACGATTAATGAAATCAGAACAAATAATAAGGTATAAAGCGAGCGGACGTTGCTTTGAAATGAATTCCAATGATACTCTAACAATGAAAATGAATCTGGATAGGCAATCAGTTGAGCAAATACGGAATCATCATTTAAAAAAAGATCTGATTGATAGGCCGATTTTGCATCGTTATCTAAGTTAAATCGGATTTGTAAAGGATAATCAAGATTGGTAAGCCAGTCTGATGTTATCGTGTAAATTTGTTTATTTCGCAGCGCATCAGAATTTGCGTCATTTAATAGGCGAAGGCATAAAAATTCAACTTGGTTTTCTTTGCGAATGAGATAGGAGAGATATTTTTTCCCGTTGATATCCAGTTGAGAAAAGCCGGGTTTAATATGAAGTTTTTCAACAAAGTTTAGACTTGGGCTACCTGAACTCCAATTAATTAACGAGTCTTTTTGATATACCAAAAAAGTGAAATGCTGAAATTCACTTAAATCAAAAGAGGATAGCTTATCGGCATCGCCTTTGGTGTCTCTGTAGATGTATTCTGTGGCATCAACAATAGTTTTCTTCTCCGTTTTGAACGCTTCTTGTGCTTTTAAAAGGGAAGACTTTATGATGCGATCTGCATTTTGAGCAGCTGGCTTATTGTAAAAAAGCCATCCTTCAATACAAACAACCGCCGCAATTTGGACGAGTAAAACCCAAAATGAGACTTTGTTCGGTTTGTATTGAGTAATAGTTGACAAGGTTTAACAAACTAAGTTTGGAATTGAATCTGTTTCGCCATTAAAATGCTTATAAATAGCAGTTGCCGCTAGCATACCGATTTCAAAACGCGTTTCTGGTGTTGAACTTCCGATATGTGGTAATAAAACCGTATTCGGAGCATCCAGTAGCAATGGATGAATTTTTGGTTCGAGTTCGAACACATCTAAACCCGCCCCTGCAATATGTCCTGAAATCAGAGATTCAGCTAAAGCTTTTTCATCAATAATCGGGCCTCTTGCTGTATTAATGATGTAAGAACCTTTTTTCATGAGTGATAAACGGTTTGCGTTTATAGAATGACGATTTTCCGGTGTTAGCGGCGCATGAATACTGAGTACATCACAATCTTTTAAAAATAGCTCTAGATCAGAGTAATAAATCGCATTGAGTGATTCTTCAATGTTTTGTGCAAGAGGTTTTCTGTTATGATAGATGATTTCAAATCCAAAACTTACCGCACGTTTTGCAACCGCCTGCCCAATTCTGCCCATTCCAAAAATCCCCAATTTCTTTTTTCGAAAATCAAGGCCCAAATAAGTCATCGGGTGCCAACCATCGAACTTGCCTTCACGTAACTCTTTGTCAGCTAATAAGATATTTCGCGACACGCTAAGTAATAATGCCATAGTTGTGTCTGCCGTTGCCTCGGTTAAGACATCGGGAGTGTTGGCGACTCGTATGTTGAGTTCTTTTGCAGCTTGAATATCAATATTGTTAAAACCAACAGCATAATTGGCGATTAATGTTAAGTTTTTTCCTGTTTCCATTACACGTTTAGTAACCGGGCAGGTTAACATGGATAATAAATACGTGTAAGGTTCTATGGAGTCAATCAATGCTTGTTCAGATGAATAAGTGCCACGTTCACCCACATCAACCTGAGCAAATGTTTTTAGAAAATCTAAAACAGGTTCAACAATGGGTTCCGTTACTAAAACTCGTGGCTTCATACACTTATAGGTTAGGCTTAACGTTGATTTGATTTACCTGAATATACTTTAAAGAAGGTTGATTTTCCGTTCTAACTCCAAGTGTTTCAAACGGTACAAAATAACGGAACGGAGTTAGAGCCATCGTACACATCTGGTCTCTCTCTTTTGTTGAGATAATAGTTACGATAAGAGAATCATTTTGAAAACTGGATTTAATGTCGATTTTACTGCAGCCGTCTGGCGTATTGCCAAAAATGTTTAATCCATTTGTGTGATGTTTATTGGCAAATTGAACACTATCCACATAAGCTGCACCCTGAATGCGATTTTTTGGATTGATTTTAGAGAATTCAAAAACTTCTAAATCAGACTTCAAGTACATACTCTGAGCCTGCTGGCGAGTACTTGTACAAGCGCTAATAAAAAGAAAGCCGCAAAGAGCGGCTTTTAGTGAAAAATTAATCGGTGATTTCAGTGACGTGTGCATCACTCCACATTTTTTCAAGTTTATAATAACTTCGCAACTCGTTCAGGAAAATATGAACAACTACGTTGCCATAGTCAAGTGTTGCCCATCTTCTTGCGTCGAGCCCTTCTTTTCGAACCGGTTTTTCTCCGATGTCTTCAGTTACCTTAACCACAACATTACTGGATAAAGCTTTAATTTGAGTGTCGGAGGTAGCGTGACAAACCACAAAAAAGTCTGTAAAGCTACATATTCCTCTTACGTCAAGTTGGAGAATGTTCTCAGCTTTTTTTTCAAGTAAAGCTTCACCGATTGAAGCTAATAAATCTTTTGTTTCTTCTTCGATTACGCGTTGAGCCATTAAAAAATTAATTGAGTTTTAATTGTTTGTAGTCGGAACCAATAATGATAGTTGCATCTAAGAAATACGTTGATGCCAGTTCCTGAATAACATTTTTATCTGATACTCCTAATGCCTTAGCTACTTTTTTAGCATTGTCAAGATTACCGCTTCTGTCAACTACCAAAGTTTCTTTTATGTCGAAAGTATCGGCATTGCCGGATTCTACTACATCAAAGCCATTTTCACGAAGCTTATTCGTAAAAGTAGTCGCAAGTCCAGGAACACCACATCCGTTCAATACTTCAACCTGAATTATGGAACTAATCATCGATTCGTCTGAATCATCACGTGTGTTTTCAATTCTTGGAAATACTACTCGGGTTAAAACAGCAAATAGTAACAGAATTAGTAATAGCCCCAGAAATCCTAATATGGAATTAAGAAATAGATCACTATTGTTTTTTTTCATGGCCAAAGATACAAATTAATTAGGCCAGATAGAGTTGTAGTAAGGGTTTGCTGAATTATTTAAACCAAAATTATAAGGACTGTAAGGTAACTGCTGAAAAGAAACATTCAGTCTGGTGTTTTCGGAGAACTTGTAGCTAAGCTCTGCATTTCTTATAAAAAACTGAGATTGTTGCATACCTGGTAATGCATTGCCAAAAGGAGAATGCGCAAAAGCTAAGTCTAATCTGCCGGTTAAATTTTGGTTAAAAGAGAATAACATGGTATTGGTATACATGTTCAAATTAGCTGTTTGGCCGCCGAAGCTTGAAAAAGACGCTTCATAGCTATGCATCATTTTCATATTAAAAAAATTCTGTAGCCCGCCTACTTTTTGGTCTTGTTCAACTTTAATAACGCTTCCTGTATTTCTGTAAGGAGATGGAGCCTGAGTTTTAAATTGAGCAAAACCGGTTGAACTTAATACAAGTACAAATACAATTGCTGTTAGATAGCGCATCAAAACTTTATTTAAATCATTACCCATATTGGAAAAATTGATTTTTAACTAATTAAATGAACAGTTTTCTCAAGCGAAAAGCAAGAAAAACATATAAGTAGGAGTAAGTTTAATCAACTTGTGCTCCGCTTCTTTTGTCTTTATATTAAAAAGATGACAATTTTCAAAAGATAAATAAATTTTCCCAAGTATAAATACGCATGAAACTCACAGATTTTAAGTTCGACTCGGAAAAAATAAATGGACCATTAACCGGTGTCGATCCGAGAGACTCAAGCAAATTAATGGTACTTCATCGTGCTGATAAGCGTATTGAGCATAAAAACTTCTCAGACATTGTTGACTATTTGAATGAAGGAGATTGCCTTGTTTACAATAATACAAAGGTTTTTCCTGCCCGTTTGAATGGAAAAAAAGAGAAAACAGAGGCTATCGTTGAGGTGTTTTTGCTTCGTGAGCTTCAACCTGAAAATATGCTTTGGGATGTTTTGGTAGAACCGGCCAGGAAAATCAGAATTGGCAATAAATTATACTTCGGTGATGAATTGGTTGCGGAAGTGGTTGATAATACTACATCCAGAGGTAGAACAATTCGTTTCTTGTTTGATGGGCCAAATACTGAATTGTATGAGATTTTAGACAGATTGGGCGAAATGCCTTTACCTCCTTACATCGAACGTCCGTCAACTGAAGACGACAAAAATCGCTATCAAACAGTAATGGCTACCGAGCGTGGCGCAGTTGCAGCTCCAACTTCCGGAATGCATTTCACAACAGAGTTGCTCGAAAAAATTAAAGCAAAAGGTGTTCACGTGGCTCCGGTAACTTTGCATATTGGTTGGGGCGCTTACCGAAATGTTGAAGTAGAGGATTTAACGAAGCACCGTATGGATTCCGAAAATTATTTCATCTCGCCTGAAAGTTGTGATACAATCAACGAAGTACTTCAGCATAAAAGAAGAAAAGTAGTAGTAGTAGGTAGCTCAGCAGTTCGTGCATTAGAGACAAGCGTTACTGCATCAGGAATCTTAAAACCAACTACAGGTTGGACAGATAAATTCATTTATCCTCCTTATGACTTCAAAATCACGGAAGGATTTGTGACAAACTTCCATCATGCAGAATCAACATTACTGATGATGGCAGCAGCTTTTGGCGGATATGAATTCTTAATGGAAGCTTATCAGGAAGCAATTGATAAGAATTACAGATTTTACGCATTTGGCGATGCCATGCTGATCATCTAATGCTTTATGTGTGATTAAAGTCGCATTAATAATTCCGGCAGGCGGTGTTGGAGCACGAATGAAAACATCGGTTCCGAAAACATTAATGCAGCTCGCCGGAAAACCGATTATCTACTGGACCATAAGAAGATTTTGTCAAGTTGATGAAATCTTTCAAATCATTATACCGTCCCACGAATCAATCAAAAATCAGATTCAAAGTATTGCAACTGATGCCATTGCAGATTCTGGTAGAACCGATATTAAATTTCAGGTGATTGATGGTGGTAAAGAGAGACTTCATTCAATAAACAACGCAATTCCGTTTGTTTTGAATGATGTTGAACTCGTTGCAGTGCATGATGCTGTAAGGCCGTTTGTCTCTAAAAGTGTAATTGAAAGCTGTATAATAAAAGCGCAAGAGTCCGATGCTGTTATTCCTGCTTTACCACTTCGAGAAACGATTAAAGAAGTTAATAGAGAAATGCTTGAAGTTATAAGTACGCCTGACAGAAGTAAGTTTTGGTCTGTTCAAACACCGCAAATTTTTAGAAAATCGTTGTTTGTAAATGCGTATGAATACGCTGTTTCTACATCATTTTTTGGAACTGATGATGCTTCTGTTGTGGAATATTTTGGTAAAAATGTATCAGTCTGTGAAGGTAATAATCAGAACATCAAAATTACTTATCCAATTGATTTTGAAATGGCAAAACTATTGATTGAAAAAGAAAATTATGACTAATCTCAGAATTGGATTCGGCTACGATACCCATCAACTTGTCGAAAATAGAGCGTTTATTTTGGGTGGGATTAAGCTTGATCACCCCAAGGGGCTATTGGGTCATTCAGACGCAGATGTGTTATTGCATGCCATTACGGATGCGATTTTGGGTGCGGCTTCATTAGGTGATATCGGTGCGTTATTCCCCGATACAGACATGGCCTTCAAAAATGCTGATTCTAAAATACTATTAGCTGAAGCATTTAAGCAGGTTCAGGATGCGGGTTTTGATTTTGTTAATACCGATGTAACTGTAATTCTAGAAAAGCCGAAGCTCAGAAACCGTATTGATGAAATGAGAGCCGTAATTGCAAACATTTTAAAATGTGAGCTAGATAGAATTTCTCTCAAGGCGACTACGAACGAGAAAATGGGGTTTGTTGGCAGAGGTGAAGGCTGTGTTGTAATGGCAGTTGCTATGTTAGAAAAAAAAGAGGCGTAATATGTTCGATGATTTTACACGATTTGTTGTTGACTGGATTCAAACACAGCCGTTAATTATGATTTATGTGTATTTCGCATTGATTTCTTATTTAGAGAACGTCGTTCCCCCGGTGCCGGGTGATATTCTTGTGGCATTTGCCGGGTATTTAGTCGCTGAAAATGTAATTGGATTTATTCCTGTTTATATAACAACTACTGTTGCGTCAGTGTTGGGCTTTTATCATGTGTATTATTTGGGGAAAATTTGGGGAAAAGGGATTGATTCCGGTGATGAAAATCATTTTCTCTTAAAATATTTGGATATAAAGTATATAGACAAAGCAAAGCAATGGATGGTTAAATACGGACAAGGTGTTGTGGTAGCTAATAGATTTTTGGCGGGTACAAGGTCTATTATTGCTTTGGTTGCGGGAATGACTCCGTTGAACTTGTCAAAAACAATGATATCTAGCACGGTGAGTTCGTTGCTTTGGAATGGAATTTTAATTGGTGCGGGTTGGATGATTCATAAAAACTGGCAACTAATCGGATCTTATTTGTCTAATTATGGAAAATTTGTTTTCGTAATTATCGCGTTAATTTTTGTTTATAATTGGTTTAAGAAAAGAAAAGTAACAAGCACTGCGAATTAATTTGCTATAATTATTAAATAATTGGTAAATTTTGAGTCTGTGCATATTGACAGGCAGCATTTGACTTAGTATTTTTGCCGTCCTGTAAAATTGCTGGTGTAGCTCAGTTGGTAGAGCAGCGGTTTTGTAAACCGCCGGTCGTAGGTTCGAGTCCTATCACCAGCTCAATTGCCGGGGAGATTCCAGAGCGGCCAAATGGGGCAGACTGTAAATCTGTTGTCTTTCGACTTCGCAGGTTCGAATCCTGCTCTCCCCACCATTAGCGGGCGTAACTCAACTGGTAGAGTGTCAGCCTTCCAAGCTGAATGTTGCGAGTTCGAGCCTCGTCGCCCGCTCAGGTCGATGCATTAAATGCAAGTGAAAAAATTGATTAGAGGAGTATCTTCCTCTAATCAATTTTTGTGTTTAAAATCGGATTTTGGCCGCTGTAGCTCAGCAGGTAGAGCACTTCCATGGTAAGGAAGGGGTCACCGGTTCAAATCCGGTCAGCGGCTCTGAGGTAACTCAAAAAATTAAATTCTACCAATCTTTAAAAGCTAAAACAATGGCAAAAGAGACATTTAATCGTAGTAAACCGCACGTAAACATCGGCACGATTGGTCACGTAGACCACGGTAAG
>SBGQ01000069.1 GCA_006226965.1 bacterium | reverse complement strand
CATGTGATGGTTCTACCGCATGTGATGGTTCTACCGCATGTGATGATTCCACCATTTGTGATGATTCCACCGTTTGCGATGGTTCTACCGCATGTGATGATTCCACCGTTTGTGATGATTCCACCGATTTATTAATAATCAAAATACCATGAACGTGATTTGGCATAATTACAAATTCTCCCAATTCAATATGTTGATGATGATTGGGAATATCCAACCACATTTCACGGGCAATTTCACCGGTCGGCGATAAAACCAATTGTCCATCAACCACATCACCAAAATAACATTCCCTATTTTTTGTACAAATTGTAATAAAATAGGCGCCATTTTCAGTGTAATCCCACCATTGTGCCCGTGCGGTTCCCGCGCGATATGTATTCTTGTATAACTTTTTCATCTGTAATCTTTTCTTCATGTAACACTCTAGAGAACTGATTCTTACAAGAATTTTTGGATTACTTTATCAAAGAAACGATGCATACTTCGCAAAAGGGATAGTAGCGGCATCCTTTTTTGAGCATCAGCGAGAAAAAGATACAGCGGATAGCCCGACCCGAATGAGCGCAGCGAATGAGGGATTTGCCCGAAATAAAAGGTTTAAGTTTTAAGGTAAAAGGTTTATTTGAATTCAGGAGCGGAGAATCTTTTCCATTTTTTTGCCTTTTGCCAGTTCATCGACGAGTTTATCGAGATAACGAACTTGTTGAGTTAGTGGATTTTCGATTTCCTCGACTCGATATCCGCAAATTACTCCTGTAATCTGCGATGCGTTCGGATGGATGTTGGCAGCTTCAAAAAATGCCTCAAACGTCGATTTATTGGCAATATGTTCTTGCATTTGCTCATTAGAAAAACCGGTGAGCCACATTATTACCTCATCTAATTCCGCTTTTGTTCTGCCTTTTTTCTCCACTTTCGCGATATACATGGGATACACGGAAGCAAAAGTCATTTTTGCAATTCGTTCGTCGTGTGATGCTGTAGCTTTCATGTAGTTTTCTTTCGTGTTAGGATTTTGCGGCTTGAATAACATATTCAGAAATGCGAATCACCTGCTCTTCAGTGAGTCCGGTTCCTGAAGGTAAACAAATTCCTGTTTTAGCCCATTTTTCGGAAGTTCCGTTTAGTGTTCGCGGAAAATCCTTAGCAAAAGGCATTAGGTGTAAAGGAGTCCATAAATACCGAGATTCAATCTCATTATCTGCAAGTGCTTGATATACTTTTGCGCGTTTGGATTCCTCCAAAAAAATACAATTCAACCAGAAACTAGGCTGATTGTTTTCATGAATAGGATATAAATGAATGGATTCTTGCTGTTGAAATGCCTCTTCGTACCAATTCCGAATCTGTTCTTTTTTTTGCAATTTTTCTGATACGGTTTTCCATTCCGACACTCCGATTGCCGCTGAAATATTACTTAATGCGTAATTAAAACCCGGTTTTTCGTGCCAATAGTACGGCAATCCGACTTGTTTAACATGATCCCGAAACAGCCTTACTTCACGCGCTTCAAGCACTGATTTTGCAATTACGGATCCGCCGCCGGAAGTGGTTATGGTTTTATTTCCGTTAAAAGACATCACACTAAAATCGGCGAATTTCTGTGTGAACTCTCCGTTTATTTTGGCACCGAGTGATTCTGCCGCATCTTCTATCAAAACGAGGTTAAAACGGTCGGCAATTTCACGAATCTGTTTCATTTTTGCGGGGAATCCCAGTAAATGCACCACGACTACAGCTCTTGGTTTTAGCTCTTGTTCTTGAGCTTCCAAAACAGCTTGCTCGAGTAATTCCGGTGATATACCGCCTGTTTCTTCTTCTGAATCAATAAACCAAGGCTTGGCGGACTCCATAAGGAGCGGATTTAGTGCCGCAACAAAGTTGAGAGTCGGTAAAAAGACAACCTCGTTCTTCTGAAAATTTAGCGCACGATAAACCAAATGCAATGCCGCTGTGCCGGATGAACAACTCACTACTTGCTCGGCTTCGAAACCAAGAAACTCTCCAATGAGCTGTTCGAATTTTTTGTTTTCCGGTCCATTCGGTGCAACCCATCCTTTTTGTAAAACCTTACTGATATAATCGGGGGTTTCTGAGTTTAAATCAGGAGGTGCAAGCCAAATTTTGGTACTATTGTTCATCAAATAAGCTCAACTAATAAGGTCTCTAAGTCCAAAATCATGGCTGTGGATTCGGCTTCAAAACCGTGCGTAGTTCCGGCGTTCAGATGTAGAGTGTTTCCGATTTTTTTATTCACAACAATATGTATGTGTCCGCTTAAAACTACATCATACAAACCACTGTGAACCAACGCATTTGTGATTCCTTCGTACGTTCCGTGATACACCGCTATTTTTTTCCCATTGATGTGAAGTTCTGCAAAACCGCCGCGCAGGCAAACACCATTTTCCTCTGCTTTTTTTTGCAAAAGGAATATATCGCCGTCATTATTTCCGAATACGGCATCAACTTTAAAACCGCTGAACAATGCAATCATAAACGGACTGCAAAAGTCTCCGCAATGGATAAGATGCTGAATTCCTTTTTCTTTGAATTTATCCAATTTCGCACGAGTATTCGGCTTGTGATCGTGAGTGTCTGATAAAATTCCGATTTTCATGGTGCCTACTATATTTATTTCTGTTCGAAACTTACAACGCTCCGACTTATTTACAAAAGAATCTGATTTTTAGATTTACTTCATTTTTATGAGACCGTGTTCAGTAATTGTGTCAATTCGTTCTCATTGTATCGTGTGTCGTTTAAATTTAGGTTCAAGTTACTTGATTATTCTGATTGACACATTTTACTTAACACTACATGTATTCAAGTTGATTTATGTTTCTTTGACACACTTTTTTGAACGCTTTCATAAACGCTTATGGATTCTGCAAAAATCCTAATCGACATGAGAACCCGTATGCACGGTAGTGACGGCTTTTCGTTTTCAAATCATTTCAACATCTAGTCAAACATTATTCCCTATTTTTGGGGCATGAAAACCGTCTATTTTGATAACGCCGCTACAACTGCACTTGATCCAAAAGTACTCGAAGCCATGTTACCCTGGCTTCAAACCGAGTATGGAAACGCATCATCCATACATCATTTAGGAAGAAAAGCACAAGTCGCCGTTGAAGATTCTCGCGAAAAAATTGCTCACTTTTTAGGTTGTACATCGGCTGAAATCATCTTCACATCCGGCGGTACAGAAAGCGATAATGCAGTAATTCAAGGTGTGGCTGAAACGGGTTTTCGTTCCGAATTTATTACCTCTAATGCAGAGCATCACGCTGTTTTGCATCCGATTGAACACGTCCATTCGCTGGGTTTTCAAGCACGTTTTATTCAGGTTGATGAACGCGGAATTTGTACGCCTGATGCTTTAAAGCGTCACATTTCAAACGACACAGCATTAGTGAGTTTGATGCATTTCAACAATGAAAACGGCGCTGTAAATCCAATTAATGAGTTAGCAGCTATTGCTCATTCCAATGGCGCTTTATTCCATACCGATATGGTTCAGTCGGCCGGAAAAGTTCCTTTTAAAGTGGATGATTTCGATATTGATTTTGCCAGTATTAGCGGACACAAACTTTATGGGCCAAAAGGAGTCGGTGTTCTCTATGCTCGTGCAGGTGTGGATTGGAAACCGTTTATGCTTGGGGGTTCTCAAGAACGTCGCAGAAGAGGCGGTACTTTAAACGTTGCCGGAATAGTTGGTTTAGGTAAAGCTATCGAATTGGCAGATGCTGAAATGAACGAGCGAACCGCGCATATTCAAACCTTGAAAACTCATTTAGAGAAACAGCTTTCGGAGCGTTGGGGTGATAACATCCAATTTAACAACCCAATTGGTTTTGATGCTTACCACATTGTAAATATCTCTTTTTTAACTCCAAATGACATTACCATCGACGGAGAAATGTTATTACTGAATTTGGATATCGAAGGCATTTGTTGTTCAAACGGTTCGGCTTGTACCTCCGGCGCAGTTGAACCTTCTCATGTTTTATTGGCTATGGGCGTTTCGGCTAAAGTGGCAAAATCGAGCTTACGTATCAGTCTCGGTAAAAATAATACAGTTGAAGAGATTGACTTCTTGATGGAAAAACTGGGAAAAATTTTAAATAGAATGACGCACGGCTTTTTTGTGTAAAGCTGATTTCAGACCCTCATTTGATGGTATCTTGTGTTTGTTACGGAATAATTTTACGCTGATCGTTTCTTCAAAACTCCTAAATACATAATGGAATACACCCGCTTTTTGAGATTGATGCGAGAACCTCTAAATGATCCTAGCGCTTTAAATAGAATCAGGATAGCATCAGGTAGACGAAATTGTCATTACCGGAATCTCGAACTTGTTAACGAATATAGACTTGCTAAACTCAAAAATAACAAGAGACTCCCGTAGGCACAGGAGTGACATCCGAAACTCGTTCCACTCGTAATAATTGTGAAAGTCTGATATAGCTCTAATTTGTATCAAAGTGACATTCCTGTCATTCCGCATTCATTGCGGAATCTCGAACTAGCTACGAAGTTTTAACGAATATGGACTTGCTAAACTCATAAATAACAAGAGACTCCCGTAGGCACAGGAGTGACATCCGAAACTCGTTCCACTAGTAATAATTGTGAAAGTTTGATAAAGCTCTAATTTGTATCAAAGGACATTCTTGTCATTTCGCATTCATTGCGGAATCTCGAACTAGCTACGAACTTGTTAACGGATATGGACTTGCTAAACTCATAAATAACAAGAGATTCCCGTAGGCACGGGAGTGACACTCAGAGAAATATCAGCAATATTAATGGCATAAAGGTTCACTCACGACTGCACTTTGCATATCCTGAGATTTTTGCATCATTTGCTCATTCTTCATTTTACCCATCTTTTCCATTTTCTCCATATCCGGACTGAGAAACGGAATTCCGAGAGAAAGCCCTCTCAAAATGAATAAAATCGCAAGAATGGTAGTTACATAAGGAATCGCTTTATTCAACTTAGCACGAAATTTAAAATTCAAGGATTGTTTGCTGATTCCAATCAAGAATAAAAGCGGTACAGTTCCCCAACCAAACACAAACATAAACAAAGCTGATTGCCATGCACCGCCGGCAGTAATTGACGCTGCCAATGCCATATACACCAATCCGCAAGGCAATAATCCGTTCAGAAAACCTAGTACAAATTCAGCAATAGTTCCTCGTTTTTTCATCCATAGTTGCATGGATACAATCACTTTATCGTTAAATACATTCGATTTATTTGATTTGAACAACTTGGGCATCCATGTCATCATCAAAATCAGCACACCGGTTCCGATACTCACCCACTGCTGCCACCCTTTTGGAAATACGGCTGAACCCATCAAACCAATGACAAATCCCAAAACCGCATAGGTAATAGATTTGCCTAAAAAATAAACGCCGTTACTTTTAATACGTGAAAACCACGTGCTGTTTTCAAACGGAAGGGCTAACATAATCGGTCCGCACATGCCCACACAATGTACACTTCCTGCCAAACCGATTACAATTGCTGTAGATAAAAGAGGTAATAAATCCATCACGAATTCCCGAAATTGTATTGGATTTTAAGATATAAGAACTGTTTAGAGTACTACTTTCAAACGATTCATCACGGAAACGGAATCCGAATTCCATAATAATTCAACTTGCCAAAACCCTTTTTGAAAGTTTGATACATCCACGGCTAAATGCTCACCCGCACCGAGTTTGAAACTCAATTCTTTATCAGCATTAGCATCATTTGGTTTCACAAACGCAACTTTCCCGACTGCGCTTTCTTTAAACGGTAAAGAAAAAAACACGGAATCTTTATTGGCATTCAACGAATAATTGACGGCGTATTTTGGCGTTAACCCGCGAGTCAGTTGTTCCTGAATGGCATCATAGCCTAACGCACGTTCATAGTAATCGGAATACAGCACTTCCACTTTTTGATTTACCATGATATAAGCCAGAGCCATGGTAAAAATCATAAAAAACAATATGGCTCCGATTATTCCGTAAGACCAATTTTTTCCAGTGTAGGGTTTTGACATGTTTTTCGTTTTTTAAAAAATTTCGGGTGAACACAATGCTCACCCGAATGTTACTTTAGCTTCAATAAAAATCAAACTGTTACTGATTATTTTGGACCAGTAAAACGTGTTTTGATTTCTTCAACTTGTTTTCCATCAACAAAAAGACCTAAAACCAATTCGGCTTTTCCGGCTTCTAAATTGCTGTTTGGCAAGATTACCATAAATCTTCCCTCAGAAATATCCTGTGGATTTACATTTGGGAACTCACCGAAATTACGCAAATCAGCAGCTGACGGACTTAAAATTTTAAGCTCAATATGTTTCTTTTCGAACGTCTTATTCACCAGTTTGTAGTTGAATAAATTCGACGAAGTTTGATCATCAATACGAGCAAAAAGCACTCCTGGAACACGTGTAACGATGGACTCTACATCAGCTCTAGTTGTGAGCATATACACAAATAAACTTGCTAAAACAGTGAGAACTACCGAATACGCTTTAACACGAGTGGTAAAAATTTCGTTAATACCTTTTTTGATGTTATTGTAAGATGCATATTTGATGAGCTGCTTAGGCTTACCGATTTTTTCCATAACGGCATCACAAGCATCGATACAAGCGGTACAATGCACACATTCCAACTGAATTCCGTTTCGAATATCGATACCCATCGGACATACGCGAACGCATTCACCGCAATCAATACAATCACCAAAAGGTTTGCTTTCAGGAACAGAGCCGCCTTGCGCCAAATCCAATACACTAACCTCTGTATTAGCAGAAACTTTGGCTGATGCTGTTTTTTCAGCTTTCACTCTTTCTTTCTGATTGGCTCTGTTTTCACCACGTTTAAAATCGTAAGAAACACAAACGGAGTCTTCGTTCACCATTACAGACTGATATCTACCATAAGGACAAGCGAAGTGACAAACCTGCTCTCTGAAGCGCGCGAATACACTATAAAACACAAATGAAAAAATGGTAATCGCTGTTAAGCCTACCCAATGGTGACTTGGAGGGTCTGTAATGATTTTACCAAGTTCTTCAACTCCAATGATATAAGACAAAAATAAGTTTGCAACCACAAACGAAAGGGTAAAGAATATGATGTGCTTACCACCTTTCTTTAAGATTTTTTCACGATCCCAGTCTTGTTTGTCTAAACGAATTTGAGCCGAACGGTCACCTTCAATCCAGTATTCAATCTTTCTAAAAACCATTTCCATAAAAATGGTCTGTGGACAGGCCCAACCGCACCAAATACGACCAAAAACGGCCGTAAAAATAACAACGGTAAGTAATAAAGTTAATCCCCCAATTGCTAATAAATGGAAATCGGACGGCCAAAATGCGGTCCCGAAAATGATAAACTTGCGTTCCAGAATATTTAATTGGAGTAATGGATGTCCATTAATTTTGATGAAAGGAGCCGTAAAGAAAAAAGCTAATAAAAAGAATGCTACTATTTCGCGTGCATTTGTGAATTTACCTGTTGGCTTTTTGGGGTAAACCCAGTTTCTTCCGCCTTCTTCTTTTATTGAATTTGGCTTGTTGCGGAAGATTTCCTGGTCATCTTCATATTCCCCTACCATAAAGTTATCGGGTTCGAAATTGAACATAGCTAAGTCTCTTTTATAGAGTTTATAATAAAACTTGTTTGGTTGAAGTGCTGAGGTTCAGGTCAAAAGCAAGATAAACAGGTGCGAGTTACCTCACACCTGTTTGTTTGTATTATTCACACTCGAATTCACGAGATGGATCATGTGGTTTTGCATTAGCAGGTTTTGAACCCTGTAAGGAATGAATATAGCTGGCAACCAACTGTAACTCATTCGTATCTAATGTTTTACCACCACCATAAGCTGGCATACCTTTAGCAGGAAAACCGGATTTTATACTTGCCATAACTGATGGTAAATCACATCCGTTAATCCAGTATTTATCCGTTAGGTCCGGCCCAACTAAGCCTTCTCCATTAGCACCATGGCAAACGTTACAAATCTGATTGAAAAGGACTTTACCGTTTTCAACAGAAGATGCATCCGTCAAGTACACTAAATCTGCCCAGTCACCTTGGTTTCCGGTATCTACAGGTTGTACTTTAACGGCACTTGCCATTTCCATTTCATACTCGGCTTTCGAGCTTGGTCCCCAGCCTAACACATGGTAAAACATGAGATAGAGCACGGCGAAAAGAATGGTAAACCAAAAGCCGAAAACCCACCAGCCTGGCATGTGGTTGTCTAACTCACGAATGCCATCGTAATTATGATCGAGCAGTACATCTCTTTCGTCATCAAAAATGTCTGCTTGTTGTTTATTTGGTTGTTCTGACATATTAATACCTCAATAAAAATTTTTATCGATGTGATTTACACTTGCTTTGTTTCGGTTGTAAGTGAAATAGAATCATCTTCTTCCAATGGCATTGCTGCCATTTTATCAGCAAACTCTTTACGAGTAGCCATTACTTTTAAAATCATAAGTATGAAAAAACTCACAAATACAATTAGACTGATAATCGGGAAAATATCTATGTCAGTAATCGAATTAAGCACTTGTTTATACATCGCTTACTCCAGTGAAGCTGTTTGTGTTGATTGAGCTTTGATGTCGGTTCCAAGGCGTTGCAGATAAGCAATCACAGCAATGATTTCTTTATCAGCATTAGCATCAAATCCGGCATTTTTTAACCCTGAAGTAATTACTTCCGCTTGCATACGTGCATCTTGTTCTGCCATTCCTGGCTCGAAATCGTAAGGCACATTTAATACTTTTAAAGCAGAGATTTTTGCATCCAAGTTGCTGTAAACGATATCGTTTTCATACATCCAAGGATAACGAGGCATAATTGAACCAGGAGAAGTTGAAACCGGCTCACTCATGTGTAAGTAGTGCCATGAATCAGGATATTTTCCACCTACGCGATGTAAATCAGGACCGGTTCTTCTAGAACCCCATAAAAATGGATGATCGTAAACAAACTCACCGGCTTTAGAGTATTCACCGTAACGTTCTGTTTCACTACGGAATGGGCGAACCATTTGTGAGTGACAGTTATTACAACCTTCGCGGATATAAATATCACGACCAATTAATTCAAGAGGAGTATATGGTTTAACTGAAGCAATTTTCGGAATGTTTGATTCAACCATAGCTGTTGGAATAAATTCCACAATACCACCAATTAAAATGGCGATAACAGTTAATACAGTAAATAAAACAGGTTTTGCTTCTAACCAATGGTGCCAAGATCTGCCTAATGCCGGCATTGGCTCTTTAGTTTTAATTAAAGCAGGAGCTTCATCTTTTTCAGCGGCCAATAAGGTTCCTGATTTCGCTGTTTTATATAAGTTAAATACAGCAATTACAGCACCGGTTATATATAGAGTACCACCAATTACACGCAACACATACATCGGTATAATTTGATCAACTGTCTCAACAAAGTTTGGATATTGTAAGAAACCATCAGCTGTGAATTCTTTCCACATTAATGATTGTGTAATACCGGCAATGTATAATGGAATGGTATAGAACAATAAACCTAATGTTGCAAACCAGAAGTGCGTGTTAGCCAACGATTTAGAGAACAATTTTGTTTGATAAATCCGAGGAATGATGAAATACAACATTGCAAAAGACAAACCACCGTTCCAAGCCAATGCACCCATATGTACGTGAGCAATGATATAGTCAGTATAGTGAGCAATTGCGTTAATATTTTTGATGGATAACATCGGACCTTCGAATGTACTCATACCATAAGCAGTAACACCTACTACCAAGAATTTAAGTACAGGATTTTCACGAACACGGTCATAAGCACCTCTTAAGGTTAACAAACCGTTAATCATACCACCCCAAGACGGAGCAATAAGCATTACGGAGAACACAGTACCTAAAGATTGAGCCCAATCAGGTAAAGAAGTATATAATAAGTGGTGTGGACCTGCCCAGATGTAAATGAAAATCAATGCCCAGAAGTGTACAATCGAAAGTTTATAAGAATAAACCGGACGATTTGCCGCTTTTGGAATGAAATAATACATGATTCCCAAGAATGGAGTAGTTAAGAAGAACGCAACCGCATTATGACCATACCACCATTGAACTAATGCATCTTGTACTCCCGAAAAGAAAGAGTACGATTTCATCATTGAAAATGGAATTTCAAGGTTGTTTACAATGTGTAAAACCGCAACCGTAACAAACGTAGCAATATAGAACCAAATAGCTACATAGATATGTTTTTCACGACGTTTTAAAATTGTTGCAATCATGTTCCAACCAAATGCCACCCATACAACAGCAATCGCAATATCGATTGGCCATTCTAATTCAGCATATTCTTTACTGGATGTAAACCCTAAAGGAAGTGTAAGTGCAGCAGAAACAATAATTGCCTGCCAACCCCAAAAGTTGAATGCACTTAACTTTTTGCTCCACATATTTGTTTTTAACAAACGTGGCAGCGAATAATAGACGCCCATAAATATCGCGTTACCCGCAAATGCAAAAATTACGGCGTTGGTGTGCAATGGACGCAAGCGACCATAACTCAACTCCGGAATACCTGCAAGTGTCTCAGGCCAAACGAGTTTTAAGGCAACGATAAGGCCGACTATAAAGCCGACAATACCCCAGACAACTGTTGCAACGGCAAAATTCCGTACAATCTTATTGTCATATTCGAATTGTTCTAAGGCCATAGATGTTACTCCCGGTCTTTTTCTTGTTGGTTAGTGTTAGTTGTGTTTTTAGTTGATTTTGTAGAATCTGAGAAAAGCATGCGCATTCCCGGTGTATAGGTATCGTCGTATTGACCGTTTTTTACTGCCCACGAGAAAGCAAGTAAAAATCCTAACGCCATTGTGATGCTAAAGCCTATTAAAACCAATATGATTTCCATCTAGAACTTTTCCCGATTTGGTGTATTACGAACCCGCACCGGAACTGGCGCCGGATCTGGTTTTAGTAATTTTTTTATAATTAACTCTATCTGCTCCAATAGTTTTTTCATAGACCTCATAGAAAACTCAATCCAATTATTCATAGACTTATAATCCTCGTCTTTTGGAGTAGATAAAAACAAGACTCGTTGTAAAAATAAGCACACTTAAAGAGCTTACTGGCATCAATATAGCGCTTACAAGCGGGGATAACAAACCGCTTACAGCAAAGCTGATACCTATAACATTATATAAAAATGATAAAGTGTAAGAGCCGTAGATAACTTTCTGCGAATCTTTTGAAAGCAGTAAAAAAGCATCCAATTTATTTACATGATCTGCATGGAGAATACCGTCGCAACCGGGTGAAAACGCATGTACATCGTCGCTTACAGCAATTCCGACATCAGCGGCTCTTAAAGCTCCGGCATCATTTAAACCATCACCAATCATCACAATGGTATCATCCTGATTTCTAAATTTTAAATCACTGATATAATTGAGCTTATCATCCGGCTTGCATTCAAATTTCGCTTCATCCAGATGTTCAAAAATGGTTTTTATAGCGCCGTTTACAGGCTTCACATCACCAGATAGACCACGTAATACAAATCCGTCATCTTTTAGATGTTCAACTAATGAATCGACTCCGTTACGTACGCTTTGTTCAAAAACAAAGCAGCCGTATAAAAAGTTGTCGACGCCAACATACGCCTTAGTTGAGGCTCCTATGTAGTTTTGCGCCTCGATATGATTCTGTGTGAGCCACTTATCACTACCAATTACTATTTTGTGCCCATCAATTTCTGCTATTAAACCTAATCCCTGTACTTCGTTAAAAGAAGTTACATTTTTGCCTTTAAACGCTTTGTATTCCATCGAAATGGATTGACTCAATGGGTGGGTTGACCCAGAAACAGCTGCATAAATCCAAGCTTTAATTTCTTCGTTTAAATCGCGACCGACGTAATGAAACGGCAATCTTCCAGTTTCAGTCAAGGTTCCGGTTTTATCAAAAACGAGCTGTTTTGCTCTGGCTAAACGTTCGATAATACGCTCAGAACGCACATAAAATTGATTTTTCGAAAACACGTTTAATACACTTCCCAATGTAAACGGCATGGAAAGCGCCAAAGCACAAGGGCAAGCAATAATTAAAACGGATGTTAAGACTTGCGATGCTTTTGTCCAATCTGATTGCCCCCAAACGAAGAATGCAATTAAAGCAATACTCAACACAACCCAAGTGAAATAAGGACTAACTCTGTCCGCCAAGCTCACATGATTGGTTAGTTTATCTTGTTTGAAAACATCATGATTCCAAAGTTGCGTTAAATAACTTTGGTCAACACTTTTTTGTATGATAAACTGAGCTTCGCGCCCTTTTAAACGCCCTCCGGCAAAAACCTCTTCCCCTTTTGATATTGAAACAGGAGCAGATTCGCCCGTCACAAAATGATAATCAATGGAAGCATTTTCGCTGATTAGTTTGGCATCAGCCGGTATGAGTTCCTCATTTCTTACCCGAATTACATCCGATTTCTTCAAACGGGATAAAGGAATAGATTGGAATCCATTTTCAGATTGAACGCTGACTGACATCGGGAAATAGGAACGATAATCTCTGAAAAATGAAATTGCATGATAGGTTTTCTGCTGGAACATCTTCCCTATCAACATAAAGAAAATGAGACCTGTAAACGTATCGAAATAACCCGGGCCTGTTTTTGTCACTAATTCATAAGCACTTTGTATAAACATGGCTAGAATTCCAATCACAATTGGAACATCCATTGTTACACGTTTGCTTTTTATGCTCATAAAAGCACTTTTCCAGTAGTCTTCCGCACTGAAAACCAACACAGGAATACTTATTAACGCGTTAATCCAAACAAAAACGAACCGAAGTGAAGGCGAAAACACGTCTAAGCCGAAGTATTCAGGTAAGCTGTAAATCATTACGTTTCCAAACGCAAAACCTGCTAAACCTAATTTCAAATAGGTTCTTCTTAAAGGATTGTACGATTGTTCTTTATTCTCTAAATCTGATAATTGGATGAGCGGTTCGTAACCAATCCAAGCTAATAGTTCTACAACTGCTTTTAAACCGATTGTTTTCGGATCGAACCAAACACGAACTTCTTTTCGGAGAAAATCCACTTCCGAACGTAAAATCCCTGTTTTTAAAGTCGGTAATTTTTCTAAGAGCCAAACACATGAAGCACAGTGGATATCTGGTATATAAAAACTAACTAAAGCTTGTTTTTCATCACTGTATTTGATTAAAGCTTTTTGCGCTTCCGGTTCATTCAACCACAAAAAACGATCCGGATCGTCTCTGTACGTTCTTGCACCGGGTCTTTCCTCCATATCATAAAAAGAATCCAATCCTGACTCATTCAACAGTTTGTAAACTGATACACAGCCATTGCAGCAGAAAGCCTTATGGTCGTGCATCACCGGTGCATCGCCATTATCGGCGCCACAGTGATAGCAGGTCGTTTCTATTTTGATTGGGGTCTCCATTATTAAATAAGATATAAGACTCC
>SBGQ01000101.1 GCA_006226965.1 bacterium | reverse complement strand
AAAAAAATAGAAGAAGAATTAAAGCTGTTTATAAACATTTAATACATATTCATCGAAAAAAAAGGCAGGTCGTTATCATCGACCTGCCTCTTGAGAGTTCAGCAATCAAAATGAATTTGATTGCATTATGAGATTTCGATTTTATTTTAATAAAGTCATTTTGATGATTTTATATGAACCGCCTGACTTTAAGCGTACAAAGTAAACTCCCGAAGCAACATTTGAGCCGTTAAATGTAACAGTATATTGGCCCGCTAACTGTTCAGCATTTACAAGAGTCTGAATTTTTCTACCAATGATATCATAGACTTCAATGAGCACTTTTTGCTTAACAGGAATCTGGTAATTGATGACAGTAGTAGGGTTAAATGGGTTGGGGAAATTTTGTTTTAACTCAACAGAATGAGGTTCTTCAAAAATAAATTCAAGCAGACCGATATGGTTAACTTTTCCATCAAAATCAGTTTGTAATAATCGATACGAATAATTGCCAGAAATGCTGATTTCTTTATCCAAGATTTCATAATTAATATTCTCGTAAGAATAGCCTGCTCCGCTAATAAATGCGATATCAGTCCAAGCGGGTTCAGTAATTACACTGTCTGAAAAGCTTGGTTTTCGTTGGATGGTAAACCCGTAATTCTGTGTTTCTGTCTGAGTTGTCCATTTTATTAACGGCTTTTTTGTTGCCTGATCTAAAATAACTTCAAATCGAGATAACTCAACAGGTAAAGGGTTTGATGGATTGGTTTCTAAATTAGTTTCTGCAGATGTATAAGCGGTGTAATCATTTGTGCCTGATGTGGTTGGCGTTGAATTCGTAGCCGCTTTCATGATACTTGGCGAAGCAGAACTTGTGGTTAATCCCGGGTCAACTTGGATACCTGCTGCATCAGTAAAAGTAACTTCGACTGGAAAATTATTGCCAATAGTTACATCTGCCGGAACTCTGATTTCTAATACTGAGCCGTTTTTAACAATAGTAGTTACGGTAGATCCGAGTACTTTAACAGAACTGGTCGGAACGGGATTAACCGTAAATACGGATTGGTCGAAGTCTAAATAAATGGTACTTACTCCCGCCTGAAGAGCGCCCCTGTTTCCGGTATTAAAAGACCAAGTCCATGCTACGGGTATAACATTACTTTGTGGGCTAACGGTTACAACTAAGTTACTCAGTTCTGTTGTAGTTGAAGGTGCAATCGCAAATGTAGCAGATGTAGCATCGGTTAACTGAACACTGGATTTTACTTTCCAATCATAGTCTCCCGGTTCTTTTGGATTGAGTAATAGACTTGAACTATCAATTATGATTTCAACAGTATTTCCGGCAGTAACTGCTGTTGGTGTATAAATGGTAACTGTACGAGATAATAAATTAACTGTAACGTTAAAAGCATTTACAGCTCCGCCACCATTTACATTTACGGTTACAGCAGTTGTAGAAATACTATTTGGAATTGTTGAACCAACGGGTAATGTTATTACAAAATAATCTGTATTTGCAGTCATTGCTGCAGAGGTGAGGTTTAAGGTAAATGTGGTTGCTGCATTAACAATTTGTTCGCCAATTGCTAACGAGTTTATCGTAAGCGAACCGGTATTTGTAATGGTATAACCCGTTGAAGAGTTAAAGGTATTTTCAACAGAGGTTTTTACTTGTAATGAATACGTGTTGTTGATACTAGGATTTGTTATTCCGGATAACACAACAACAACAGCATCTGAATTCGTAATAGCAGCCGAAGCAGGCACTGTTATTGTAACATCATTAGTACTTCTGCTAGGTGCTGCGGTCGCAATACCGTCAACAGTTGCACTCAGAGTACCATATGCTGTTCCAGATGGGAATCGAATGGTAATTGTGCTTGTACCTGAAAGTAGTCGCCCGTTAGATCCAGTAGAAAAACTGATTGTATAGTTAACATTTGTTGTAGAAGGTGTTTGCGCAGATAAACTTACTGATGCACTGCTTACCGTTGTTGATGTTGAGGTGATAGTATAAGTAGGCGAATTCACAGCAGATTCATGCGCTGTTGTAACCTGAACAACATAACTTGTGCCTGTTAATTGCGGATTTAAAACATTGCCTAATGAACTTATTTGAATGGAATAAGAGTTTCCGGCAGTTAAATCTTTGGGTGAAGTTATTATCAGTTGATTTGTACTTACCGTTGGATTTATTGTAGGATTTGAGCCATCAACCAAAACATAAGATTTTGAAAATGGATTAGGTATATAAACATTTGTCGGAAAAGTTAACGTAATGGTTTCGCCTGTTAAAACAGTTGTACCTATTAAGACATTTATATTATAAGCAGCACTAGCATTGACAGTATTGGGTGTAACAGTTATTGAGTTTACGGCTAAAGATGGTGCAACAGTTAAGGTAAGATTATTCGTTTGAGTTGAATTCGTTGTCTCGTTTGATGTAGCTACTGCAACAGTGTAAGTGCCTGGTGTTGCTCCATTTTGTAATCCTGCTGATGTATTAAATAGAATATTTGCTTGAGTTGATGCAGGCAAGGTTTGACCACTTGCAAGAGTTAATTGAACGCTCCCACCTGCTCCGGAGCTTAAAACTACTGCTGCCGCTACAGTTACGTTATTAATTTTTACGGTTGATGCACTAATGCTCGCAGGAACAGTAACCATTGCAGGGAACTGAACAGTCACAGTACTCGACCCTGCCTCGATTCCACCTGCTAATTTACCGAATGCGCCGGGTGTAAAGGCTATGGCATACGAAGCAGTAACATTTACTGCGGCGGATGTAGCCGTAACGCTATTTACTGTAACAGAAGTTGTATTTGCAATTACATTATAAGTACTCGATGTTCTTGATACGGTATTCTCTGATGTATTAAGGTTTAAGGTGTAATAGCTGGTTCTGGGAATTACAGGATTAAGAATGGCAGCACTTGTTAAAAATCGTACAGTTGATAAATTGAAATTATTTGTCGTTACGGTTATAACAACTGTTCTTGTAGATGTATTTACCGCAACTCCCCCAACCCCATTTCCAGCAGCTCCGCCATTTAGAGAAACAGAAGTCGTTGCAATTGATGACGGCATTGTCGTGCCTTCAGGGAAAGTAATCGTGATTGCTTGATTGCTTTTAAAACCGGAGTTAAGCTGAGAAGCACCAACAACAGTTAAAGTATATTGACCTGCTTGATTAACTTGGTTGGGAGTTAATGCAACACTTACACTTGTAACGGCAGTTGAACCTAGATTATAAGTTGATGAATTCGCATCTGTAGGTTCTGGGGTTGAATGTAATGTTAATACATATGGGCCGGCAGAGGTTGCGTTTCTTACGTTTGAAATTACAATTGAAAAAGTTTGATTGTTATCAATGGTTATTGCTGGGACTGTTGCAGTTATAATGGTACCTAATTCTACATGAGAAGACGCATTACCATTAATTGTTACAGCCGTTGAGCCACCAGAGTCAAAGGTTGTTGTTGCTGGAAACTCTATTTCTATTTCATTTCCGGCGGTTAATTTTCCATAATCGCCGGTTGTTAAACTTAATGTATAAGTTACTCCTGTTGCAGAAGCTGCATTATTAGAAAGCGAAACAGTAATATTTGATAAAGTTGATGTACTAACAATTACTGGATACGGATTCGAATTGGTTTCTGCATCAATCGTTGTTCCTCCTGATTCATAAGTTCCAGCTGATAATTGATATGATCCGGCTGTTGAAGGATTGGTAATTCCAAGTGATTCTAAAAATTCTACACGAACTTCATTGCCGTTACTTATTGAAATTGGAGTAGCAAAATAAATAGAGTCGGCATCAATCGTTAAGCTTGCAGGGGAACCACTAAATCCAGAGGTTAAATTGGTTAAAACAACATCACTGCCCAATGCGGCCCCAGGTAAATTATATGCAGAGGGGAATTTTATTGATACTCTGTCACCGAATGAACTACTGAGAGCTCCCGTATTACTCACAACAAACTCCACCGTAACGGCAGTTGCTGCGTTTACGGTATCATTACTTAATGAGATATCAGAAAATGAAAGATTATCTGCAGAAGAAATACTGTAGTTACTAGATGTTTGAGCAGAAGACTCACTCGAGGTTGAAACGGTTAACGAATTTGTTCCTGAGGCTGTCGGGTTTTTTACTCCCGCAGACTTGCCAATAGCAACCTGCACGCTAGCTTCATTGTCAATGTCAGATGGTACGGCTACAGTAATTACACGTGTTGTGCCATCTCCTACTGCATCAGTTGAAGCATTATTAACCGTAACTCCCGATATTGATCCTGTTGGTACAGTTGTTCCTGCTGGAAATGTTACATTTATAGTGGATGATGTAGTTAAATACCCGCCTTGTCCTGTCGTAAAACTGATATTATATTGAGCTGAGCGTAATTCAACTGAAGTATTTGGTGAAACAGAAGGCGTTGTAATATTTGTAGATGTAGTTACTATGGATACAGAGCGTGGGCTACTCCCAAATGTTCCCTCTAAATTAGATGACAAGTCGATATTATACGTTCCGGCAGAACTAGGATTTCTGATTTTTGCAGAAGCTAATATTTGAATGGTTCCGGTATTTTGTCGACTCGCTGGTGGCCCATTGTTGAAGTAGGAAACAGGGACATAAAGTCGAACAACTTGACCCGAAACCTCAACTCCTGTGGGATTTGCACCATCAGTTTTATTACTTACTAAAAAACTGGAAGCGTCAATCGATGTAGGTACATAAAAACCCGTAGGAAATGTTATTTCAAAATAATCAACACCGATTGTGTATTGTGTGGCAATTGAAAACGAAAGTGTATAACCACTATAGAAATTAGTCTCATTTTGTGTGCTCGAAATCGAACTGAATGTTTGAGAGAAGCTTGTTGTATAGAGTGACAGGAAAATTAAAACAAGCAATAACAAACGCATCACCCTTATCTTTGGGTGATTGATAGTGACAACTATAGTTTGTTTGCTTCTCATACTGCTAAAAACGACTGACTGAACTCTGTGGTTATTCTAAGTAAAAAAAACGACTTTCACTATTGTTTTAAAAGAATTTAATAAACAAATGCTTCTTCAATTAGAACCAATAGTAGCAATATCTACGCCACCCGGTGAAGGCGGCATTGCCGTCATTCGTTTATCGGGTAAAGATGTAATTTCTTTAGTTCAGAAATGTTTCAATGGGAAAGAATTACCTAAACAATTGAGCCACACGGCACATTATGGTAAAATAATCGATCAAAATGGAAGAGTTATTGACGAAGTTGTCGCTACACTTTTCATATCACCAAAGTCTTACACAGGCGAAGATACCGTTGAGATTTCTTGTCATGGTGGTGTTTTAGTTACACAAGCAGTGTTAGAAACATTTCTGAAAGCAGGTGCCCGACATGCAGAAGCAGGGGAATTTACATACAGAGCATTTTTAAATGGGAAGTTGGAGTTGTCTCAGGCTGAAGCCGTTGCCGATTTAATTCATGCGAAATCTAAAAAAGCAGTTGAAGCAGCTAATAAACAGTTAAGTGGAGATTTGGGGCGATTAGTTAAAAATTTCAGGCAGCAAATTATTGATGCAACTGCGATGATTGAGCTTGAACTGGACTTCACCGAAGAAGATGTGGAGTTTGCTAATCGCGATCAATTGATAAGATTATTATCAGAAGTATTGACTTCTATTCAAGAGCTGTTAGATACCTATGAAGCCGGTAGATTAATAAAAGACGGTGTAAAAACAGTTTTTGTTGGAGCGCCGAATGCCGGAAAATCGACCTTGTTAAACACGCTTTTAGGACATGAAAGAGCCATCGTAACAGATATTGCCGGAACAACACGTGATACGATAGATGCAGATTGGACTCACGATGGAATTTTATTTAAGCTGATTGATACTGCCGGCTTGCGAGATACAAAAGATCTAGTTGAGGCCGAAGGAGTTAAGCGCTCAAAAAAAGCGATTGAAACCGCTGATTTAGTCGTCTATTTAAAAGATTTGTCTCATCCATTTACAAGTCTGGAAAAACTAGAGTTCGAGCAGTTAAAAAAACTCACACTGTCACCATTTATAATCATTGGGACAAAATCAGATTTAAGTGAAAATCCGGGTGCGGAAGTGACTTTTGATTTAAAGATTTCGGCCAAAAATGGCGTGCATATTCAAACATTAAAAGCGTTAATCAAAGAAAAAGCGCTTGAAAATAAACACTATGACGCGTCTTCATTAGTAATTACATCTTCCAGACACAAAGACGCATTGGAAAAAACACAATCACATGTTCAACAAGCATTAAATATGGTAAGAATGGGTGAAAGCGGTGATTTCCTTGCCATTGATTTGCGCTCAGCTTTACACCATCTGGGAACCATTACGGGAGAAATTACCAATGAAGATATTTTGGATTCGATTTTCTCGCGTTTTTGTATTGGCAAGTAACTTATTGTGATTCAATCGTTTTAATAAGTTCTTCACAAATATATTGAACATCTTTTTTTCGGAGATGGATGTGCATCGGTAAGCTCAAGGTTTGCTCATAATAGGTTTCTGCATGTTTGCATGGAGCACCATTCGTAAATCCGTTTTTTTGATACCAAGGATGACGATAAACGGGCAGGTAATGAACTTGTGTTCCAATACTTTTTTTACGTAATGCCGTTGCAACGTTATTTCGATGCGGGACACGTATTGTAAATAAATGCCATGCAGGTAAAGAATCTGAAACAGTCGGTAATGTAATTTTTTGGACGTTTTTTAGAAATTGAAAATACCAGTTGGCGATTTCATTTCGTTTTTCAACAAGTTCATCTTTACGATTTAATTGCGATAAACATAAAGCTGCCTGCATTTCGGTGATACGATAATTCAAGCCGGGAAACTGCATTTCGTGATAGTGAATCCCTTCATTTTGATGTTGAAAGTACTCGTGCTCGTAAATCATTCCATGTGAACGAATAGCCAATAATCGATGAAATAATTTTTCATTTTTAGTGATAATTGCTCCGCCTTCTCCCCCCCCGGTAATCAATTTAGTTGATTGAAAACTAAGCGTTGCCAAATCTGCAAAATCGGCGTTTGCCATCGGATATTTTTTTTCATTGATTGAAATTATGCCACCTAAACTGTGAGAGTGGTCTGCAATAACAGTTGCTTGGTATTGTTCTGCCAAACCCCAAATTTCAGCTTGGTTAAAAGATTGTCCCGTTAATGCTGTCGGACAAATAATAGAATTAGGTTTTATAAACTCACGTAATGCTGAAACATCAATTTGTGGGCGTTTGGGTTCAATATCAATAAAATGCGGAGAATAACCACTTAGAACAGCGGTGGTTACAGCAGAAGCAAATGTAATTGGAGAGGTAAAAAAGGTAGTATCGCGAGGTTTGTCCAAAGCTAAATATGCAGAATGTAAAGCAGCTGTACCTGAAGAAACCGCAACTGCATAGGAAGCTCCGGTTGCTTCACAAAGTTTTTCTTCAAGCTGTTGAGTTGCCTTTCCTCTGCTTAAAACATCAGACTTTAATGCTTTTATTGCAGCACGTATATCATGCTGATTTAATTTGTGTTTAGCATAAGGATATTTAAGTCGCATTTATTACATTAACTAAATAATGAAAGGAATGTTATGAGAAAGAATGTACTGCTTTTACTGTTCTTCTTCACGAATGCACCGTTAATTTGTGCTCAATCAGAAATTGATACGTCGGCTTATTTATCATCATTAAACGTTTGGGAGGATTCCACAGGAGCAGGTTTTGTTTCATTTGTTAAGCATACTTTTCATCATATTGGGGAGTGGCAAACACCGGAATTTGAAGCGAAAACGTGGATTTTAAAGAATGATGAAGTAGTATTATTTTCAGGTCAAGGTTTATTAGAAGTCAATCAATTTGGGTATAAAAACAGATTTTTTTTGGGGATTGTAAATGATAATGCTGGATTGACAGATCCCGGCGCTGGTTTTTGTGGGGTGTCATCACCAACAATTTTTTATCAGAATGAAGAACATGATTTTGAAGATATTTTGGTTGATATTCAACCTAGGGAATATGGAGAGCGATTAAGTTCAGGATTTTATTCGAACGATGGACTGAATTATTTAACAATTCCGGGGTTGGGGTCCTTTTGGTTGCCGGATTCTAGTATTGAACAAGCTATGAGTCCAGATGATTTATACCTGTTTATCGATTATTTGTCAGAATCTTCACGATTATCCGATTCTACATATATAAAGCAGCAAATTTTGTTTTTCAATGAGACTGCAGATAACACAAAGTTCCTCTTGTTTGATAGTGAAAAAGGGTTGATTTATTGGGCTGATAAAGTGGGTAACCCGATTTCAAATTCAATTGAAATTTCAAGTCAATATCAATTAATAAGTGAATTTTCTTCTGATAATGAAGTCTTATACTACAAAAACCCCTATACAAAAGGTTTGTACTCAGTTAACTTAACAAGCGGGGAAAATATTCAATTAAGCGCAACGGCAAGCTATTTTTCAGTAAATACTTCATTAAATGAAGTGTATTGGACTTCTTCTGACACTTTGTTTATTGGGACTGAATATGGAATATCAGTATCTCAATTTTTAAAGATGGACAGCACAATTGAAGGTTTGAAATATGTGAACAATGAGTTATTTGTTCTCACTAAAAAAAATCTTTTTAGAGTTACTAACTCTGAAAGTCATTCCGTTTTCGCTGTATCAACATCAGTTGAAAATGTCCAAATTCCGGATTCATATTTCATATCAGTTGAAAATATTCCAAACCCCTTTAATCCATCAACGAATCTTAATATCAATCTTCCAGAATCTCAGACTATAGATTTATTTGTAGTGGACTATTTAGGAAGAAGAGTCTCACAAATCTATAATGGCAATATTGATAAAGGTGAACATACATTTCTGTTTAATGGGAATCGATTAGCTTCAGGACTTTATATTGCCATTTTGGTAACAAAGAAGACGATTCTTACTCACAAGATGATACTTATAAAGTAATAGTTGTTTTAATCTTTCTTACATATATTGCACATATATGATAAGGAAGATTATTCATATTGATATGGACGCTTTTTACGCGAGTGTTGAAGAGCGAGATAATCCTGAATTAAAAGGAAAGCCAGTTGCTGTTGGCGGGAGCCCGACTGGCAGAGGAGTTTTAGCAACAGCAAACTATGTAGCTAGAAAATATGGGTTACGTTCGGCTATGTCTTCAGCCCAGGCACTTCGATTGTGTCCAAAGGTTATATTTATACGTCCGCGTTTTGAGGTTTACAAAGAAGCATCCAATCAAATAAGAGAGATTTTTGAAGAATACACAGATTTAATTCAGCCATTATCCTTAGATGAGGCTTATTTAGATGTAACTGAAAGCAAAACGAATAACCCGTCAGCAACGTTAATTGCAAAAGAAATCAAACAAAAAATATTCGATAGAACACAGCTAACGGCAAGTGCCGGAGTTTCTTTTAATAAGTTTTTGGCAAAAGTAGCTTCGGATTTTCAAAAACCGAACGGGCTTACTGTAATTACTCCTGAATCAGCCACCGGTTTTTTAATGAAATTACCGATTGGAAAATTTCATGGTGTGGGAAGAGTAACGAAGCAAAAAATGAATTTACTAGGAATCGACACCGGGGCCGACTTAATAAAATGGAAAGAAGAAGATTTAACGAGGCATTTTGGAAAAGCAGGTTCCTATTACTACCATATCGTACGTGGAGAAGATGACCGGGAAGTAACACCCGAGCACACAAGAAAATCCGTTGGAGCAGAAAGAACGTTTTCTACGGATTATAAAGAATGGGAAATCCTTTTAACGGAACTTAAAACGATAGCTGAAAAAGTATCGGAGCGTATGCAAAAGATTTCAGTAAAAGGGAAAACCATCACGGTAAAAGTGAGATATGATGATTTTGATACCATTACTCGTTCCCATACAACACCTGAATATTATAATGAAAGTGACTTCATTTATGAACAAGCATTACAGTTAATGGATCACACTCAAGCGGGAGAAAGAAAGGTCCGATTGTTGGGAATTGCCCTTTCAAATCTTGATAATGAAATGGATTTTATAGCACCACAACAATTAAAACTGCCATTTCCGGCGTAAAATTCGAGAATGATTACGTATTTTCGGGTATTCACTAATCAAGTTGTGTAAAAGATGAACGAGGTGGGAAATTTAGAGTCGTACTTTGAACCGTTTCGAAAACAGATTATCGGTATTGAGGCGCATTTTTTAGGTACTTATGGTGTAAAGAAAATAGTTTATGCTGATTGGATTGCAAGCGGAAGGCTTTATGCGCCAATTGAAAAACGTATTTCCGAGCAAATTGGGGTTTATGTAGCTAATACACATACAGAAACTACGATTACGGGTTCTGCTATGACTCGCGCTTATCACCAAGCAGGGAAATTCATCAAAAAACACGTCGGCGCTTACGAAACCGATGTGTTGATATCTGCCGGAAGCGGAATGACCGGAGTGGTAAACAAACTACAACGTATGTTAGGTTTGCGTATTCACGAGCGATTTGTAGACAGGGTTAACTTGCAAGAGAATGAACGTCCAATTGTGTTTATTACTCACATGGAGCATCATTCCAACCAAACTTCTTGGTTAGAAACCATTGCTGATGTAGAAATTATCAATCCAACAGATGACGGGTTAGTCGATTTAGACCACTTTGCTAAGCTATTAGAGCAATACAAAAAACGTCCGTTAAAGATTGCTGCCATTACATCCTGTTCGAATGTAACCGGGATTTTTACACCATATCATGACATGGCTCGCATGATACATGAATACGAAGGTTATTGTTTTGTTGATTTTGCTTGCTCTGCTCCATACATCGATATTACCATGCGTCCGGAAGACCCAATGGAACATTTGGATGCCATATTTTTCTCTCCTCATAAATGCTTGGGCGGTCCGGGCTCTACGGGAATTTTAGTATTCGATCCAAAATTGTATTCAAATAAAATTCCGGATAATCCGGGTGGCGGAACCGTTGAGTGGACAAACCCTTGGGGCGAACATCGTTATTATGAAGATATTGAAGCCAGAGAAGATGGCGGTACACCTCCTTTTCTGCAAACAATACGTGCCGCTATGGCGCTTCAACTAAAAGATGAAATGGGTACTGCAAATATTATTGAGCGCGAACATGAATTATTAGAAATGGTTTGGGATAAACTCGTTTCAGTAAAAGGCTTACATATGTTGGCGGGAAATATCAAAGAGCGGTTGGGTGTCTTATCATTTTATGTAGAAGACGTGCATTACAATCTCATGGTACGTTTATTAAATGATAAATACGGAGTTCAGGTGCGTGGCGGATGTTCCTGCGCCGGTACATACGGGCATTATTTATTACATGTGCGGCCTGAATTTTCTAAAGTGATAACTGATAAAATCGATCAGGGAGATCGTTCTCTAAAACCGGGTTGGGTACGTTTATCATTACATCCTACCATGACAAACGAAGAGGCGGAGTACATCGTCGAAGCAATTGCAAATACCGTAAAAAATGCACAAGAATGGGCTTTAGATTATGAGTATGATGGGAAGGCAAACGATTTTATACCCAAGAATCAAAAAGACGGTTTGTCTGATTTAGTTAAAACGTGGTATGCGCCATTTACACAATCAAGTCAGGTAAAAGTCTAGGAATCCGTATCTTCGCAGCACCCCTCACTCTAAATCTTTACTCTATCTATCCATGCAGGAAAAAAAAGTATTTACCTATAAAGATTCCGGTGTTGATGTTAAAGCCGGCGAACAATTAGTTGATTCAATCAAAGACATGATAAAGGAAACACATAATGTTTCAGTTTTATCAAACATCGGTGGATTTGGAGGCTTGTTTCGCCCGGATTTTGGTGGAATGAAAGATCCTGTTTTGGTAAGCTCTGTCGATGGTGTGGGTACAAAATTAATCGTTGCCTTTACAAAGGGAGTATATGATACAGTTGGACAATGTTTAGTAAACCATTGTGTGAATGATATCGCTGTTTGTGGAGCAGAGCCCCTCTTCTTTTTAGATTATTTCTCAACAGGACGACTCGACCAAAATGTAGCGAAGGATGTAATAAAGGGTTTTACGGTTGCATGTAGAGAAAATGGTTGCGCGTTGATTGGTGGCGAAACCGCAGAAATGCCGGATATCTACAAAGACGGCGAATTCGATTTAGCAGGAACAATTGTAGGTGTTGTTGACAGAGATTCAATTTATGATGGTACAAAAGTTCAGGAAGGTGATGTATTAATAGGATTTGAAAGCACCGGACTTCATACAAATGGTTATTCATTGGCAAGAAAAGTATTGTTGAGCCACTATTCTGTGAACGATTATGTTGATGTATTGGGTACTAATGTCGGTTCGGCCTTATTGGCGGTTCATAAATCTTATTTACCCATTATTCGCGAGCTAAAAAAAATAGATGGAGTTCACGCTTTTTCACACATTACCGGAGGTGGAATTGTAGGGAATACTAAACGTGTAGTTCCCAAAGGTTTAAGAATTGATATTGACTGGGACTCTTGGAAAAGACCTGCACTTTTCAAACTGATTCAAGAATTAGGTAATGTTCCGGAAGAAGATGCTAGAGAAGCTTTAAATTTAGGAATCGGTTTAATTGTAATTGTTAAAAAAGAAAGCGTAGATTCAATTAAAAATTGGGCTGACAATAACAACGAGCCCATACATGTAATTGGGACAATTAAAACAGCGTAATAATGCCAAAGGTACATTTATTAAAGATTGCTCACGGGAGAAGCGGTGACAAAGGAAATGCAAGTAATGTTGGAATCATCGCAAGGCACCCTGATATTTATCCATTTCTTGAAGCTGAGCTCACGGAAAGTGTTGTAAAAGAGCACATGAAGCATGTTTGCAAAGGCAAGGTTGAACGCTTTGAATTGCCAAATATAGGAGCGCTAAACTTTTTACTATATGAAAGTTTAGGCGGCGGCGGGACAGTTTCATTGAAATTAGATGCACAGGGAAAAACTCATGCATCTCAGTTATTGCGACTAGAATTAGATGTGCCACAAGAAATTCTAAACTTAGTTGAATAAGAATGATTGATGCACAGTTTGTTGAGATGTTTTATCGTGCGGTATTAGAGCATGATGAGGCCAATATTGCCAAAGCAATCAATGAATTGCGCCCGAATCTAGTGTTGTTCCTAAAGGCATCTATGCGAGCTAGCCAAAATGACGCTGAAGATGCGATACAAAATGTGTTTATGTATACCGTTAATAATATTCGTGCCGGTAAAATAGAAAACGCAGAAAAAATTGGAACATACATTGTAAAAGCAGCTAAAAATCAATACTTGTCTATCATCAGAAAAACGGAGCTGGAATCCTTAGATGATAATCAGGAATATGTAGCAACGTTGGCTGAACAGATAGAAATACTTATTGAAGAAGAAAAGATTGAAGCTCTGCGCGATTGTGTTGATGATCTAGAAGAGAAAAACAGATCATTTATGCAAATGTGGCTAAAAAAACCAAATGAAAAGGCAGAAGTAATTGCAAATTACTTCAAAATGAGTGTAAATAATGTGTTTACAAAGAAACAATCTCTTGGATCGAAGACACTGGGCAGATTGGCATTGATCGAAAAGCTGAACCTTCGGGTGGGGTAGATCAGGCAGCTCCATATCCACAGCCTTGGGTAAGCAGTGA